>JBAPNE010000152.1:0-26329 GCA_049278975.1 Candidatus Kryptoniota bacterium
CGCCCGGTTCGGCAATGCGTGCGCCCGCAGCGAGAATGCATTGCAAAACCTTTTGCGTAACCATATAACCGCCGTGACAACTTATCTCCACGACGTCTTCGCAAGTGTAGCTGTTCGGTTTCCTGAATATAATAGCAACAACCTCGTCGATTACTCCCACTTTCTCATCGACGATTCTTCCGAAATGTGCTGTGTGAGATTGCGAATCACTCAGTTTTGTTCTGCCCAGGAAAACTTTGTCGGAATTAGAAAACGCATCCGGTCCCGAAATTCTGATCACGCTAATTCCACCTTCGCCGAGTGGAGTCGCGATTGCAGCTATCGTATCACCGTCTTTCAACCTGAGAAGCATTTTTTAATTTAGCACACAAAGCTTAGGAGTTAAAGACAGGATATCCGTACCACATTACACCTTGTTGGTTCTCGTTCTCTCAAAAACTTGCTCCCTCTTCTTGTTTATTTGCCAATTTCATTCGAACTTAAAAACAAAAACACTATTTATGAACATCCTCAAGAAATCATCGAAGCTTAATAATGTTTGTTATGATATCCGTGGCCCGGTGTTAGACGAAGCGAAACGAATGGAAGATGCCGGGCTTGAAATTTTAAAATTAAACATCGGCAATCCGGCGCCATTTGGTTTCAAAGCACCGGATGAAGTCGTGGCGGAGATCGCCGCAAACCTTACAAAAGCCGAAGGCTACATAGACTCGAAGGGCCTTGTCGCGGCAAGAGAAGCTGTCGCAATTTATTCCTCGCAAAAAGGGATGGGGAAGATAGATATCGATAACATTTTTATCGGCAACGGAGTCAGCGAACTAATTGTGATGGCAATGCAGGGACTTCTCAATACTGGTGATGAAATTCTAATTCCCGCTCCAGATTATCCTCTCTGGACTGCTGCAGTTGTTCTCGCCGGCGGAAAACCAGTCCATTATATTTGTGATGAAAGTTCAGATTGGTACCCTGACGTTTCCGACATAAAGAAAAAGATTTCAAACCGTACAAAGGGAATCGTTGTCATAAATCCGAATAACCCGACGGGTTCGGTATACCCGGAAGTAATTTTGAACCAAATTGTCGAGTTAGCGGCGAAGCAGCATCTGATAATTTACAGCGACGAAATTTACGACAGGATTTTATACGAAAACGCAAGCCACACTTCAATCGCGTCATTAACAAACGATGTTCTTTGCGTAACATTGAATGGACTTTCAAAATCTCATTTGATAACCGGCTACAGAGTCGGTTGGATGACATTCAGCGGCAACATTTCGATCGCACAGAATTATCTGGAAGGCATAAATATGTTGGCGTCGATGAGATTATGCAGCAATGTACCAGCACAATATGCGATATCAGTAGCCTTGAGCAAAAACGAGACAATAAAATGCCACACCGAAACCGGCGGGAGATTGAAAGCGCAGCGCGACTTTGGGTATGAGCGACTAAGAGCGATTCCCGGTTTATCCTGCACCAAACCGAAAGGTGCGTTTTATTTTTTTCCGCGAATTGACATCAAAAAGTTTAATATCAAAAATGACGAGAGATTCGTTCTCGATTTGCTGAAGAAAGAAAATGTCCTTGTTGTCCAGGGAACAGGTTTCAACTGGTTCAAGCCGGATCATTTCAGGATTGTTTTTCTCCCTGATGTTTCGTCTCTCGAAAGAGCGTTCGATGCAATGGAACACCTTCTGTTAGATTACAGGCAGGAATAAGATATTCGGTCATCGGGACACGGACGAAAAATGAATCCCCGTGGTAAATTTTTCACGCTCACTTGCAACCTTCTTCTTTGTAACTTAAAATATCCGCAAAATAGAAAGGAATATTTGTAGATCATGCGTTCGATGCAAAACATTGCATGCATTCTAATTGCCTTTCTCGTAATGGGTTGCGGCAACGCAAAAAACCAAGACCAATCTAGAAATGAAAACGAGGAGGATGAAATGACTACCTCTGGCACACCTGTGGCCACAACAGGAAAATTCACTATTAGGAGCACAGCTTTTAATGAAGGCGAGATGATTCCTTCAAACTATACTTGCGATGGACAGGACTTTTCTCCGCCGCTCGAATGGCAATCGGCGCCATCAAATGCAAGGAGTCTGGCGCTGATCGCAGACGATCCCGACGCGCCGATGGGAACATGGGTGCATTGGGTGATATTCAATATGCCGCCGGCTACAGCGGGGCTTCCTGAAAATATTCCCGCGAAGGAATCCGTCTCGAACGGTGCACTCCAAGGGAAAAATGATTTTAGAAATTATGGCTATGGTGGTCCGTGTCCTCCGGGTGGAACACACCGGTATTACTTCAAACTTTACGCATTAGACACGATGCTGAAACTTTCTCCTGGAATCACGAAGGCGGAACTTTTGTCGGCCATGGAAGGGCACATAATGGCACAGGCAGAGATGATGGGAAGATATTCGAGGAAGTAGTTGTCGACTTATCGTTTGTCAATTGCCTTTTTCAAGCAAGTGGGGCACAGACAATCCTTCCCATCTTCAGTTGTCATAACATTCGGTAGTTCACTGCACCAGCATTTGCCACCAGAATTTGTAGGACCGCAAAGAAACGTATCTCCGCAGGACGGACAAGTTTTTGGTTTTTGAAAAGCGCAATGGTCTACGGCATCAATGCTTATTAAGTCGCAATACCAGAAGCCATGCGCCTGTGGATAAGGCATCGGTTGTTCATCATCCTGGGTACGTTTCCTTTGCTTTGGTGGTTCGTACCGGCGATAAACAATTTCTCCTTTCATAAATTTAATTGGTTTCTTAAAAATTGGGCCGTCATAGACGAAGGAGTGGAATTCGCCGTTCTCTCCGCATGGATCCACGCCGCGTGGCAAATCACGGATAAATTCTTCATCAATGTTTTTCCCAGCAAAACTTTTGTCTAGAAATTCCTCGTTCACACAGACAATCACCGCCTTGAAGCCGATGTCAATAAACTCCCTGATTAATTTATCAGTCGGTATTTGCCACAGAGGAAAGACCGCGGCGAGGTTAACCATCGCAAGTTGGGTCTCCCTGTATTTCCGCAGGTCTTCGAGAAAGATATCACCAAAAATTGACGCAGTGATCCCTTTGCTCTTGAGCTTCTGAAGGGTCTGCATCATGGTACGGTCATAAGTTTCCATGTCGGGCATCTCCGGCAAGAGCACCTTGTGAAGTGGAATTCCAATGCTTTCTGCCTGTATATCAAGCAGCTCAGTGCGAACTCCGTGCATTGAGATCCTGTTGAAATGTTCATTCACCGTTGTGAGCAAGTATCCCACTTCGGTGTCGTCGTGGGTCAATACCCTGTGCAATGCGAGCGCGGAGTCCTTGCCGCCGCTCCAGTTGATGACCGCTTTTTGCTTGTCTGACTTCAAAGTGATTTCCTTGCTCTGATACTTATCTAATGTTTAAGTTAACTCCGATGTATCCTGCATTTCCTACCGTTCCATATCCATATACGTCCTCGTATTTTTCGTCAAGCAAATTTTCTATTCTCCAATAAAATTTAACGAGCTCAGAAATCTTGTATGATCCGGATATGTTTACCAGTGCGTAAGCCCCAAGTTGCACCCGGGTTGTCGGGAAAATTTCATCATATCTTGTGCCCATATAAACCACATCGGCGTTTAAATTAAAGCCGTCTAAAAAATCATAGTTCAATCCGAACGATGCGCTGTTCTTGGGCCTGCGGATAAGCTGCAGGTTTTCGACCGGCGAACCCGGCGTTTTATCTTTCGCATTAGTAAATGTATAACTTGCGTTCACTTTGAATGAGCTATTCAAGTTTTCCGTGAAAGAAAATTCAAGTCCGTCTGTTTGTGCTTTGCCAATATTAATTGTTACATAATTACTGTCATAACCGAACATGTTTGCAAAAGTGTTGCTAAAATAGGTAACATCCAACAATGAAGTGTAATCAAATAAGTATTGTTCGAATCCTGCTTCCCAGCTTTTGCTTGTTTCACTTTTCAGATTTTTGTTCCCGTACAGAGGATCGTAAAGATCAACAAGAGTCGGAGCTTTGAAGCCGGTACCGTAAACCGCTTTGAGTTTTGTGCCGGTGCTTTCGATAAGATAAGTTTGAGTAATTCTGAAGGTGACAGCGGAGCCGAATTTACTGTAACTGTCATATCTAAGACCTGCGGTAGTGAAAGCGTTATCATGGATGTTGATTTGGTCCTGGAAATAACCCGATAAATTATTTAGATCAACCAGCGGCAGATTAGAGTTGTCGTTGCCGTATAAAGTTGAAATGTAAGAGTAGTCCGATGATGAACTTTGTCTGCTCGCTTCCAATCCGAACGTCAACGCATTTGCCGGAATTAATATTAAATTATTTTGCCAATCCAATTGATAAAAATCACCAGAGTAAAAACTTGTTGATGAAGCCGGGTTGTTCACCGTTGAATCGTAGCTGTACCGTCTTAGATCTCTCATGAAAGAGAAACCAACCACTTGCTGCCATGTGCCATGGAATGGGTCAATATTTGCTTCAGCTCGATATTCTCCCTGCTCATGATTGCCGAAGTATGTTGGATCATCGCCGAGCGGACCGCCGTGCTGTGCGAGACCAACTTGTCCAGTATTGAATACCGCAAAAAAATTTAGATCGACATCGTTATTAACAGCCCAGCCTAAGTTGGAAGATAGATTATAATCTTGGTAACCGTCGCGCACCGTGTTTCCGAATTCTTGATCCGCAGCTGGAATTCCCTCAGACTTTGTTTTGCTCAGAGTGAGCGAATAATCGGCGCTGCCTTCCTTGCCGTTGGCACCGAGGAGTCCTTTGTAAGTGTCCATGGAACCACCTTCCAAAGTCGCAAAGTAACCCGGCTTATCGCTGCCTTTTTTTGTGATTATATTTATCACGCCTGCCGTCGCATCGGAACCGTAAAGAGTACTTTGCGGCCCACGAAGTATTTCAACCCGTTCGATATTATCCAAAGGGATCGACGAGAAATCGAAAGAATTGCCGGGATCGTCCGGCATATTCATCTTGACGCCGTTTATTTCGACAAGCACCTGATCGGAGTTTGCGCCTCTGATATATAATTGAGTTAATTGTCCGGGGCCACCGCTTTGTGAAACGATCAACCCATATTGGTCTTTCAATAAATCAAGGAGATTAGTTTTATTTGATTCCGCAATTTCAGCCGAATCAATTACACTAATTGAACTTGCTATTTCGACGGAAGGAGTTTTCGTTTTCGTCGCAGAGACAACAATCTCGGAGAGATTATAAATTTCTTCCGAGTGGATTCCTGCGGAAGAAGAATCGCGAGAAGAAACAGTTTGAGCATAAGCTGTGTGCAAGAAAACAAAACTTAGAAAAATAAAGATAGAGAAAAAAGTTTTAAGCATCGAAGTCACTCCTATGTTTTTTCAGCCTGAAGCTGATGAGCCAACAGCTCAAAGGTTGTAACTTCGCCGGGAGTTAAAGAAGGTAGGAAACTTTCTTCAATCGAACCTCACCTGCGAAGGTTGATTATTTGGTTTTTGCGGCAGGTCTCCTGGCTTAGAGCAATTAGCGGCACCTTCCCGTCCCGACAAGATCGGGATAGTGGTACATCGCTGCTAACTAATGCTCATTACAGTTGCGCGGCAGCTCCGGAATTTCACCGGCTTCCCTATTCTCCCCGTCATTGCGCCTAGGCAATATCGGGGCACCGTAAACACTTTTAAAGAACTTTTTAAATATAAACCTCAAGGTTTTCAAATCAAAGCAGTTCCTGCGCAATTTGATCTTCGACTTGATTGCAGCCAACGCCATTGTTAAGTTAAACTAAGAGAGAGGATTTGGAATTTTTAGCACAGAAGTTTTTAAATTAACATTAGCGAACTAAGAGGTTGGAGGTAACAATGAATATATTATTTGCACTCGTCTTAATTCTTTTCGCGGCGTTCTCGAGGCTGATTCCTCACGCCCCGAATTTTACACCGTTAATTTCCACGGCGCTTTTTGCCGGCGCTTATTTGCAAAAAAGATTTGCCTTCATCGTGCCGCTGGCGGCGCTGCTCGTGAGCGATCTCGTTATCGGTTTCTACGGCTTTGGCTCCATGGCATTCGTCTATGGGAGCTTCCTTCTGATTGTTGCTCTCGGGCTTACAATGCAAGCCAGAGTCTCGACGATTCGTATTGCGGGATTTTCGGTTGTCGGTGCCGTTCTGTTTTTCATCCTAACTAATTTTGGAATGTGGATCATTCCGAACTCGATTTATCCGAAAACCTTTACCGGACTTGTCGAGTGCTATACCATGGCGATTCCTTTCTTCGGCAATACATTTCTCAGCGCACTAATTTACAGCGCGGTGATGTTCGGGGTTTATGAAACGGCAGAGAGATTTGTTTTCAAATTAAGAGTGAGTAAAGAATTACGCGCGGGTGACTAATCGAAACGCTGTTGTTGACAACAGCAGATAGCCCAAATAGCATATAAACAAAAAACGGGAGGCATCATAGCTCCCGTTCTTTTTTACATCTGACAGGAATCTAAAATTACTTCATGTAAAGAAGTTTTTTCACCGAAGTAAACTTACCTGATCCATCCTGATTTTGAGCTTGAATCCGGCAGAAATAAACTCCGCTGGCAAATTTTGACGCATCAAAAGAAAAACTGTAATATCCAGCATTTTGTTTTTGATCCACCAATGTCGCCACTTCTCTTCCAAGCACATCATAGATTTTTAATGTAACATGGCTGGCGGCCGCCAACTGATAACTTATAACTGTCGACGGATTGAACGGGTTCGGATAATTTTGGCTCAACCCGAACGACTTCGGAATGTTATTCCCAATCTGTCTCACACCGAGTATATTATCACTTCCACCAGCTTCGATGTATCTTGCCTTGAATTCCTGCAAATAGAGGTTTGCGATGCGGGCGCTATGAATGATGAGAGTGTTTTCGTCGTTCATGGTTTCCGCGGAAGTTGACCAGTTATGCGAGCCGGTTATGACGATATCATCAGCCTTAGGATTGTCGGCATCGATTACCGCATACTTGTGATGAAGAAGGCCGGTTCCGAGGGCGCTTCCCTTCAAATGCACATCGATTCCATTTGTCTGCAGGAAACTAAATTGATTGCCTGAATCTGTGTTGTTGTCCATGACGACCCTGACTTTATCACCTGCGGCCTTTTTCAAAACGAGCTCCTGTGCAAGATCGCTGCGAGTAAATGTGAGCATGCAAATATTGATTGAGCTTGTGGCGATCGCAAGTGTTTGATAAATATGAAGAGTTGTTTGGTCCGACGGGCTGAAGTAAAGTTCTACTGGTGTTCCATTGATGTTAAACTTGTGCGGCGTGGTATCGCTTTTGTCGAAACCGAAGCGGGATTGAGTAGAATCAGGAATGCCTGTCGAGCTTCCCCACATTTCGTTGAACTCCATTGTGTAAGCATTCGCAAGCGCTTTGTCCTGTATCTCGATTGAATTCTGCGCGTCATCATTGTCACCGGGATCGGTGGCGTTCCATGATCCTGTCCATACCCAATCGTCGGTAAACGAGCTTGTGTCGCGGAAATCAAATATTGCGAACTTGTTGTGCATCAATCCGGTTCCATCGTCGACCGGGTCGTAAGTATCGGTGATGAACGGAACATTATTCCTCATCGTGGTCATTGGTGCTGTACCAGCATTATCGTTTTCAACGATCATTCTTATTTTTACGCCGCGGCTCTTCGCGCTTAGCAAAGCATTCGCGATGTTACTGCCGACAGTTCCGCTGAAACTGTACAGTGCGAGATCGATCGAATATTTGGCCGCGTTAACTCTCGCGAGAAACTTGCCGGCTATGTCTACCGTCTGAGCGATCTCGCCCTTGGCAACTGAAGTATCAACGGATTTATTGAAGTAAACATTCATGGCGCCTGATGTGCCAGAAGGAGATGCGGTGCTAAAGATTGCGTCACCGGTTTGATTTGTTCCGGAGGTGCTTGTGGCAGAAACTTGATAATGGTACACTGTGGCGGGCGATAATCCATTCAAAGTAATGTCGTGAGTAGTATCGGATGTTGTAACCACAACTGAATCTTTATAGGCAGAATTTGCACCGTATTTGACAACGGCTGTTGAAAGGTCTCCGGTTTTAAAATCGATAGTAACTGAGTTAGGCTGAATGTTCGTTTCGGTAGGCGCGGAGATAAATGCAGGCCCTGCGCTCGTGATGATGTCAGACTGTGTTCTGGCTTCAACTTCGTAGTCTGATGTATATGGAGGTGTCATGGTTGAAGTAGAACCGGGTTTGTATTGCTTTAGAATCCCGATCATATCGAACGTGCCTGTTGGCGGAATGAGATTGGTCGGAACATATCCACCAGTGGTACCAGTAACATCGGTGATCGTTGTATTCACGGAATTATAAGTCACTCCGTTTACCCGGACGAGCCGTCCTTCGTTAGGCTCCGTATAATCTTCATTGAAAGTTTGGTTTACATCGGCGCAGGTCAGAAGCATTGGCTCAGGCAATGAATTGCCGTGTGAATGAATGATTGTCTTCGAGGAGTCGGGAACAATCTCAATCCCGCCCCGGAACTGATCTATTGCTCCGGTAAACGTTATAGAGTCACCGATTTGATAATTGTAAGAATGCGAATAGCTGAAAATATTTACTCCTGCGGTCGCATCTTGAATAAATAGGCTCGTCTGTGGTAAAGTGCTGAAGTCGGCGGTGACTATTCCGCTTACTGTTACCACAGCCCCAATTTGGTATGGCGCGATGGGGACTCCTAAAGAATCATTGATATGCAGATCGATGATGCGTACCATCTTAATGACGGATACTGCGAGTTGTGAATTCACCGGTGAAGGCAAGACGTCATTGCTCGCGGTCTCGACGAGAAAATTTCCTGTCATGGTCGAATCGGGGACGGCCACGGAATGGATCACTACTTGTCCAGTATCAATTTCAGTAACATCCGCGCCCGTAATGTTTATTGTGTCGTTGTTTACCATGGCGTTCGCATTTGAAAAGGAATTGCTGGCCAGAGAAACATCGGAAGGATTCATCGACCATGTAAAGGCCGTAGGAACTATGACGACGATGTTAGCGATGGTATCCTCTTCGTCGCTGGCGATCTTAATCGTGAAATCGGAAGTCTGTTTTGCCGTTATCGTGGTCGGCGATACTTGGGCAGATCCGATTCCACTGCTGACCACGCCATTCGGGACTAAATTGCCGCCTATGATAATATTGTTCAAACGAAAATTTCCGGTGCTTGAAGCTCCGTACCCCCATATTCTGAAAGTTATGGTGCTTGAGGTTGCGGGTGGCAATGTATCAAGACTAAACTGGGTTAGGGAAGACGTGTTCGTGTTGGCGCTTTCCTCAAGTGCCGTTTTGGCGGTCGCGAAACCGTCCAGGCTGTATTGCACCTGTAGTTTATGCGGACCTGTTGAAGTACACCCAGACTTAAAGGTCAAAGAAGAAATGGTTACTTCAAAACCGTGATTGGGTGTGATAGAAAACTGCCAGTATTTACCAGCTGTAGAAAATGTCGCGGATGTTGACCATGATCCACAATACATATCGCCCGGGCTCGTCTGGTAAGAAATTGATGTCGTTGGAGCCACGGTAATACTGCTCGCCGTCAGATTGGCATCTGTAATAGTGGCAGCAGTTGTGCCAGAGGAAGTGATGTTCCACGCGGCAATTTGTCCCCACGCGCTGGCACTCAGAAGTGAAACGAGAATTATGGTTGGCGCAAATTTCATGTTTTCCCTCTGATGTTTTGATGGAATTGGTGGAAAGGCATAAATTTGTGGTGCTGTATCATTTTGCTCAGGAAGCCGCCCTCATCATCATTTACCACAAACAGCCTTGCCTCCGCACTCAAATTACGTAAACAATTTGGAACGCGGACGTTAAAATGTCAAGTGCCAGAGCGTAAAGTTATTTTAAAACACCTCGATACAGTTGCGTCTTTTATGAGCTTAAATGTGCGATTCATCATTTGTAATTAATAAAAGAACATAGCAACTTTAGTGGTGGACGGCTGGCTCGAATATGTTATTGACCATCGGCGTTTATGCTTTGTGGAAAGCGATCAATCCAGTATGGAAAGTGAAGGCAAATAGTCGAAGGCACATTGCTTTTATCTAACTGGGTAGCAAAGAGGTCATGATCTGAAAACTAACCAGTTCTATAATCGGATAATCTATCATCCACATTTTCTGGTCATTACGATCTCGGTTTTTGCAATAGCAACAATTGTTGCAGGCGCGTTTTTAACTACTCGTGATCTTGAAGATAGATTGAACAAGGGAATTTTCAGAAGCAATCAGCTCACATCGAAATCTATCTCACTGCACCTGAAGGATTATCTGGAAAATAGGGCTGACGATTTAAGGGCATTGTCCGGGAAGTTGGCCGCCGAAAAATCATTGTCCAATAAAATTAGAGATATAGACAACTATTATAGTTATGGCAAAATAAGACATGTTGCAGCCGTTCTTCTATTTTCTAAAGACGGCTCAGTGATTTATTCAACGGACAGCATTCATTTGGGACGCAGTTTCTCTGGCACAAGATTCTGGGAATATGTATTAACGGAACTGAAGCCTTTTGATATTTCAAGAGCGGTTTACACCACCCAGTATCGTCCATACTCTGGGCTACCTTTCGCAGGAACAGCGGATACCAGCACTAACGTAGTTCTTATGGGAAACCCGCTGTTTATTGAAACAAAGCCTGGAGAGGTGCAGTTCATCGGTGCGGTTGCTATACTGGTACAACAGCATTGGGTGATTGAACCTCCGACGGAAGCGATTTTTGATTCCGGCGGAGTCAAACAAAAAATATCGGTAGGGCTTTACACGCAGACCGGTTTCCCGTTGATCCACCTATGGTCGAATGTAGCCGAATGGAATAGGCAAGACGAGAAAATATTCCAGCGAACAGGGCGCGCTAAGTGTATTTTATGCCATGAACAAAACGAGATCGACACGATATTAGGAGAAACTTCGCAAGTCGAATCGGCTTCATTGAAGCGTGATTCAACGAACTCCGAGACCGGCGAATTTCTGTGGACCTCGTTCCGCCTTGTTTCCCGAGATATCTTTTTGCAGGACAGCGTGTGGTATGTCGTGATGAGTGCAGACAGAGGACCGATACGTGCATCTGTCAATTCATACATGAAGGGTTCACTAATCCTCACTTCCGGTGCCATCATTTTTCTCGTGATCATGGTAAGCCTGAGTTTCTATGGTTTTAGGAAAAAATCTTTAGAAAAAGAGCAGATAAAACATTTAGAACAAGTGGCTAATATCCGCGAACAATATGAGTCGCTGATTGAGAACTCAAACGACGGAATCTATATCATACTCGACCGCGAGTTTGTTTATGTAAATAAAAAATTCCGTGAGTTATTGGGGTATACTCTCGACGAACTTGCAGGCGTAGATTTCCTTCAGCTTGTTGCACCCGAAAGCAAAAGCATGATCGAGGAACGTGTCGGGAAAGTTCAGCGTGGTGAAAAATTGGAATCTCGGTACGGTTTCATTGCTTTATCGCAAGACGGAAAGAAAATCCCGGTCGAAGTAAGTGTGACTCACGTGCCGTTCGATGGGAAAGTGAGAACCATTGGAATCTTTCGTGACCTGAGTGAGCTTACGGCACAGAAGCAGCTTTACGAAGAATTATTCAATAATGCGCCGATCGGGTTGGGAATTTACAAAGACTTTAAGGCAGTTAGAGCGAATGCTATGGCTTCCAAATTACTTGGATATGATGATCCGGCTGAGTTAGTCGGCTCAGACCTTCTCCGGTTCGTCCATCCCGATGATCTTCCGATGGTTAAAGAACGACTCATGAAGGCCGTAGTTGGCAGAGTTGCCTCTCTGCCTGTGGAAGAACATTTTGTGAAAAAAGATGGTAGCTCGATTCACGTTTTGGTTTTATCTCAGCTGGTAATTTACGAAGGTGAAGAAGCGATCCAGCTTGCATTTGTTTCTTTAGAAGACAGGAAAAAGTTAGAGGAGAATCTTGCGCGTGAAGCTGCAAGAAATGAAGAAGAAAAAATCATGCTCGATACGCTCCTCCAAAGTCTGGACGAGGGAATAATTTTTCAAGACCCTAATGAAAAATTCGAATTTGTGAACGCAGAGTTCTGCAGGATATTCGGTTTTGAAAATCCATGGCAAGTTATAGGAAACTTTTCTGAAGACATTCTCGTTGAGGCGGCACGCAAGACAAAGCATCCGGAAGAATTCATTGAAAGAGTCTTGAACGATGTTTCACATCGAGCGAATGTTAAGGCGCACAGGCTTGAGTTTGCCGATGGGACAATCGTCGAGAGGAGCGCTTTGCCGCTTTATGATTGGGCGAATAAGTATATCGGAAGGCTAAGCATATTTAGAGACATCACAATTCGCGAACGAAACGAAGAGTCGATTAAGCGGCTCCAGCGAAGCGAACTGTTAGGGAGACTTGCCGGCGGGATTGCACACGACTTCAACAACGTTCTTGGCGTCATCATCGCAAGTCTGGAGATGATCTTGAGAAAACCGGACAACACCATCATGGTACAGGATGATACGCGGCGTGCTCTGGCCAGCGCTATTCGCGGAACTGAAGTTGCGAAGAGACTTCTCCAGTTTGTTCGATACTCACCGGAAGGATTTAAAACTTTTTCACTCAGGGAAATTGTGGAGGAGACTGTCTCAATCATAAAACATACGTTTGTAGAAAACATATTGGTACACACCGCATTTGTGATCCGTGATGCCGCCATCAACGGTTCTCCTGGAGATATTCAGCAGGTTATCATTAATCTCGCCAACAATTCCCGCGATGCTATGCCGGATGGCGGGACAATAACGGTTTCTCTTGCTATTGCGGACAAAGCAGAGATCGAAAATAAAATTGGAAGCGAATCGACACGTCAGTATGCTCTGCTGAAGATCCAGGATACAGGCCAAGGGATTGGAGCAGATAAGCTGGAAAAAGTATTCGATCCGTTTTTTACGACTAAGGATGTTGGAAAAGGAACGGGACTCGGGTTGTCAATTGTGCAAACAATAATATCTGCGCACAACGGTTTCATTAAAGTCAAGAGTCAGCCCGGAAAAGGAACAATATTTTTCATTTATGTTCCTATAGTTGAAGAAAAGTCGCAGAAAGTGTCTGCATCAAACGAGACGGAAAAGGTTGGCGATATTCCGAGGGCGGTCACAATTCTTGTTGTCGAGGACGAAGCCGCGCTGCGAGAACTGCTGACCGAATATCTTTCTGACAAGGGATTCAACGTGGTCGCCGCGTCCAACGGTGAGGAAGGATTAGAACTCTTCGAGAGCCATCCGGAAATTTCCATTGTACTCTCGGATCTTGGACTTCCCAAATTTGGCGGCGACAAATTGATTGCGAGGGCAAAAGAGATTAGGCCTGATGTTAAATGCATTCTTGCGACAGGGTATCTTACGCCGGCGGCTGACGAACATTTGTCGAGCATTGATGTCAGGATGATTGATAAACCCTATAACCTCGTCGCAGTTTATAATGTATTGATAGAGCTATTATCTGGAAAAACATAATTGTTGTGCGGCTGTCAGTTGTGGGTAACCAAATTTGTCAGGGAGGAGGCAATGAAAAACAAGATTGTTCTTTTTCTCACGCTTGTTATGACAACAAGTGGTTTTTCCCAAAGTGTTAAGATCAATGAACTGATGTACGCGCCGAAGAACGGCGGACCAGAATGGATAGAACTCTATAATGCGTCACCGGGCAGCGTGAATGTAAAAAACTGGAAGATCAGAAACAAGGATGCAAGGTGGTACACCATCACCAGCGCAGATTTTTATTTTTTGCCGGGTTCATTTCTCGTATTGACGAAGTCCGACACTATATTCTCGTTCCATCATATAGATCCCACGTGCGTCTTGATCTGCCCTACATTGCCGGAATCATTCTTTGTCAATACAGGCGACACAATTTCAATCCACGATTCGACCGGGACGCTAATCGACTCGGTGCTCTATGAACCATCATGGGGCGGCGCGGATGGAAAATCACTTGAGAGAATTTCTACCGACATCTCGCCTTTTCTAAGCTCAAACTGGGGAACATCTGTCGACTCATTAGGCAGCACTCCGGGAAGAATCAACAGCATAACTGAAAAAGATTATGATTTAAAGATTGTGGCTTTCTCTGCCGTTCTTTCAATGGTAGATTCGGCTGCCATTTTCAGAATCCTTGTCAAGAATTGTGGTGCGAGATCCACATCTCCATTTGAAGTCGAAGTCTATCTCGATTATAATGGAGACCATGTTCCACAGCCGGATGAGCTTGCAGGGGAGGCTGACAACATACACGGGCTCAACGCGGGTGACTCGACACAAATTGACTTGTCGAATATCCCGATTGCAGGAAAGATAGCTTCGAAAAACTTGCGCGAACTCAATGCTCTTGCCGTCGTTAAGTTTACCTCCGATCAAGACACAACAAATAATTTCGTATGGTCAAACTTAGAATTCTCCTATCCTGTAAAATGTCTCGTCGTCAATGAAATAATGTACGCTCCACAAAGTCCGGAATGCGAATGGGCGGAATTGTTTAATACATCTCAAGACTCCATCGACTTGAACGGTTTTACTTTGTCGGACAATTCGAATACGAAAGCTGAAATCGCGTCGTCCGGCTATCTATTGCCGCCGAAAGGATATGTTGTTGTCGCTCACGACTCAAGCTTCTTCAGCATTCATCCCGAAATACACGACAAAGTTTTGGTCGCGAAGATTCCTTCGCTAAACAACACGGGCGATATTGTTGCGATCCATGATGCATGCGGCGATTTAATCGACAGCGTGAATTATTCGCCGTCATGGGGCGGAAATATTGGCGGCAAATCACTCGAAAGGATTTTGCCGACAGGGGACTCGAACGATCCGCAAAATTTCGAGACCTGTACCGATTCCAACAAAAGCACACCTACAAAAATCAACAGCGTAACTCCGCGAGATTTTGACCTGGCAGTCGGCACGATAAGTTATTCGCCTTGCCCCATTCAGTCCGGAGGAAGCATAACGATTTCTGCGGCCATCATAAACCGCGGATTGAAATCATCCACCTCGGCAGAGATAATTTTTTTCGCCGACAAAAACCGGAATGGATTGTGCGATACTGGTGAGCAGACAGATTCGACTCAAATACCGCCGATCGCCACAGGCGGTTCGACAACAGTGAGTTTCGAAGTGCGAAAACTAATATTCGGCTCGAACCAGTTTGGCATATCCATAAACTATTACGACGATGAACAAATGTCGAATAATATGAAAATTATTTCGGTGAACGTCGGACTTTCTCCTGCTTCGGTAGTCATAAACGAAATCATGTACGCGCCGAAAGTCCCCGAACAGGAATGGATCGAACTCTATAACACGAGCGACACTGTGATCGATTTATCAAATTTTATAATCGAAACGCATGGCGGCTCGAAGAAAATAGCAGCGGGTTCAGTGATTGCTCCAGAAGGCTTTGCTGTAATTTGCGATGATTCGTCGGTTTCGCGGCTTCATTATCCTGTCAAGAATCTCATCATCCAGTCAACTCCTTCGCTGAGCAATAGCGGCGATTGGATAGTCCTTTATGACAATCTCGGAAATCTCCTCGACTCGATGAGTTATGTACCATCTTACGGCGGCGCAAACGGGAAATCACTTGAGCGCGTCGATTGCCTTTCCGGAGATGATTCAACCAATTGGCATGAATCGGTTGACTCTACCGGCGCCACTCCTGGAATGATAAACAGCACCGCAAAACTCACCTATGATATTTGTTTAAAAAGATTGAGCTGCACGAAAGCACTCGACGTGAACGAGCACGGAAACATAAGTGTTGTTATTCAAAATGTCGGAAGAAACGCGTTGAGTGACATGGAAGTTGCAGTTGAAGTTCTTAGCGGCATGGATGATAAAATAATTTTCTCCGATGAACAATTGATGAATATAACTTTGATGCCGGGTGACAGCGCAAAAGAAGATTTTATTTTCACACCGTCACAACCGGGAGCTTATAAAATAGTTGCAAACATTTCTCAGCAACAGGACCAGCGTCAATGGAATGATACTCTTTCGACATGGGTCAACGTTTGCTACCAACCTCAGAGTATCGTAGTCAATGAAATCATGTATAGCAGTGGACCGATGGGAGAATATTTTGAAGTTTATAACACTTCGCGAAATTCCATTGATATCAGCGATTGGACATTTTGGACATCTTCAACTCAATCGAAACCAAGGTCATTGTCATCTATTCCCGAAATTCTTCTTCCGCAAAATTATTTTGTGATTGCTGCCGATTCTTCGATACTAAATTTCGTGTCCGACACAGGTATTGTTCAGATTACAAAATCGTTGACTCTTCCCGATGCTGGCGGATGCGTCGAGCTGGCAGATCCGGCCGGGATTGTCGTTGACAGTGTCGATTACATGCCATCATGGCACAACGGCGACATCTCGAATACTTCCGGCCGCTCGCTTGAAAAAATAAATCCGACGCTTCCCTCAAATGATAAGTCAAGCTGGTCAACATGTGTTTCGCAAAGCGGCGGAACACCGGGGAAAAGGAACAGCCTGTTTGTTGATGCAGGAAACACATCCGGCGCAATATCAGTTTCGCCGAATCCATTTTCTCCCGACGGAGATGGCATAGACGATTTCACTTTCATCAATTATTCGTTTCCTGTCACATCCGTGAAAGTTCGCGTGCGGATTTTCGATTCGATCGGAAGACTCATCGCAACGCCGGTAAGCAATTCTATCCTTCCCTCAAGTGGGAAAATAGTTTGGGACGGCAGGGACGGTTCTGGCAAGATTGTTAGGTTCGGATTATATATTTTATTGGTAGAAATGACCGGACCTGATGGAAAATCTCTCTCGACATATAAGCAGCCTCTCGTCGTGGCAAAGAAAATGAAATGAGCCTTTCTGAAAATCATCCCGCTCTTCAAAAGCGCATTTCATTGTACATCACAGCGCTCCAAAATGAGATCGAGGCTCTCAGAAATTATTCCTCCCGTAACTATTCTCTTTCAAACGGAAAATTCTTAGGCAATGCCGACGCGGAGTTTCTTTACGAGTTCAAGTTAGATGACGATGCAAGGATGGGCGATGACGTGCCGGTTGAGATCGAAGTTGACGGAGAAATTACACGCGGAAATGTTGTTTCCGTTGAAGGAGACAGGATCGTCCTTCTGCTTCAGACACACATCGGAGATAACGTGGAACATGCGATTCTCCGTACTGCTCCATTCTTCCTTATCGAACAGCTTATCGAGCGTCTGGAGTCAATCGAAGATAAAGATACAGAATGCATCGAGGCTTTGTTCGATGAAGATAAGGACGGTGAACAGGAATCCCGCGAACGGGATATACGACAAAACCTCACCATTGACCCGCAAGAGTTAAACGAGTTTCAGGTTAATGCTTCGCGCGCGGTCCTGCAAAAACAAATTTCATTTGTATGGGGGCCGCCGGGAACCGGGAAAACACGGACTCTTGCATTTGCAGCTGCAAACCTGGCTTCTCTTGGAGAGAAAGTTTTGATTGTCTCGAACACGAATATCGCGGTTGATGTGGCTCTTCAGAAAACTCTCGAATACCTGAAAGAAGACAACGATTATTTAGACGGAAAGTTCGTTCGCTTCGGCATTCCTAGGCTCACAGAACTCGAGGATTTCCCCTGGTCTATTCCACAATACGTCGCGCGCGACAAGAGTCCCGCACTTTATGCGACTATCGAAAAGATCGAAAAAGACACACGTGATATCATGGTACGACTTCGAAATCCTGGCGCGAAACGAGGAGCCAGCCATGAAAAGCTTTCCAACCTTCGCGAAAAACTTTCAGTACTTCGTGAGGAAGCTTACGGCAAAGAAAGCAGGATAGTTCAACACGCGAATCTTGTCGCGTGCACGGCGGCGAAAGCAGCGATTGCCTCCCAAGTTTTTTCGAGGAGATTCGACGCAGTCCTAATAGACGAAGCAAGCATGCTGTATCTTCCTTATGTTGTCTATGCGGCATCACTTGCAAAGAAACGCGTGGCAATATTCGGCGACTTCATGCAAATTCCGCCGATCACGCAATCTTCGACAAGAGTTCTAAACGTTCTATCGAAAGATATTTTTCGCGAGACAAAGATGCATCGCTACATGACAAAGCCTCATCCGCGATTGAATATTTTAGAAGTCCAATATCGCATGCAGCTCCCGATAATGGAACTCGTCAACGACAAGATTTATGCTGGAAGACTCAAGGCGAGCGAGAAAATAAAAAATGCAGAGCCGAAGGAAGAGCCGGTTGTTTTTTATGATACATCAAAATTAAACTCTAAATCTTTTCGCGAAGCAACTACCAACAGCAGATCGAACATTTTATCCGGCATAACTTCGATCGACCTTGCGGTGGAATCATTAAAGCACGGCGCGAAGTCGGTCGGCATCATCACTCCTTACAGGGCGCAGGCAAAATTTTTGCGTGCCGTCTTGAACAGCATGAGCTTAGACAGCACGGTAATCTCTGCCGCTACCGTCCACACATTTCAAGGCAATGAGCGCGACGTAATCGTTTTCGATTTCGTCGATGATAAGCCGCTCCCGCTCGGCGTTTTGCTTTCGACATACGAACGCGAAGATGACGAAGATGTTTCGGAAGGTGAACGTTTGCTGAATGTGGCTATGACGCGTGCTAGGAAGCGGCTTCTGCTCGTCGGCAATTTTGAATATCTCTTGTCGAAGGCAAGTGAAGGTTCTTTGCTGCGTTTTGTGCTTGAGAAATTAAGACGGGACAAAGTTGTAACTCCCGTTCAGATTGAAAATAAATCCGGTGAAAATTATGTTGGCAATAATTTTCCCGGGCTTTCGATGCATCATGGATTCGTTGACTGCACGATTCCTCTCTTGAGAGATATTCAAGAGTCCACCGAAGAACTGAAATTAGTTCAGCCGATCAAAGCGAAACTGCAATTCTTCAAATACGTCTTAAACAAAGAAGTAGAATCAGCAAAAGAATTTCATTCTCTTGAAATGAGCGTCCTTCAGCAAAAGCTCAAGCATACGAATCTCATCACTTCCGATAAGTCCGAATTTTTTTTCTGGATTATCGACGGAAAGATTCTGCATCTCTTCGACATTTTAAACCATGATAGTATCTTCAGTCTGCGAATCGGCATACCGGAGATTGCAAAAGTCTTCAATTACATCTTGCCGAGAAAGAGTTCCAAACTTACTGGCGCCGGCGGCAAAGAAGTCGATGTCCGATGTTCTGTATGCGGTGGGAAGTTGGAGCTGAAGGACATGAAAGGAATGATCGTGGCACAGTGCGCCGATAATCAGTGCATGACGGTCGCCGCCGACGGAAAAATCATTGAAGCGATCCTTGAAGAAAACGGAGAAAGCTGCCCGGTTGACGCGGGTAAAATAAGAGTGAAACGCGGAAGGCGCGGTTTCTTCGCCGGCTGCGCGAATTATCCCGGATGCAACTGGACGGCGGAGCTGGAGGAGATACTGAAATGATTCATCATGCGTAGCACCAAGAACGGGACTCAAATTTAGTATTAAAAATTGTCATGGCTAATTTTTGAATTAAGGATATCTAATAATGCGTACCATGATATTTATATCGATTGTCGTAGCTATACTAACGATTTACGGCTTAGCAAACTATTACATTTGTGTCCGTGGTCTTCATGCACTTCGACCAATTGGAACCGTTCGTGCAGTGTATGTCGTTGCATTCATCTTTCTAGCGATTTCGTATATCGCTTCGGTTTTCTTGGAACGCGCAGATATAATTGTGTGGGGCAAACCGCTGAGCTGGATCGGCTCATTTTGGATCGGGGCGTTTGTTTATTTTCTTCTTATTGTCGCTGCAATTGACCTGCTCCGGCTCATCAACCACTTCCTTCCGTTCTTCCCTGCTTTCATTACGTCGAATCCTGCGCGCTCTGCATTCACGGCGGCAATCGTTGTCATTTCAATTGTAGCAGTCGTGCTTGTTTATGGTTTTATCAATGCACATATCATCCGCGTGCGAACGTTCGATATCACGATTGCGAAGGAAGCCGGCAAAAGAAAAACATTAAACATCGTCATGGCGTCTGATATCCATCTCAGCTCGATCATCGGCCGCAGCCGCATTAAATCCATTGTCGAAAAAATAAATTCACTTTCACCTGATCTCGTGCTTTTGCCAGGCGACATCGTGGATGGCGATCTAAACCCTGTGATCCATCAAAATCTTGGCGAGTCGCTGCGTCAAATCCGCGCTCCGCTTGGGGTCTTTGCAATCACGGGGAATCATGAATATATCGGTGGAGTCGAAAGGGCTTGCAAATACATAACAGACCATGGTGTGAAGATGTTGCGGGACACAAGCGTCTTCGTGGATGAAAGTTTCTACATCGTGGGGCGGGAGGATCGTTCTGCAAGAAAGCGACGCCCGCTCAAAGAACTCATGGAAAATGTCGACACAAAATATCCCGTCATTCTTATGGATCATCAGCCATTTCACCTCGATGAAGCGGAGGCAAACGGGATTGACCTCCAGCTTTCAGGACATACACATCATGGGCAAATGTGGCCCTTTAATTATATCACCGATATGGTCTATGAGCTGGCTTACGGCTATTTGGTGAAAGGTTCGACACACATTTACGTTTCATCCGGCGTCGGTACATGGGGTCCTCCGTTACGAATAGGGGCAGATCCGGAGATTGTGGATGTGCGAATGAGCATAAAATAAGATCCGTTCATGTCCCAGGGGCTTAGCTGGTAAAATATTGAGTCCCACTTTTGACATCATTTCAACATCATCATCTTCTTCACACTGCTCCACTTGTCCGTGCTTATCCGGCACAAATAAACTCCTGATGAGACCGTAACCCCGTTTTTATTTATGCCGTTCCATGTTAACTCGGTATAGCCGGCAGGATAATCGGCGTCCGCAACTTGTGCCACTTCTCGACCAACGATGTCGTAGATAACTAATTTCACATGAGATGCTTCTGGCAAGTCAAACGCAATTTTGGTTGATGGGTTAAATGGATTCGGAAAGTTGTTATAAAGCTGATAGTCTTTAGGTGCTGCAACTTCGACGGTTATGTCCTTCGTCCATGTCTGACCATCGGAAGTACTTATCGTTGCGGTTAATGTAGTATCCTTTCCGACGGATGCCTTCTTATCAACAGAAAAAGTGAACTCTGCATCTCCTGTGGAGTTGGGACTTACATCTTTGAGAGATGCTGAGTTGGATTTGAAATTCAGCCATGTCGGAAGGTGATTGAACGTTACGGATACATTCTTTGCTTCAAGGCTGGAGTTGTTTTGGACATTCAGCGAAATAGTGTTGCCAGTTGATGCAAAGGGTATTTCCCAGACCTGGCTTCCCGCCCCTTCGGGAGCAGCCTTTGTGGAGACAACCTTCGGTGTTTGAGCAGATGCACTAACGGCAATAGCCAACAATAAAATGACCACATATCTCATTTGATTAATTCTCCTTCCTATCTTCTTAACTCAGTGCTTCTGTCTTCGTTATCTTTATCGTGCGTACCTTATTTTACACCCGCATCATTTTTCATTATTTCCAGCTCATGTTGTAGTTCCTTGTCAAGCGCTTCCGGTAAATCAATTGGCTCGCGGGGCTGTGGGAGTTCTTCGAGTATATATTTAGCTAAGTAAAACAATTGAATGTACGCTTGATCGTTGACATATGTGGTGGGATAACTTTTGGTTTTTAATTCGTCGCTAAGTTCATTCGTTTCATCCACCAGGAGTTCAAACAGGCATATGTTCAAAGCTGCACTAGAACTATCACCATGGTGTAATTGACTATTTGCCTGATCGATAAAAAGTTCTAAGTCTTTAGTAAGGAGTAGACCACCAATATCCTTCTGAACCTCTTGCCGCTTTAGTTCTGCTTTCAAACTGTCGATTTGCCTCGATAGTGTTCCAATCGGTCTCTTCGGAGGATTAATCAATCGCACAATAACATATTGATCATCGTAATAAAGAAACTTCCAACCGTCGACCGTTACAAACCGTTTGTCATTTGAATTTGTGGACTCCTTATATTCTTTGTTCACCTCGTACTGGAATTTCTCGACCTCTTTAGATGCCTCCAAGGAATCCCGCTTCTTTAAATGACTCTGTGCATTATCAAGATCATTGTCCAACTCACGAACGAAGTTGGCATCACCAATCCAATGCTCGTCATAAACCTGGTGTTTAACCGCCGTCAAGCTATCGATCATTTGAGGAATAGGAGTTGATGGAGATGGAACAGGAGGCTGGAAATCTTCCAGCTGAAAACCTATGTACTTTCTGGCTGTGTCATTCGATTCAGTGAGTGCATACTGCTGAACTATAGCATAGTCTGAAGGCGAACCATATTTGAATAATAAAGAGTCAGCACAGTCGTTGCGATATGACCAAAACGGATCATTTGTCAACTCCTTTATGAATAACGTGTGCAAGTCAGGATAATTTAGATCCGATAATAATTTCATAGCCCAGAAGCTATTATCTGAGTCTGCAGTTGCCGATTGAACCAAATCGCTATACATACCCTTACCGTAAATCCTAACCAGATTTTCCATTGCATTCCACCGAACAAGTTTGTTTGAGGTTTCATGCAAGATTTGAAGCAGATCAGCTTTAGCGCTATCCGCATAACTAGGGACATGTTCAATCACTAACGGGAGTAAATCTCCCCCGTACCAGGCTAAGTTGAAACTGCTGACATTTATTATCTCGAACAATTGAGCAACGTCGGAATAGTCTCCGAGCCAAAATAAATACTCAAGTGCCCTTGCTTTCAATCCATAAACATTCGTCACTGGTGGAACCGGAGGATAATCTTCATAGACTAACTTTTTTTCAATTTGAGTAGCAGAATCCAATACTTGCTTGGCTATGTCATGCAATTCAGTCGATCTGAATTTGTAGAGAGCATCAAGCATCTCAACAACAACATCTGCATTTTGAGAAAATATCATGCTCTCGATTTTCGGCATCGCTTCATAGACACTATCATCGTTTATAGTCATTATAGCATTGTACTTTACATTTGGATCTGTACTATCCAAGTTTTGTATCAACTGTTGCTCTTGTTGTGGCGTCAGTGTTTGGGCAACGAGTATGCTTTGGCAAAACAGGACCACGAACCATATTCGGAACATATGTTTTTTCATATTATTAAAATCCTCCATTAATGACATTCAGCATTACTTCTTGCATTAATTTCTTGTGCCAATTCGTCTATGACATCCTGGACTAGACGATCTGATTGCGTATCTTGTTCATAATTGGGGTCGGCAATTTTCATATTCCATGCCTGGATCACACCTCTCAAAAATGAACTGGAAATTGTTTGTATCCGCTGCTTTAATTTACTTTGCGCATCTTCTAAACTTGTATACTGGTTGCATGAAACGTTCCGGAAAACGCTATTCCAAATGTTGTCGAAATTTAATGGTTTTGAATCCCATACAATCTTTTCAAAATCCATCATATGGACATCTTCATGCATGAGCAGCACAGGAATATAGTAGTACCTATCAACAGCGCCTATCGGGTATGTTTTGTGCTTCATTAAATCGCTCAGCGCAACTCCGCCACAAATATCAACCTGCGGGATCTGGCTTACATCGGTGACCTGTTGGTAGAGTGATAAGTTTTGGTAGCACAGATCCAGCAAGGTATTTATCGTCATTTGAGGGACTATCACGTTTAGAGTATTGGCACTCTTGTTGATGCAGATAGTTGGATCAAAATCTGATATGGCTTGTGAATTTGTAGGTACTATTGGCCTGAATGCACCTTTATGAGTGAAGTCTGAGCAAGCATCGAGTGTTTCACCTGCAAAACCATTTGGCTGTCCAACAACGTTTATAGGAGGCGGATATGATGGAAGACCTGAACACTCCTGCGCGTAGTTACATTCATCCTTCTCCTTTATTTCCACCCATCCTGTCCCATAATCAGGCAAAGTAAAGCTGTTATCATCCGAAACAGTTTCATAACCTTTCGTGTTAGCACTCACCTTATTTGCGGATGATTTGAGACCTGGTCCTTCAATTTTGGTGCTGATCAT
Organism: Candidatus Kryptoniota bacterium; assembly: GCA_049278975.1. Lineage (GTDB taxonomy): Bacteria > Bacteroidota > Ignavibacteria > Kryptoniales > JAKASW01 > JAKASW01. The sequence goes on from JBAPNE010000152.1 coordinate 24,088, forward strand.
TAAGGGCTTTGCTTTCATATTCTGCCCTAATTTTCCTTTTCCACCTGGCACTGTTGAACTAGCCATCGCCGGCTGGTACCCGACTCTTATACTTACCATAACCGAGTCGGCGCCTATACTGTCGGCAGCTATGAATTGGAACGGCTGAGGTATGGATGCAAAATATCCTCCTGTACTACCAGATGATAGAATTGTTCCATAAGCGCTTCCACTATCTATTCCGACTTCAAAGGATTGATTCGGTGAGAAATCGGATAGGCTTCCATCCTGGTTTCTCTGTTTCACGACAATTAAAGCAGTATCGCCTGGTGATATCTCAGAAGGATTTACTTGTACTACCATGTCTCCTTCAAGAAATAGATTTGTAGCTCCGCTCTTGCTCGGATCGTTAGCGTCTGTGACTGTCACAGCGATCTTTTGCATATCGCCCGGAGACGCTCCATCGGAAAAATATTGCACCGCTCCACTCGAAGCCTCGCTATACGGAAAAGACGGACCAAAAGATTGCAGATTGTTATCGTAAATGTATCCATATTGACCGCTATCACCTGCTGTAATAATAAGAGGTACATCTTCAGGAATTGTAGCGGCACTGTCGGCGCTATTCATTGCCTGGACGTACAACGTTGCCCATCCCTGGCGGATGATTGTATCCGGTTGGGAGTAAACATAAAAGTGGTCAACAAGAGGAAATATCTGAATTGAGTCTGTCTTTGTTGTTCCATTGCTTACTGCCTGAATTGTCGCCCAATTACCACTTGGATCCGGAGCAATGCCATCAGCAACAAGCATACACTGCCCGATATTACCTCCTGTTGTCGTTACGACCGAGCCTACCTTTGTATCCGTTCCAGTTTGCGAGTTCGTTTCGTGAAAAGACACATATTGACTTCCTGAGACAACGGTCAATGTCATCGGGTCTGCAGGTGACCATGTGCTGCTACAGTCTCCATTATTATCACCATTCACATTCATTCCCGCTGAATTTCCCGGCATGAATTCATGAGTCCCAAGGGAAAAATCAAAGGTTGAAAAATACGGAGTAAGAAAATACACATCCGGAAACGAGCAGCCGGGGTTGTCATTACAATCCCCCTGAAGCAAACAACTACTGGAATCACTTATCATCAACGAGTCATCTATGAAAAGTTTCCATGACCAGTGACAATATGTCATTTGAACGCAATACATAAGCGGGTCTGCCTTAAACTCGTAATATCCCACTGGTGCTGAAGGAATGGTTGCAATAATGGGACTAATAGAATCCCTGATAGTTGTCCCGCCCATGCAAGGCCCACCGTACCATACCTCACCACCTATTGCGCCTTGGTCCCAATCAAACTCAAATTTGATGGTATGATTGTCAGTCCCTCCATCCTGAACTCGTTTGGCCTGCTTTGGCGCAATCGTTGTGCTCTCTTTGATATGCACCTGCGCCGTAAGTGAACTCACCGTCAGAATGGCAATTACAATTACCGCTACAGCACTCTTCATCGCATAGCCCTGTTTTGTGTTAAACAATGTAAACTGAGCCATCGGCTCATCAGCCTACGGCTGAAAGAAACAGTTTAATGTTGGTACTGCGGAAGCTTTCATTTCAGTTTAGGGAAAGTTGGAACGATTGTCAAGAGGCCAACAGGAAAAAAATACCATGGCGTGATGTAAGTCACATGGCGAGATTGTCATTCGAACACTTGGAACTTCTTTGGGAACTTAATCAAGCGTATTCCTCATAAAATTCCAAAAGGTGAAAGCCTGAAGGGCTGCTCAAAACAAAACTATTATGGTCGCAGTGCTCACTATCAGCCAAGAGCTATGAACTATTTACTTATTTGGTTTCCAGCTTCCGACCTCCATAGTTATATTATTATGATACAAAATCATTCTTTAATAAGATCGGGACTTCAATATGATTCTGCTTGACCAAACTATCGATGCCTCTAAAGTCATACAGCTCATGGTTGCGCCGGCAGTGATGATCAGCGCCTGTGGACTTTTAATTCTCGGTGCGAACAATAAATATTCAAATGTCTTGAATAGAATACGTCTCATCAACGACGAGAAGCGCCGCCTCGTCATAAAAACGGCGGACCATGGTGCTGCGCCAGAGGAAGACCTTCGTCTCGAGAGCACCGTTCGGCAATTGAAGCATCTCCGCATTCGTGCGAAGATGGTTAGAAATTCAGTGATGAGCTACACAATTGGCGCGGCGCTTTTCGTGATCAGCTCACTGCTGATAGGG
>JBAPNE010000153.1:0-2165 GCA_049278975.1 Candidatus Kryptoniota bacterium
TGCTGTGTAATCAGTGGTGGAATCCGTCACATGGATTACCGTCGCGTTCATTATATCCGAAACGTTGTTGTACCACTCAGGCAAATAATTCGGATCGAGTGGAACGGCGCGGACAAAATAATTTCCCTCATCGACATGACTTATCGAATAGTTACCCACAGAATCAGTCTGCGTTTGGTAATCGAAGAACGGCCCCACGTTTATCGCCGTCGTCGTGCCGAGGTAAATAACTCCTGCCTGATAGAGATGAACCACAGCATGTGCAAGCGGGTTTCCAAGAGTATCCGTCACCGTTCCGGAAACCTTTCCGTTAATCCCGGCTACCCTGACTATGAAATCCTGTCTCGCCACTCCCCCTTTACTTGAAGTAACAATAACCTCAACTTCGCGCCAGCCTCGTACTTGAGGTATCCACGATATCAATCCAGTCGTATCCATCGCCATTAAAGCAGGATGTACGCCGAGACGATAAGATAGAACGGCAGTCGAATCCGAAGACACCGCAGTGACTTGATAGGAGTAAAGATCATTAACAGTCGCATTGAGAGACGGCGTTGAAGTAATTGTGACTTTGTCTTTTTGGTAATTGGCTGGCAAGAACGGAACAACCGTATTGCTCGACACCGACTGACCAGAATCGTTGAACGCCTTAACGAAATACACCAAATAACCATCCGAGGGAAGAGGAATAGCATAATCCGTATCTTCATACGACGTTTCGGTCGTTGAATCGATAATATTATAATAAACCGGTGTGTCCGTCGGCGTTACTGCAAAAATACCGATGCCACGATAAACTATATAGTATGCTACATTAAAATTTGCAGGTTGCTGCCAGGAAAGCTCCAGCCCCCCCTTATCCAAGACTGCACTCAATGTGAAACTAGGGGCGGGAATCATAGGCCCTTGAGCCCGAACAACGCTGACCATCAACATCGCTCCCGTAATCGCAAGAAGTGAGAGAGTATAAATTTTCCTTAGCATAAAAACCTCCATTTTTCCAATATTTTTTCTTATAATAGCATCAAAGGACATGCCGCAAAAATCAGTCAAACTAATTCACGAAATGCGCATAATAATCTTTATCATGGTACGCAATGCAAAGGTTGCATCTCAACGTGCAATGGTTGCAGGCGAAAGAATTAGAAATTAAGCGGGTGTTTTTAGAAGTGAAGCAGAAAAGAGACTCTTCCTGCGAGTGTTTTCGGGGAGTAATCGACGTTGAAAAATGGTGGGAGATCCACGAAAGAGTCAAGTGCAGAATAGACATATACTAAAACAAAAGCTGAAACAGAATAGTATTCGGCATGGTAGTAAAGATTGTATGTTTTGTACCTGCTTGAAGCAAGCTCAGGCGTCATGGCTGATAAATAATTCGAGCGAGCATTACTTCGCAGCAAATCAGACGCCATTGCGGAAACAGCGGCGGCAGTTCCCGCAGCTAAAAGGATATATCCTTTGGTTTCTTTACCCTGATAGGCCTGCTCCCAGCCTGGAAACAACATCGCTCTGAAAGTCGGACCTTGCTTTGTACCACCACCATCTTGGTCACCAGAACCTTCGGGTGGCAAAGTGGAATCCTGTTTTCGGTGAAATCCATTTTTCCTTTTGTCGAACAAATACTGAGCTTTCGCTTTATCAAACACAGCGAGAATTTTTGGCGATGTTAGCTCCGTGTCAAGTGTCAAAGTTGAGTCAACCTTCAGCGCATTTTCAAAATGCTCAACTGCGGCATCATTTTTATCCTGAGCGACTAGCGAAAAAGCGACGTACTTCTCAAATTGCACGCGCAGAGAATCTGAGAGGTTTTTTTCTTCGAGTGCTCTACGCGCCTGTATTTCAGAAGAAATATATGATCCGCCGTCAAAAAGGGATTTCACACTAACAAGAGTCGAGTCGAACTCCGAGCGAGTCTGTGAGAAAGCTGGCGCGCAACAAAATAGGAGTGTTGTCAGAATAAAGCGGACTGCGGTTCCAGTGTTCATAATCTTCGATCGGCGGGGACCCATTTTCACTTCGCCAGAATCATCTTCTTTGTCGCGGTGAATCCATTTGCCGACAATCGGTAAAAATAAACACCACTCGATAATTTACTCCCATCGAAAGGTACTTTATAGTTTCCCGGAATCTGACGTTCATTAATTAATGCTGCCACTTCCCTTCCA
>JBAPNE010000154.1:0-36234 GCA_049278975.1 Candidatus Kryptoniota bacterium
GTACGTCTCTCCTTCATTTACAAACACTGACCCAGATTATTCAACGATTCAAAATGCAATTAATAGTCTTGGGTCTAGTTATCCAAATACTCCATGGGGAATCTACATCTACCCGGGTGTTTATAGCGAATCTGTCACTTTGAAGTCAAACGTTTCATTGATTGGTGCCGGGATAAATGATGTAATCCTGAAAGGAACTGGGTCATCGCCTGCGATTACTGGTCCTGCGTCTGACAGCGGAGCAGGGCAGTGTTACATTTGTAATATAACAATCGACGGGAACGGTCAGTCTGCGATCTCCTTTGGCAACTCGGGAAATCAGAAAACTGACTTTGTCATAGACGTTGATGTACTTACCTCTTCTTCGCCGAACTCTCCTGCCTTAACCATAGGAAACAATCAGTTGGTCAGCTGTTTTGGATTCACATGCCGATTTGCACCTACTCTTTTTAATAACGGCATAGAAGTGTCAGGCAACGGTAACTTGAGGATGTGGCAATCGACAATAAATACCAACGCCGAGTGCTTATTGCACTACTCGTCTCAGTATAGTGAATTCTACAACTGCATCCTTACATCAAACGGTCACACAATGGACATCACCTCAGGGACGGTTAATATTTACAACAGCCAGACTGTTGGTGGTATTATTGCTTCAGGTAACACTACAAAGGTAAAGCATGTCGAATCATTTCATGATGGCACACTAGGGGTCGAACAAGGTGCTTACATGTGGATCAGCGGCATGAAATGGGGTGAATGGGTTCCAAATCCTTCAAGCGGGAATATTGATATCGTGTTTGAGTTAAGTGGTACAGGCTCCAAAATAGTAGTTTCGAATAGCAGGGCAGGTGCCCAGGTTGCTTCTTATGTGGCTAATGTCGGGAATGGTTGTATCTTGAAAGCCTTTAATTCAGAATTCAATAACCTCGGTTCGGGAGCAACCATAACGGGCGACAATGGAGTTACAGTTTATCTCTACTATTGTGCTCTAAATAAAAACGTAACCAATGTTGTTCTCTCATCAGACAGCATGGGCAACAATGTATTTAGTACAAATAGTGAGTAAGATTAGGAAGATCATGCCAAGACATTTTAAGCGTGTACTTTCGAGGAGCTCGGTTAGGATTAGTGCCGTTGCATTTGTTTGTATGGCTTTACTGAGTGTCCGATCGAGTGCTCAGTGGATAACGACAATGCAAAACGACAGTATTTGGTTTAACCAGATAATCTTCCTTGATAGTCTGCACGGTTACATGGCAGGCAGCATTGGATGGTCACCTGATACAAGCGGCGCGATCTTCATCACTACTGACGGAGGAGAAAATTGGGTTGAACATAAGATCGCAATCGGAGGGCTTTTGAGTGTGTCAGCAGTTGGGGATAGTCTAGTTTGGGCGTCAAGTAACTATGGAGAGGTGTGCCGTTCAATAGATGGAGGGAAGAACTGGCAACACTCCACGGTGGGCTATTCGTATTCCTTGTTGACCATTCAGTTTGTCGATAGTGTTAACGGATGGGTTATAGGAAAGACTCTCTGGGGTGCCGAAGAAATCTCTGGAATATTTCACTCCACCGATGGCGGAATGACATGGAAACAGCAAAAAGGGGATACCTGCGAATATTATTGCTATCAGGAGAAAGGATATTTCGCTGATACGCTTCATGGGTGGGTTGCCGGCGCCTATGTGATTTCCCGAACCAACGATGGTGGTGCCACATGGCAATCGTTTAACGACGGAGCCAATGAATATATGCAATCCGTTTACTTTCTTGATACGTTGAGGGGGTGGGCTGCTGGTGGAGCCAGCATAAGTGGAACAGTTGATGGAGGGAAAACGTGGACTCGGTTGTATCACGTCGGTTCCGGATACCCCAATTTCTCGTCGGTCTTTTTTGTAGACATCTTAAACGGATGGGTTTGCGACGATAGTGGAGGAATAATGCGCACTACCGATGGCGGTGAGACATGGCATATTCAGCGCTCCGACACATCCGGTTACACTGCCCTCAACTCCATTTTCTTCTTCAACAAGAGTGATGGTTGGGCTGTTGGAAATGGAGTAATACTTCACACCACCGACAGCGGAGTGACCATTGTGAAGACACCCAAAGATCAGCCTACCTCTTTTTATCTTTTTCAGAACTATCCAAATCCGTTTAATCCAAGTACAGCAATCGGCTTTCAGCTTTCGGTGGCCAGCTATGTGATGCTGAAGGTTTATGATGTTCTTGGGAGGCAAGTCGCAACACTCGTCGACAAGAAAGAAACCTCTGGCGTGCATGCAGTAACATGGAACGCATCGAAGTTCCCAAGTGGAGTCTATTTCTACAGATTGATATCGACTTCTTCTCAAGGTACTCTCGTTAACACAAAACAGATGGCACTAATCAAATAGGAACAGGAGCGTAATTATGGCGAACCAACCACAGATAAGCGCTACTAATCGAAAATATGTATCACCGTCGTTCACGGATACGGACCCTTACTACTCGACAATCCAGAATGCCATTAATAGCCTTGGGTCTGGTTATCCAAGTACCCCATGGGGAATTTATATTTACCCAGGGGTTTATAACGAATCCCTTACATTGAAGTCAAACGTTTCATTAATTGGCTCTGGGATTGGGAGCACAATCGTAAAAGGAACTGGGAGCAGTGCTGCTATCCAAGGGACTACTGACTCAGGGGGAGGAAATTGTTACATTGTCGGTCTGTCAATAGATGGAAACGGACAGTCATGTGTTCAGCTTCCTGCATCAAGCACAAGTGAGCAGGTGTTCTTTTTTGATGTTTACCTTTATACAAGCGTAACATCAGGAGGAGCGGCGGTCACGGTTGGCAACAATCAGACTCTGTTTGTCTTCAACATGCACTGCGTTAATCTGTCAACGAAGTTCAACGAGGGAATTGCTACATCCGGTAATGCTCAGTTACGAATTCACAACTCTCAGATTGCCTACACGAATAGTTATTGTATTGATCATCAATCATCACAATATAGCGAGGCATATAATTCATTTTTGGTTGGGGGAGCTTGCTGTTACTGCTCATCGGGAGTTGTTAACTTTTACGTTTGCCAGACCGTCGGTAGCATAAACGCATACAGTTCTTCAAAGATTAAGCACGTTGATTCTTTCCATGCAAACCAAATCATTGCCAACGACTCCTCCACCATATGGATTAGTGGAATGCAGTGGGCTGAGGAAGCTGGAAACGACATCCAAATTGTGTTGAATGGTTCATCTAAAGTCGTTCTAGCTAATTCACGGGCAAAGGTCATTACCAACGCGCTTAACGTAGTGACGGTCAATTCACAAACGGCCACTTTCAAAGCGATCAATTCCGTCATTGTAAACACTGGGTCTGGCGCAACTATCACCGGCGTCAGCGGCGCAACGATTTATCTTTACTATTGTGTCATGGACAAAGATATCAACACAGTTAGTAAGAGTTCGGACAGCGTTTATATAGTCACAACCAACAGCGAATAGTTTTTCGCAAACATGTTTCGACCTCCCCTTTTTGAAAGCGCCTAGGGGAATTATTCTTTTGCCAAAATGCGAAAAGCAAAAACTATTCTGAAGAAGCTTAACATTTCTTGAGTTTCAATCAAGCCTTATCTAAATTAAACTAAACAAAAGGAGTTGATCATGTCGCGAGGAGCGATAATTGCATTAGTAATTGTGGGTGTTATTGTTCTTATTGGGCTTAGCGTGTTCGGCTGGGCTTTCGGAACGTATAACAAACTTGTATCCAGTGACGAAACTGTTAAGCAAAGTTGGGGTCAGGTGGAAACACAGTATCAGCGGAGATTCGATTTAATTCCGAATCTTGTTGAGACGGTCAAAGGTTATGCGAAGCACGAGTCGGAGGTTTTTGAAAATGTTGCGGCGGCACGGTCGAGCGTCGGGAAGCTGACGGTTACACCGGAGGTTCTGAATAATCCACAGACGTTTCAGAAATTCCAGCAGGCCCAGGATGCATTAAGCTCAGCATTGACCCGGCTTCTTGCGGTTTCTGAAAATTATCCAAACCTAAAAGCTGACCAGAATTTCCTTGCACTTCAGTCGCAGCTTGAGGGAACAGAAAATCGAATTGCTGTCGGCAGGGAACGGTTCAATTTGGCAGTTCAAGATTATAATGTTCTCGTGAGAAGAATACCTTCGTCGATTATCGCATCGTTCGGCGGTTTTCATGAGCGGCCTTATTTCGAGGCACAACAAGGTGCGAGCACCGCTCCAAAGGTGCAATTCTAAATGCGACGACTTACGCTTTTAGTTGCCAGCTTTTTACTTATCGGTGCTTCAACTCATTTTGCCTTTTCGCAAGCTGTGCCATCACTAACTCAATATGTAACCGATGAAGCCGGTGTTCTTAATCCCGAAGAACAAGGGATGCTGGACGCGCGACTCAAGGCTTATGAAGACACAACATCAAACCAGATCGTTGTTCTCGTAGTGAACTCCGTCCCCGGCGCTGATGTTTTTTCTTATTCAATGTCAGTAGCAGAAAAAAACAAGGTCGGTCAAAAGGGGAAAGATAACGGTATTATTTTTCTGGTTGATGTCGGTGACCACAAAATATGGCTTCAAGTCGGCTATGGACTTGAAGGAGTCGTAACGGATGCTTACGCCAGTTATATCTCGAACCAGATTGTCATCCCGGAATTTAAATCGGGGGATTACTATAACGGCATAGACCATGGCATCACGGCACTCGCGTCTTTGATCGCCGGGACATTTCACGCCGACATTAATCAACGGCAAAGCTCCAGGCCACTGGGGAAGATCAACCCATTTTTCTTTCTCTTCCTGATTGTGCCAGTTTTTCGAATGTTGTTCTGGAGCAGGAGATATTCGACTTCCTCGCGCGGAGTTAGAAGCAGCGGTTGGTTCTTTCCGCCCTTTGGAGGATTTGGAGGTGGTGGCGGAGGTTTTGGCGGGGGCGGATTCAGCGGAGGCGGCGGATCATTTGGCGGCGGTGGAGCCGGCGGAAGTTGGTGAATATTTTTAAGATCAAAATGCTTCAATTCGAATTAGAGAATTCAAAACTTAAAATTTGATTTTATATGCTCATCATAATGGATAAAAACGCGACGGATGAACAAATTGAACAAGTTGAAGTCAGGGTACGCTCAATGGGTTGGACGCCGCACGAAATTCCCGGTTCACTGAGGATCGCCATTGGAATTACCGGCAACAAAGGAGTCGTTGACCAAAGTCTCTTCTCGAATTTGCCAGGAGTTGTGGAGTGCATTCCGGTAAGCCAGCCTTATAAGCTCGTCAGCCGTGACGTCAAGCCGGAAGATACGGTAGTTCGTTTTAAGAACGTCGATGTCGGTGGAGAAGAATTGGTTGTAATGGCCGGTCCATGTTCAGTTGAAAGTAAATCCCAAATCTTAGAGACGGCAGAGTTCGTGAAATCTCAGGGTGCCAAGGTACTGCGCGGAGGCGCCTACAAGCCGCGGACTTCGCCGTATTCTTTTCAAGGTTTGAAAGAAGAGGGGTTGAAATATCTCCGGGAAGCGGCTGATAAATTTGACTTGAGTGTTGTTACAGAAGTGAAAGATACTGAAACGGTTCAACTCGTCAGCGATTATTCGGATATGCTTCAAATCGGTGCACGGAACATGCATAACTTTTCCTTACTTGAAGCGGTTGGGCGGACTAAGAAGGCAATTCTGCTCAAGCGCGGTTTGTCTGCGACTATCGAAGAATGGCTGATGGCTGCTGAATATGTAGCATCGCAGGGAAATTACAACATTATCCTGTGCGAACGAGGAATCAGGACGTTTGAAACTTTCACAAGAAACACGCTTGATTTGAACGCAGTCCCGTTGGTCAAACATCTTTCACATCTCCCTATTATAGTCGATCCGAGCCATGGTACAGGAAGCTGGGAACTTGTGACTCCGATGGCATTGGCGGCAGTCGCTGCTGGCGCCGATGGACTGCTGGTCGAAGTGCATCCGCACCCGGAGAACGCGTTATCCGATGGGAGGCAATCGCTTCGGCTTGATAAGTTTGCAGAGCTGACGGAAAAGCTCAAGAAGATCGCGCCAGTTTTTAATAGGAGCTTCGTATGATTCAGCGTAAAATTTTGACAAAGGCCGACCTTCAGCAGCTCAGCGAACAAATCAGCGAAATCGAGAAGAAAACATGCGCTGAGATTCGCGTGGTGGTACGCCATAGGAAACATTGGAGTGAACGAAAGCTTACGCCGCGCCAGATAGCAGAGCGTGAATTCGGAATGCTCGGAATGAAGAAGACGAAATTTAAGACGGGAATTCTTGTCTTCATTCTTCTTAGCCAGAGAAAATTCGAGTTGCTTGCCGATCGTGGAATTATCACTGCGCTTCCTGAAGAATTTTGGACAAACGTCGCTGGAAAACTTTCGGAACATTTTTCAAAAAGTAATTTCTATCATGGACTTAGGACATCACTTGCAGAGGTGGGCGAGATTTTAGAAAGCAAATTGCCGCCGGTGGCCGGGGAGCAAGAAGAATTTCCGAATGACGTTATAGAGGAATAGCGATAGTCGCCTGGAGCTTATTCCGATTTTCCGGAACCATGGCACGTTAGCGTTAAATAATCGGAGCAACATTTGAAAACAATTAAATTGGCAATCGGACAAATCAAGCCGAAACTTGGTGATCTAAAGTACAACCTCGAACATCATATTGAATTTGCAGAGCAAGCCAAGGATGATGGCGCGCATTTGATTCTATTTCCGGAACTGAGTCTGACTGGATATTCCGTAAGGGACTTGAATGCAGAGGTTGCGCTGGGACTCAGCGATAAATATTTTGATGCTCTGAAATTACTGAGTAATGAAATTTCGATCGCCGTAGGTTCCATAATTAGAGATGAGAATGGTGGGATCAGAAATAGTTTGATTTATTTTGAAGATGGAACGATCAAGCACGTCCATTACAAAGTCTATTTGCCCACTTATGGAATTTTCGAAGAGCAAAGATATTTTCTTCCCGGGAAAGAAGTGATAGCGTTCGACACAAAATTCGGAAAACTTGGACTCTTGATCTGCGAAGACCTATGGCACGTTTCACTTCCTTACATTTTGGCTGTTCAAGGAGTGAAACTTATTCTTGTATCTGCTGCGAGTCCGACTCGTCTTTCTGGTGGTACGGAAGAAGATCCCGGTTATATTGCCAATAGCGAACAACATAAAAGTTTTGCACGCTTGCTCAGTATTTATCTCGCCTTCGCGAACCGTGTCGGTTTCGAAGATGGAGTAAATTTTTGGGGTGGCTCCGAGGTCGTTTCCCCGCACGGTGAAATTGTCTCTAAAGTAAAATTATTTGATGAAGATGTCATCTATTCTGAGATTGATTTTGCAGAGATTGAAAGGGCACGACTTTTTGCGCGACATTTTCTTGATGAAAATCCTCAGCTCCTCGCCGCACATCTGAAAGAGCTTGGTTACTGACGGCACATTCCTGATTTCTCTTTTTGTGTTGTGCCGTTTACTTTTAAGAGTTTTGCTTGACGACGACTAAGTTTTTCTGGATCGCATATTTTATCAGCCCAACGGTTTCATGTATCCCCAATTTTTTCATGATGTTTGAACGATGACTTGTTACCGTTGTTACGCTTAGTGACAACTTGTCGGCAATTTGCTTGCTGGTCATTCCGTCTGCTATCAAGCGGAGAATTTCTATCTCGCGTTTAGTCAGCTTATCTCCTCCGTTAAGGGATAGCGGCTCTTTGTTCCTCGTTCTTCTAACGATGCCTTCTAACAAAACTTTCGAAACGGTTGGACTGAAGAATGTCTCGCCGGCTGCGACAACTCGAACTCCGTCAAATATCTCCCGCTTCTCCGCATTCTTCACGACATACCCGTCGGCACCTGCGAGGATCATTTCCTGAATATATTCTTCATTATCATGGATTGTAAGTATCAGAACCTTCGTGTCGGGGTAGCCCTTCTTTATCATTTTGGTAGCTTCGATGCCATTGACATTCGGCATCGAGATGTCGAGGATTGCCACATCGGGTTTATGTTTTTCCACAAGTTTGACGGCTTCAGCCCCATCGGCAGCTTCGCCCAAGACAACAAACTCTGGGTCGCTCTTGAACAGGGATCGCAGCCCGTCCCGCACTATGCCATGGTCATCAGCAAAGATTACTCTAATTTTTTCAGTTTTCATTTGACCTACCACCTATTGGGACGTTCACACTAACCGTTGTACCTTTCCTAACGACAGAATCGAGTCGGAAAGTTCCGCCGAGCAGCTCCGTTCGTTCTCGCATGTTAATGAGTCCAAAGTGCTTTTCAGAACCTGGACGACTGTAGAAACTTGCGGGATTAAAGCCGATTCCGCGGTCTACGACAGTTAGTGTAAGATGTCCATCTTCTTCTATTATTTTGAAATTAGCAATTTTCACTTTAGCATGTTTAACAGAATTAGTTATAGCCTCTTGGGCAATCCTGTATAAAGCGATTTCAATATCGGGGTCATAACGTTGGTGTGCCATTATGTTCGTCTCAAATTTTACTTTTACGCCCTGTAGTTTTTCAAATTCAGCGCAAAACATTTTAAGGGCACTGACGAGACCGAAATGATCAAGGGCTGACGGTCGCAGGTTGTAAGACATTTTTCTGACATCGGAAATAAGATTGTTGATCTCTTTCTTAACGGAGCGGAGTCGCGTGAGACTGATTTGCTTATGTTCCCCAATTGCATCTTCAAAAACATTCATACCGATGTTAAGTGCAGTGAGCCGTTGACAGATATCATCGTGCAGCTCCCTTGAAATTCTGTGCCGTTCCTCTTCCTGCGCCTGTTGCGCCAACAAGGCAAACCTCTTTAAGTCTTCGGTGCGTTGCCTGGCGGCTTTGTTCAGTTCTTCTTGCAATTTTTTGCGTTCGGTGATATCCCATAAATGACATTGAATTATTTTGGAACCTTTCACCTCATATGTGAGCCAGATGAACTCGACTTTTACTTTTCTACCTTCGGCGGTGCTCAGTTCAATCTCATCACACCGCCCGGAATTTTTTTCTACCACTTCTTGAAATGCCAGTTTGGATACCGGGATGTCTTTCACTGCATCTACTTCCCATAATTCTTTACCGAATAATGCCGTCCTCGGATAACCGAGAAAATCAAGCGTAAATGTGTTCATATCCGCAATAACCCCCGTTGATGCATGCAGCAGAAGTACTCCCTCTTTTGAGGTCTCAAAGAGTGTTCGGTATTTTTCTTCCGATGATTTGATTTCTTGTTGTGCCAGTTCCCGGCTCGTAGCGTCGCGAATAGCAATCACAATGTGAGTAACAATTGAATTGATGTTGTGATATGGATAAAAATATAGTTCCAGAAACCTTCGTCCAAAAGCCGGCAATTCGAGCCAGCCTTCATACCGGATCTCGACTCCGGTAAAACACTTGTCGATATGTTCTTTAAAGATTTCAGAAAATAAATTATTCCCCAGAACGTCGGGAACAAATTTGCCAATAATGTCTTCCCTGTTTTGCGATAGGGAAGTGCAAAAGGCTTCGTTCACCCCTTCACATTTGTAGTCAGCGTTGATCAGAACCATCAGCTCCTTCGAAGCGTTGGCGATGAATTCGTATTTACGCCGAATGTCTTCCAGGCTTCTTCTAACGGTTATATCTCTTAAATTGACGATGATGCCGTTGATGAACGGATCGTCAAGGAGGTTCTTCCCGATGGATTCAAAGATCGACCATTCCCCGTTTTTATGTCTGATACGATATTCGATTTTTGCTATATATCGCGCGGGAGTTTTACCCTTGCTGAAAATCTCGAGGACCGCATCGACGTCATCAGGATGAATGAATCCAAAAACGTTTTTACCTATAAGTTCGTCCTGCGCATATCCGAGTACTTTTTCAACGGATGGGCTGATGTACTGCACATAACCGTTGGCATCTAATAGTGCCACGATGTCCAGCGCGTTCTCGATCAACGATTTGTAATAACGTTCACTTTCTTTCAAAGCCTCCTCAGCGCGTTGCCTTTCGCCGATTTCGATTTTCAAGCTTGACACGGCTTCCATAAAACCCCTGAAGGTCATTTCGAAGGGTGATAGGAACTCGGATAGAAATGTCGCCGCAGATGTAATAACTTCTGTTGCATTATCGGGGCTTGTCCCGTTGAGTACTTTGAGCAAGACAGTAGAATGAAGTTTTGCTACATCTATGATAATCTGACCGTTGTCTAATGCTTTTCGTCCCAGCTCGTAAGCGCGATGCAAAGCAAACTCGCCTCCGTGAGAAATATGATCTTGCATAGCGCTGCTGTACTCTGCGGCGAACTCTTCACTCAGTGTCGAGATTAACTCTGTCATAGCTCACAGATCATGGTTGGTATTATATGCTGAAAAGAGACCGATTGAAAATTTTTGTTCAGATCATCCTCGTGAAAATCACGAATTTTTATTTGTTTTCTTCTTATCAATAGATCCTTACGCACTTGTTATTCAATCAAGTTGTCCATCCAAAAATTTATTATTCCGCTATTGGGTTGCTCAGTCTTTTCTTGATGTCAAGCTTTCAACCCGCAGCAGGTTTTCCTTTATATCTTGCTACAACAACCAGAGCATCGTCGGAGCCCTTCGAAAAATGTGTCCCGATGTAACTCGCCATATTTTTTGGGGAGAGAATGTCCCGTGTTTCTAATTTCTGATTTTCGATGCCAGGTTTCTGAATCCAGGTTTCTGATTGTTCAACAACCTCATGTGTAGTGGTACCAATCTGAGCTTCCGTCATTTGAGGGAAATATTCCGACGCGTGATGAATGTCAGAAAGAATTTTTTGAGCGTAGTCATTACGGATTCCGTCTGTTGATAATATTACCATATCGTTTTTTGAAATTGAAATGACGGAAGCAAAGAGAGAAGGGAGTCGGTAGCCCACGACGCCGGGACGTGTGAAAATATTTTCGTGCCCGGGAACGACATGAGCATCGGCGCGTATGAAGGTTCCCTCCACATTGCCTATGCTGAGCCATGTTAAGGTGTCTTCGGTTGAGTTGATCGAGGCAAGTGCCATAACAACTCCACGAGTGCGGTTGAGGCTTTCATGGCAGAGCCTTGCGATCGTAATTACCGATTCATCTGCATGATCATCTATAATTTTGACAGCAAGGTCGGAAGCTATTGCGGCTTCTGTTCCATGGCCTAATCCATCAATTGCTCCTATCAATGCACCGGTAATAGTTTCCTTGACGATGTACTTGTCTCCAGACTCCGATTGGCCAGGGTGAATTATGGAGTCGGCGCCGTACTCCAATATCGCAAGATTACCACCTTCAGCCATTCTTTGTTATCCATTTTTTCATTGTTACAGTGGTCCCTTTTCCTAGCGATGACATTATCTGGAATTCATCCATTAGACGTCGTGTGCCGGGCAGTCCGAGTCCCAGACCCCTAGCGGTGGAAAAGCCATCCTGCATGGCTAACGATATATCGCGAATGCCAGGGCCTTTGTCCTCAGCTATTATTGTGACGCATCGCCTCTCGCCTTGGTCCGAAGTCCCTAAAATTATTTCTCCACTTTTCGCAAAGATAAGAATATTCCTTGCAACTTCTGAAATAGCCGTTGCAATGATTGTAAGATCTGTGCTTGGGAATCCCACAGCTTTTCCTATAGACCGTCCTTTTTCTCTTGCCACAACAATATCGCTATCGGATTCGATGCGGATATGCATCTCGTTTTCCAAGCCCCTCCTTATTCCACTTAATTCTATATTAGAAGTTGACTCAACGCTTTCTGACTTGTGTATTTCATTTTCCATATACAGCTTGTTTGGCACGCGCACGCTTGTTCAGGAGAATGAGCCCTTCTTCCAAATCAAGTGCAATGGAGATTCCTTTGAGAGTCAAGCCCAACTGTACCATTGCAAAAGCGACTTCTGGCTGAATTCCACAGATGACAGTTTCTGCTCCTCGAAGCTTTATCATATGGGCTATCGAGCGAAGGGTACGGGTTGCAAACGAATCCATAACATCAAGGGCAGTAACATCGATTATTACACCCTTGGATCGAAATTTCCCGACCTGTTCCACTAAATTATCTTGCAGTCTTATAAGATCTGCGTCAGATAGTGCAGCCTGAATAGTGGCGATCAAATAGCTGCCTTGTTTCAGTATAGGAACTTCCACTTGTCATCTCCTCAAGTTGTCTCAATCCACAGCTGGTGTTTCGCCTATGATGATCACTTTGTATCCCAAAAGTTTTTCTGCTTCTTCAATTCCGCCTTGCAAGTCGCCCACTGTGTTCATCTTAGTCAGATCAACACCGATAGTAACTAATGTCTGGGCGATTTCAGGTGACAGGCCCGTCACGATGACTGTCGCACCAAGAAGCCGAGACGCTTCGACTGTTTGTACAATGTGGTTCGCAACGTTAGAATCCATGGCTGCAACACCCGTGATGTCAATGACTACAACTTTTGCACGATTAGTTCGGATACCTCTAAGAAGCTGTTCGGTAAGCTGACGAGCGCGGTGTGGATCAATAACACCGATTATAGGCAGAATTAGTAAACGTTCACGCACTTGCAACACAGGTGTCGACAATTCACGAATAGCTTCTTGCTGCTGCCTGATTGTTCGTTCTTTTTCCTGCACGAAGCCCACGGCGACCGTGTTTGCAATTTTGTTGGCTGCCGGTTCGTATGCGTCAAGTATTCGGTTTAATTTGCTGAAGTCATGCTGGTACTTTGCAAACAGTGACCGTGCGAGAACATCGCGAAGGAGTAGCACGATCCCTATGACTTCGTGCGTTTCGACTCCTCTGGGGATGATACGTTCAGACAGGTTTCGAGCATAACCCTGAAGTGCCTCGAAAGTGCCGGACTCTAGAGCTTCGACGTAGTTGTCGTAAATGGTGGTAGCTTCAGCGAAAATTTCATCCTGACTCATTGCCGTCAGTAGATTTGCTTGTGTGATACGACGCGCCCACTCCTGTCTCAGTAGCGTCCTGTTTTGTCGCAGGTGCGAAACTAATTGCCTAAGTAACTCACTCCATGACTCCTCTTCCGAGGTGTTTTGTTCTAATTCCTGTTCAGTCTCTGGAATGTCACCTTTCTTGGCCATTTTTATTCTCCTGAATTTATGATTGTAAAATTCTTCACGCAACATTTGAGAAGCCCGTGTCGCATGAATAGCCTTACATCAAATAATCGATTGCTATTTACTCTCTAATTGTAATATACAATCACTTATTTGATTAAAAAATATTATCTAGGCTACTGAAAAGTACTTAGAATTTTACTTGATAAAAAAAAGAATATCAATTGTAGGTACTGTGTAATTTTGGGTAATTATACAATTTAGAGCGGCTCATTTACCTTAAGTAGTCATCTTATAGTACACATGCGACTGTTCCAAATTGATAGTCTGACCTTCATAGGGTAACTCAATGTGAATGTTCCACGTCCCGAGGAAGATATAAGAATTCAGGAAGAGATAATCGGAAAAGTCGAGAAAGTGACTTATTAGCCTAACGGTAAAGGATAAACTTTTTTCTGAAATCTTCGAACTTGTGAGTTTCATCCTGCCATGATGATATAATTTTCTGCGGGCTTTCGCCTGATTGGAGCAAGAGCCTTACTATCGGTGTACCGGTGAGTTTATCGAAACCAGAATTTCGTATTTTCAGAGAATCTGGGTAAAGCTTTTCAATCGCCCACAAAAGAGTTACCCCCATTTCAACGGGTCTATATTTATTTCTGTCTGTCACTAAAATATTTGCACCCTGACAAATTTTGTTTTCCCATTTAGGCTTGGGTGCCCATGGAAGGGTGCGAGGAACAAAGTTGATTGGTATAAACTTCACGCCTGCAAGATGCTGTGAATTCAGGAAGACTGCAAGCCTTTTTCCGTCAATGAAAGGTGCTCCAATATATTCGAATGGTTTGTTTGTTCCGCGACCTTCCGACACATTTGTCGCTTCAATCAGGGCACAACCTGGATAAACTTCGACAGATTGTATGTCGGGCAAATTTGGAGACGGCGTTATCCATTTGAGCCCAGTTTCATCATACCACATTTGTCTGTGATAACCTTCCATCTTGATCACTATCAAATCGGCTTTCTTTCCGCCTGATAGCCAGCCTGAATTGTTTATCATGGTCGCCAATTCGCCCGGCGTCATTCCGTAAACGCTCGTAATCGGCTGAATTCCGACAAATGATTTGAGTGAATCGACGAGGACTGGACCTTCAACCATATCCGACCGAATCATGTCTGGCCTGTCAAGGACAATGTACCTGATGTTATTCTCTGCCGCCGCTTCTAAAGTCAAATCGAGCGTGCTGATGAATGTATAAAAGCGCACACCGACATCCTGGATGTCATAGATCAGGACGTCGATACCTCTAAGCATTTCCGCAGTCGGTTTATTTGTCTTTCCATAAAGCGAATAAACCGGTATTCCTGTTTTCTCGTCGATTGTGTCAGAAACTATGGAGCCTGCCGAAGCTTGTCCTCTTATTCCATGTTCCGGGCTGAAGAGAGCGGCTACTTTTACTCCGGGAATTTTTGAGAGAACATCGATAATATTACGACCGTCCTGCAGAACTCCGCTCTGGTTTGTAATGATGCCGACAGTCTTTCCTTTGATCATTCCGAGATATTTCTCGACAAATATCTCGTCGCCGATCTTGACCCTGTTTCCAGCGAGAGTTGAACATGTGAAAAGAAACGTCGTAAGAGAAGCTGCAAGGAATAATTTATGTTTCATTAGAGGTTTCATTGGGCTGTCGGTTCTAATTTTGTTTTTCCTGCGTTTGCAACAGGTCAGCTACTTTTGATCAAAAATACTCATTGAAATTCTCAAAACGAAATTGATTTTCACACCCTCGCAATATATTCTTGAAAACAATGAGCCAATTATTTTGTGGCTTGGATACGTTTCCCAAAATGAAATTATTTTGCGATCAAAATAATTTTCTCAAGAGATATTTTCCGCATCGACTCTATAAAGTCTTTCATGTCTTTGAAATAATTTGCATTGTAATATTTGTACTGCAATGAGAAGGATTTTTTTACGGTCACATGGCCATTTCCATCGGACTGGTTGTTTTCCGAAAAATAAAGCCCTTTCTTTATTAAGTAGGCGTCGTTTGGCAAAGTCCGAATCGAGTATTTATCTTGCGGAAAATCTAGCTCAATTTTCTTATTGATAGTTCGTGGATAATCGAATTCTATATCGTATTTTCGTTTATCTCTCGCAAGCCATGTCCAGCTGCCGGGCAGCTTCAGTGGATCAGGGTTGAGAAAAATTAAATCGCCTTGCCTCTCTATTGCATTGGGTACCTTTAGTTTGAAATTGAAAACCAGACCTGAGTCAACTGAATCAATGTCGCTCATCGAATAATCCGCCACTTCGGCATCAAGATAATTGTCCGCAACAAGTGACTTGCAGAATTTTACAACTTCATCATGTGTCATTTCGTTCAAGTAAGATCGAGCGCTGAAATTATCCTCCCCCTTTAATTTCATTGCGATCTCATAATCAACTTCGTCTTGGGCTCCGATACTTACTTTCATGTTTATGTTTTGCACGTTGTCTTCATGGGTGCTGTGAGGGACAAGCTCCAATTGTGATGTGCCATCATCGTTAAGCACAAGCGTGCTAATCCCCGCATCGGCGTAGGGAATTTCTCCCAATGGGCAGTGATCGACGGTGGGATCCATCCAATATTCGGTGCCGTCCTTCGTTTTTGCTTTCACGATCATGTGATTGAAGTCCCAGCAGGGAAAATTTGGATCTAATCTACCTTCGTTTTCAGTTAGGACGAGAACAGGCTTTGCATCGATACCGAGGCTTTGCAAAAGACTAACAAGCAAGATGGACTTATCCTTGCAATCCCCGTATTTTCTGTCGAGGACATCACTCGGCTTTGACGGAGTGTATCCGCCGTGTCCGATTTCTATTGCCACATAACGGAGAGTTTGAATGAACGCATAGACTTCTTTCAGCTTTTCAGTCTCTGTCGTGCAATCTTTTGTCAGGTCCTTTGCTTTGTTAGAAATTTCATCTGTAATGGTCAATTGGGGTTTGAAATAGTATTCATAGTACCACTTTGAGACGTCATTCCACGTTTTCCAATCGGAAGGAGCAAACTTTACATATTGGATATAGTTGTCATAAGATGGCATCATTGGGTCTGGTTCAAAGGCGGGAATATTTCTTTTTGTCCATTCAAAGGTAATGGTCTTATCAACATTTGCCTGAGATGCAGTTAGGTTTTGATGTGACACAGGATCATCAAGGGCAGAGTTGAACGATTTATATCTCCAGGTCCAATCAAATCCGCCCCTTGCTTTCGACATTATCAACATAATCGGAGCGGTCAGTCTGTAAATATTCTCAAGTTTCGGGATCCTGCTTTGGATTTCCCATACACCTTGTACAAAAGGATGTTCTGAGTAAATGCTATAGTGGTACTCGATGATGCAATTTTTTTCTATCGCAGGGAATGTGAATTTTGTTTTCTTCATGTCCGAATAAAAGACATATCCTTCTTCGTCGCCGGTGATGGTGTGAAAATCTTCAGGCTTCAGTTCGATCGTCGAGCCATCGGGCTTAATTGTCCTTGCCGATATCGATTCGAGTTTGTTGCCACTATAAATGGGAATTTCGACGGAAGCGTGGTCGTCTATGTTCTTGAACAGCTTGGTAACCTGCGTGACGTTTTCCACGGTTACGAGGTCGTAATCTTCGTCGAGAATAGCATGGACATCGTGGACTTCCGAGAGAACAATTCCATCGGCATCAGGATAATCCTTCTGTTCCGGAAAACTCTTTAGATTTAGTTCCGATTTAAGTTCCTCAAGATTTACAAAAGAGCTTGATGAGCACGAAAGAAATAGGAAAGGAGAGAGGAGGCTTGCACAAATTAACAACGTTCTCATTTTATCCCTCTGACAATTTTATGAAGCTATGTTAAGCAAATTTGGCCATAGTCTTTACGCTTGAATCTCTATTTCAAACTTATCATAACCACGAGCACATTTGAATATAAGAAATAGATTAAAGAAATTCGCAGTTATAACTTTTGTTCTGCTTGATTTTTGAGCGTTTATTTGGTAGTCTTATTTGGACTCAGTCTAATTGCTTCACTAGAGTTCATAAATTCAGATTGATGAATATGGATATATTTATGGGATGCCGTTACGTCGTTGACTACAAAAATTGGAGATTTACATGAGAAATAGATTCCTTTTCTACTCGTTACTTATTGCTCTCTTTCCGGTTCATTCCTTTGCACAGACAGAAAGCGGCTCGATAAAGCTTGCTGCAAGTTCGCTTACACATGAACAGCAATCATGGATCAAAAATGCAAACAGGCACGAAAAGAGTGGATGGATTTATCTTCATATAGAAGGCTCTTCGGAAGAGCGTGGATTTCAGCACGGCTATCTGCTGGCAGACGAGATTAAAGAATCGCTGCGTATCCTGAAGAAGAAGTGGGAATATCAAAGTGCTATGTCATGGTCATGGTACGTCCGGCAATGCAGCGAGATTCTCACGCCGAAAGTAGATTCGGAAGACCTGGCGGAGATTAACGGGATCGTTGAAGGGATGAAAGCAGCCGGGATTTCGACGACAACGGATGAGGTCGTAGCTCTTAACGGTTACATGGAGATGATGGACTATTGGTGGCCACAGGTTAAGGATTCAATGAAAATAAATTCACCGGCTCCAGAGAAAGAATCGTGCAGTTCCTTTATTGCGACAGGAAGCATGACAGCCGACGGCGGAATAGTGTTAGGCCACAACACCATGGGCGGTTATGAAGAGCCGCTTTGTAATATTATGCTCGACGTAGCTCCTGACAAAGGGCATCACATCTTGATGCAATCGTTCGCGGGCTTCATTCATAGCGGCACGGATTTTTTTATTACCGATGCAGGGCTTGTCGGCTCTGAAACTACGATAGGCTCATTTTCAGGATTCGATCCAAAAGCTACGCCGGAATTCTCGCGCATGAGGCACGCCACGCAATATGCCGATAATATAGACGAATGGTGTGCCATGATGAAAGAAGGCAATAATGGAGGCTACGCAAACGCCTGGCTGCTGGGAGACATCAAGACTAACGAGATTGCAAGACTGGAACTTGGATTGAAAGATGTTGGATTTGAAAAAAAGAAGGATGGCTATTTCATCGGTTCTAACGTCGCCGAGGATCTGAAAGTTTTGAGGTTCGAAACTAAAGAAGATGAAACAAACATCATGCACTCATCGGTCGCCCGGCGTGTGAGATGGAAACAATTGATGAAAGAATATGCAGGGAAGATAGATGTCAGCCTTGCAGAAAAATTTGAAGCAGATCATTACGATACTTATTTGAATAAGGACAATCCGGATGGGCGCACCCTTTGTGGACATTGCGATCTTGAGCCGAACCCTGCCACTGATGACCCGTTTGCACCATGGGGAACCCTTGACGGGAAAGTCGTTGACGCGAAGATGGCGAAGCAGATGTCTTTCTACGCAAGATGGGGCGCCGCATGCGGTATGGCTTTCGACGCAGGAAAGTTTCTCGAAGAACATCCTCAATATGATTGGATGACCGGACTGATTAAAGATCGTCCGTCCGAACCGTGGGTTGAATTCAAAGCCGGAGAAAAATGATTTTAGCAGCGATTCCTTATGGATTCTGATTATTTAGCAATCTGGTGGCGCCGCGTTCATTTGCAAGCATGGAATTTGTTCTGCCCTTGTTGAAGAGATGTATGTTTCATGAAGATGTTCGTCGCGCGATCTGCAAAATCCTCATCTCTGAACTCCACGTGTGAAATTTTTACTGACATGGCGCAAGTAACTACTTCCTTCTGAGTCTTTACAGTTTCTTTACGATTTTGCCTCTTCTTTTTATACCCCCTTGATTGCACTGCACACTGCACCGTAATCATATTTTCACCGCTATGAAAAAGGTTGAAGCTGTTATCAGACCTGAAAAGATTTATGATGTCTGCGAGGTGCTCCATGATATGGGCATTCGTGGAATGATCATGACGGAAACAAAATGCGACGATGCGCTAATTGCATGGCATTCTCAGATAGAGCAACATGAAACCTGCAATGCACCGCAAATGAAGCTCGTTCTCACTGTTCCCAATTCGCTCCTTCAACCGGTCTTGTTTGTTATTGTTAACGAGGCCAGGATCGGAAGTGGCGGCGACGGACGGATCATCGTGTCGTCAATAGAGAAAGTTATCCAGGTGGAAGATGAAGAGATCGATGAAAGTATGTTATGCTGGTACCAATTGACGAAATATCGTGGATACCATTAATAATCTTAAGAAGGAGTTTAAAATGACGAAATTATCTCTCTCATTCGCTCTTTGCCTATTTTTCCTTTGTAGCTGCGGTGGGTCGTATGACATTGTACACGTCGAGCAAAGGAATGATGGAGCGTATCTAACTTTTCCGCAAGGTACTCCGGTGACCGAAGGAGAAGTGTTTCGCATATTCGCTTCAATGGGCTCGAGTGACAGCAGTGTATATTTCTCTCACGGTCGGCCGCGAAAAATTCTTGGCAGGGTAAAGGTCGTGAAAGTCGAAGATGATTCACAAGCCATTGTCCAGATTATAGAAGGGACTGTTACCGGTGGTGTCATTGCAGAAAAGGCGGAATAGAGCGTGGCCGCAGTCACAAGAACCATAGATTTCCAACGGTGACCAATTCATTTTAGATCAAATAATTTTGAACAGAAAGGATACCATGAAACTTCTTTTTATTTTTTCCTGTCTCTCCATGGCATCGGTGGGTTTGGCTCAGCAAGATACCGCCAAAGTATCGCAAGCAGAGCAGCCTGCCGCCGCGCCATTTGCGTTCGGCGACTTTACATGGCTGAACGGCAACACGAGGCAGAACGCGTCCGTATTTGATTCGAAATATTTTACGGGGGAGTTCCGCGCCGACGTCTCAGATATTGAAGACTTTAACCAGCCGGTGGATCATACGCTCTCCGGAACTTCTGAAAGCGGGCGAACGGATGAGATACAGGTTCAGCAGCTCGGTGTCGGTGGAGACTTTCACGTTGGACACGCGCTGGGGCGGCTCATGACACAATTCGGAATGTATTCCACCATGACTCCAAGAAACGACGCCAGTCCGGCTCGCGGCCAGTGGGATCTTGCAGATGCATATCGATATGTTTCCGAAGCCTATGGCGGCTATCACTGGGACGTTATGAACGGAATTAATTTTGAGGCAGGCATCTTTATGTCGTATGTCGGATTGTTCAGTTATTACAATTTCGATAACTGGGCATATCAGCCATCTTATGTCTCTTCAAACACGCCATGGTTCTTCAACGGGTTTCGTGTTCAGATCTTTACGAGCGACAAACTAAAGATCGAGCCATGGATCGTCAACGGCTGGCAGTCGTACGGAATGTATAACCACACGCCGGGCGTTGGCTTTCAAATCCTGTGGCGTCCCACAGAAACCATTTCCTTTCTTTCGAATGGGTACTATGGACACGATTGGCTCGGATTGCCGGACCGCATGAGAGTTCACAGCGACAACAGCATTCAGATCAAATATTACGACGATCCGTCGCAGGTTCTGGACAAGATGGCGTGTTCCATTACAGGAGACATCGGATGGGAAAGCGGTGATGGCGTAAACGGCCTCACCAGCGCCCCGGGTTCTCCGGCGCAATATTTCGCCGGGGGCATGGTATATAACAGGTTTTGGTTCAATCACGATCTGTTCGCCTTCACGGTCGGAGGTGGGGGGATAACTAATCCGGGAAGGTATCTTGTGCTCATGCCGCCGATCAATGGCGCAACAGCGTTTTCAGGTACGCCGTATTTCACTGAAAATCCTGGCGATCAATTCAAAGCGTGGGATTGCACGGTGACGTTCGATTACATGCCGGATCAATGGACCACCTTCCGGATTGAATACAATCACCGCGAGTCCAACGTTCCGTACTTCGGTGGCAGCGGAGGCGTCACGCCTCCGAACGGTAACGTGGGCGCTCCAGGCTCGGAGGTCGACGGTTGGGCTCCCGATCTTCGTACGACCGAAACTCGTTTGAACCTTGCGTTGCTGGTTAAATTCTGATGTACCAGTACCATCTTATTCATATTTGAAGATACCGAATATGATTGTGTGGTGAGCCCATGAAATGTTTCGGGCGGGGTGGTTGCAATATCAGTTTCCGGACCTGATCTCAACATCACGAGGGGAATGCGAACTGCCGCCATAGCCGAGCTTCTATTCCACCTTAGTTGAGATCCACCATGTCGTGCCACCGGAGTCCTTCACTCCGCCGCGCTTGTTCTCGTCTTTTCCCTTTATAGGTTCTTGAACTGAAATGGCTCCTGCTTTCAACGCGCGCGTGTAAGTTGCGTCCACATCGGAAACGTAAACATGTACGTGAGAGGGAATAGGCGGCCATCCTTCTGCACCGTCGGTTAGCATTAGAACCGAATCGTCGATTCGTACCTCGGCATGGATAAGTTTCCCATCGGGGGCGGGAATCTCCCGCAACTTCACCGCGCCGAAAACCTTAGTGAGGAATTCTATTGTATTGCTTGCTCCATTGACGACTAGGTACGGTGAAACTGTGTTGTAATTTTCTGGTTTGTAAAATGTGGACATGGGCACTCCTTATTGGTTGTTTTTTGATCATGATGAGATTATGTCAGTTTCGCCATCGGACTAATGCGGCGGCCGTCGCATAAAGTGTGCGGCGTGGAGCGAGAACCATAATATATAATAATCGAGCGTCGATGATTGCCGTTGTCATACGCCGCGCAGTCATATCGTAAAGCCTATTTCCTTAGCGCGATAATCTTCTTTATAAATAGTACAGTCTCTAAAAACGACTCTTTATTGTTTATTAAGAACCGCATTGCATATCCCTCACTATATTTTTTCGCTTGTGCAAGTTGCTCTTTATGAGAATCAATTTCTATGTCATTTAAAAGTACTTCTCTTTCATTTTCTCTGACTGTTAAGCTTAGTGAGAACTTATTTCTGAGTGGTATCAAGTACAGCAGAGCTTTTTTGTTGTCAAATACCTTTTGCATCCAACCACCACTCTTTGAATAATTCCATTCTTTGGAAAATGTTTTAGTCACGTCCATGAGTTGGTGATAACAAGGGGCGACTGATGCCAACTCCTTTTTAAGAACTTCTTCAGTCGGTGTTAATGTTTTTCGAGAAAATGGCCTTTCTTCCATGGCTCTATTCCTAAGCCATTTTCTTAACATGTGGAAGTAATAGAACAGCGCCGATTAAGGGGATTATGAGAACATAGACAAGCCAGTTCCTTGCTATTATAGCGATTATATTATGCACTGCATACATGGCAAAGTAAATATAGAGCCCCAATCTTTTCATTCTCCACAAGTACCAAATGACAGATGCGCTGACAAAGCCAGTAATTACAACATAAATTTGATACCATAAACCAATTGCTTTCGTGGTTTCTTTAAACAAAGCAGATGGTAATAAGAGCATTCCGATTAGTTCAAACGCGCAAACTATGATAACAGTTATAGGTGGTTTGAGTTTTAACAACGTACCCGATCTCCTAATTATTCTTGCTCAACATGCTTTAGACTGCGCTGCGTATAACTATTGCAATATCGTATTGCGTTTTTTGTACCATATCTGTATACAAACCGTACCTTTGTTGCGGTTTTGCACCTTTCATCTGACACTTTTCATTTAAATCTAACCACCACTCCCTGAAATATCAAATAGCACCCTTTCATAAACTCCCGATCATTTAACCAGCGTATCAGAATATCTCACCGGATTATTTTTACTATCGAGTGTGACCATGGCACAAAGGAGTTTTTTCTCTCCATAGCTTTGAACTTTCGCAAGAGTTTCGCCCTCAAGGGCAATGATAAATGTTAGCAGGCTATCAAATGCGAGATGCTCCGACTTCGACACACAAGATACGAATTGGAATTGGGGAAGTGATTTATTAACGGGGTTAGTCAAACATAAAACACAGGCGAGCTTTGCGTTATGCTCTGTGGTTGTATCGATGCCGGTCGAAACTCCGAGAGACGCCAATTCGACAGCGATGGCATTCGTTGAAACCGAGACGTTTGTATAATCGATGGCAAACCCGCCGCCTGCCATGCAACATGAACGCGGGGGAGTGATGATGGTAAATTCACTTACAGCATCCGGATTAACGAGATGAATATTAGTTTGCAATATGAAGTGATAGACCGATCTACCTTGCGGCGCAGCCTGTCGCCAGAGCGCAGCCAATTCAGGAATGGAATAAATGGCCTTTGAAAGCTTTGCGCAAAAGGCAAACTTTAATCTTCTCTCCACAGACTTCGCGTCAGTGCCGGGCATAAAGCTCTTAGGTTTTCGAGAGACGAAGACCTTTCCATTCCTCTGTCGAAAGACAATGTCACCAACCGAACCTCTGAGTTTTCCAATCACCGATTTGTTGAGTTCCGCCATTTCATTTCTCCCTGTTTTGCCGATTTGTTATTCGAGCTCACAGAAACCCGGACTAAATTTTTCTGTCTTTAAGCCGAGTAAGCCGGGAGTTAGAGCTAGCTAAAATGTGAGATAATTGAGGCTTTAACGCAAGATATACGGAAGATACACGAAAGATAAACGGAAGAAGAATGGGGCATGAGCGAGAGAATTCTGAAGGAATGAGCCGAATTGAGTAGAGCGACCATGGCAATTCCGTAACTTGTGATGGCATTCTCGTCTGTCCGAATGGGGATCTGGTTCAAATGAATTTGCAGGCTTTTACAATTTCTTTACAGCTTTGCGTTATCTTTTTACACACCTTTAATTGCTTTGGTTACTTCGCATCTGCAATATTTGTCGCACCAAGATGAAACTCATAGACATGAAATTATCATTAGCCGAGCATAACTCCTTTGAAGAAAGGGACGAGAAGAGTCCATCTTTGGTCGGCGGACATACAAGCGAGGTAAACAAGGCAGATGGAAGATCGCGTTCAAAAATTCGTATATCGTTCATAGAGTCTCGCAAAGTGAGAGGAAGGGAAAATAATTCACGACGGTTCCTCTCGTTTATCAGAATGGTCCGAATCCTGTTCTTCCTTTATAGGTTTTGACGACAAATCGGGATAAACTTTTATAAATATGAGCAAAGAAAATGCGCCGAAAGGCATATAACAAGAAAAAGGAAAGTAGAATAACAAAATGTTCCTAAAGCATCTTCGTACAGCGGCAATAAGTTTTCTGCTGTTCACGGTCCTGACTGGGTTATTGTACCCGCTTGCAATCACCGCGATTGCCGAGCTTATTTTTCCATGGCAGGCAAATGGAAGCCTGATCAAGAAGGATGGAAAAGTGGTCGGGTCCGCTTTGATCGGACAGCCGTTCAGCGATCCGAAATACTTTTGGAGCCGGCCATCGGCAACGACTCCGTACCAGTATAATGCGGGTGCTTCTGCGGCGACGAACAACGGCCCGCTCAATCCGGCGCTCATCACTGAGGTTAGCCAGAGAATCCATGACCTTAAGCAAGCTGATCCATCAAACGCGCAGCCTATTCCCGTTGACCTCGTGACTTCTTCCGGAAGCGGGCTCGACCCGCATATCAGCACTGCGGCTGCGCTGTATCAGCTTCCGAGGGTCGCGCGCGTACGAGGCCTAAGCCAGGAGCAAGTTCGCAGTCTAGTGGACAAATGCACAGAAGGAAGGTTCCTTGGTATTCTTGGCGAGCCCGGAGTAAATGTTCTCAAGTTGAATTTAGCTTTGGATGAAATACAAAGGACGGAGAAATGACGATGGATATAATTTATCTCGGTATCATTGCTGCACTTCTTCTGTTCACGTGGGGATTGATGAAGATATGCGAAGTCCCTCCTGATGGGTCTAAACAATCATCATCAGATCAGAAAGAATCCGGAGGAAAATCATGAACTGGCTGTATCTGATCGCGGGCGCGATCTCGGTCGCTTTATTTGTCTATTTATTCATTGCGTTGCTTAAGCCGGAGAATTTCGAATGACATCGAATGGCATTTTCCAAATCGTACTTTATTTGGTGGTACTGGTACTCCTTGCAAAGCCCCTTGGCGATTTCATGGCGAGAGTATTTCAGGGAAAGAAAACGTTCCTCCATAGTATCTTGGGTCCGATAGAACGATTGATCTATCGTCTCTCCGGAATCAATCCGGACGAAGAAATGGATTGGAAGCAAAATGCAATTGCTATGCTGGTCTTCAATATAATTGGCATTGCAATTGTCTATGTGTTGCAGAGGATTCAGCAGTTCCTTCCGTTGAACCCGGAGCATTTCGGACCGGTGAGTCCTGACTCCTCCTTTAATACTGCAGTCAGTTTTGGAACAAATACCAACTGGCAAGGATATGGCGGCGAAACCACGATGAGCTACCTGACCCAGATGCTGGCACTAACCGTCCAGAATTTTCTTTCCGCGGCAACTGGAATTGCCGTTCTTGTGCTTTTCATTCGCGGGCTTGCTCGGCATTCTGCAAAGACGCTTGGGAATTTCTGGGTTGACATGACAAGAAGTGTCCTATATGTTTTGCTGCCGCTGTCGATAGTCTTTGCGTTAATCCTTGTCTCACAAGGCACAGTGCAAACTTTCTCATCATACGCCACCGCAAAATTTGTTCAGCCGACCGCTGACACAAGCGGAGCAATAGTTACCGAACAAGCTATCGCACTTGGTCCAGGCGCATCGCAAATTGCGATCAAGCAGCTTGGCACGAACGGTGGTGGGTTCTTCAACGTAAATTCCGCACATCCATTTGAAAACCCAAATCAACTAACTGACTTCCTTGAGATGATAGCGATTCTATTAATTGCTGCGGCGCTTTGCTTCACCTTCGGCAAGATGGTCGGCGACATGCGCCAGGGTTGGGCTTTGATCGCGACCATGATGATAATCCTTGTTGCCATGATTGCCGTTGCATACTGGTCTGAACAGGCAGGGAATCCTCTTCTCACTAAGCTTGGAGTCGATCAGACGGCAAGCGCGGTTCAGTCCGGCGGAAGCATGGAAGGGAAAGAAGTACGGTTTGGGGTCGCTAATTCGGCATTGTGGGCTGTCACGACGACTTCAGCATCGAATGGTTCGGTAAATTCAATGCACGATTCATACACCCCGCTTGGTGGACTGATCCCGTTAATTGCCATGCACCTTGGAGAAGTTGTTTTTGGCGGTGTCGGCTCCGGTCTCTACGGAATGCTTGTGTTTGTAATTGTTGCGGTGTTTGTTGCTGGACTTCTCGTCGGAAGAACGCCCGAGTATTTAGGCCATAAGGTGGAAGCTTACGAAATGAAGATGGCGTCTCTTCTTATTCTCATTATGCCGATAGTCGTCCTGATATTCACTGCTCTGGCAGTTGTAGTTCCCGCGGGCATAGCCATGGTGGACAATCCAGGTCCGCATGGCTTCAGCGAGATTTTGTACACATATACTTCGCAAGCTAATAACAATGGCAGCGCCTTTGCTGGCGCGAACGTCAATGCGCCGTTCCCTAATATTACCGGCGCTATTGCGATGTTCATTTGTCGTTATTGGCTTGCGATTCCGACACTGGCGCTCGCAGGCTCCCTGGTGCGCAAGAAAAAAATCCCGCCAAGCGAGGGGACTCTGCCGACACACACGCCTCTTTTTATATTCTGGTTAATCTCAGTGATACTGATTGTCGGTGCGCTTAATTTCATGCCCGCGCTTGCGCTTGGCCCGATCGTCGAACATTTGATGATGGTACACTGAGTTAGTGAAAAGTGAAATCTCAATAAAGGAATTTGAATTATGACTGCCGGAACATCCAAGCTTAGAAAGCCATTAGGTTTAACAAAAGAAATATTCAGGCGAGCGCTCCTCGACTCTTTGTTGAAATTGAATCCAAAGAACATGATGCGCAACCCGGTCATGTTTGTGGTCGAAGTCGGAAGTGTGCTCACGACTGGATTATGGATCCAGTCGCTTGTCGGCCATGGAGAGGCTCCGGCATGGTACATCGGAACGGTTTCACTATGGCTCTGGTTCACGGTGCTCTTTGCGAATTTCTCCGAAGCACTCGCGGAAGGACGAGGGAAAGCTCAGGCAGAAGGCTTGCGAAAAGCCCGCCGTGAAACGATGGCTAAGCTTCTCGATGAGCCACACCATGGCGCCAAGTTCGAGCCCCTGCCTTCTACATCTCTCCGCAAGGGAGATTGCTTCATTGCCGAAGCCGGCGATGTAATACCGGCAGACGGCGAAGTAGTCGAGGGAATTGCTTCCGTCGATGAAAGCGCAATAACTGGTGAGAGCGCTCCTGTCATTCGTGAATCCGGCGGAGATCGAAGCGCGGTCACCGGAGGGACGCGTGTGCTTTCCGATTGGCTCGTTATACGAATGACTTCATATCCGGGCTTGGGTTTCCTTGATAAGATGATTCATCTAATCGAAGGAGCAAAAAGACAGAAGACTCCAAATGAAATTGCTCTTAACATATTGTTGGCAGCATTCACGATAATTTTCCTGATGGTGTGCGTTACGCTACTTCCGTTTTCTTTGTTCAGTGTTCAGGTCGCAGGACAGGGAACACCTGTGACGGTCACAGTCCTCGTGGCACTCCTTGTCTGCCTTATTCCAACCACGATCGGCGGACTCTTATCTGCGATAGGAATTGCGGGCATGGACCGGATGATTCGCCATAACGTCATCGCAACTTCCGGGCGCGCCGTCGAAGCGGCAGGAGACGTCGATGTGTTGCTATTGGACAAAACTGGTACAGTCACTCTCGGCAATCGGATGGCGACAGAATTTGTGGCGGCTCCTGGAATATCCCAGGAGCGTTTGGCTGACGCGGCACAGCTGGCGTCACTAGCAGACGAGACGCCGGAGGGGAGATCGATTGTTGTATTGGCAAAAGAAAAATATGGTTTGCGCGGGCGGGACATAAGGGAGATCTCGGCACAGTTTGTTCCATTCAGCGCTCAGACTCGAATGAGCGGAGTTGATATTCAAACTGACGGCAAATCGTTGTTGCGAAATATTCGCAAAGGCGCGACCGATGCGATAAAGAAATTCATCGAGGAGCATGGCGGGAGATTCCCTGCACAGGCCGAAGAAATAGTTCAAGGGATTTCGCGCAAAGGTGGAACACCCGTAGTGGTTGCGGAAAACGGTGAGATCCTGGGTGTTATTCATTTGAAAGATATTGTCAAAGGTGGAATCAAGGAGCGCTTCGCCCAGCTCAGGTCCATGGGAATCAAAACCGTCATGATAACCGGCGACAATCCTCTGACAGCGACAGCAATTGCCGCTGAGGCCGGAGTTGATGACTTCCTTGCTGAAGCAAAACCCGAGGACAAACTCAAGCTAATCCGTGATTATCAAAGCGGAGGAAGACTCGTCGCGATGACGGGTGATGGTACAAATGATGCGCCAGCGCTGGCTCAAGCGGATGTTGCCGTCGCAATGAATACTGGTACACAGCCCGCCCGTGAAGCGGCGAACATGATCGACCTCGACAGCAATCCGACAAAGCTTATGGAGATAGTCGAGATAGGGAAGCAGCTGCTGATGACTCGCGGAACTCTCACGACCTTCAGCATCGCAAACGATGTCGCAAAGTATTTTGCGATTATTCCTGCAGCTTTTGCGACGACATATCCCGTACTAAATGCACTTAACATCATGAAGCTTGCGTCACCGGAGAGTGCGATCCTCTCTGCCGTGATTTTTAACGCCCTGATAATTGTTGTGCTGATTCCGTTGGCCTTGAAGGGTGTGAAGTACCGGGCGGTAAGTGCAGTCCACCTTCTGAGAAGGCATCTCCTCATCTACGGTGTTGGTGGCGTAATTGCACCGTTTATTGGGATAAAATTGATTGATCTAATTATAAACGGACTGCAATTGGTAAAGTAATGTTGGAAAAACTTACTGGGGAAGCTTTGTCAAGAAATACAGCCGAGAGGGCTCCAGCAGATTATTTAAGTCCCTTTACAAGTCGAAAGCCAGCAAAATTCACCCAACCAGAGGCGTTACCATCATTACGCACTGAAACCCGGCAATTGTAGGAACTGCAATTCCATGCCCCTCCTCTGACGACGTGATATGGTGTGTCAGGGCTGTCAACATTCCAAGAAGTACCATCTGCGGGTGCTCCATCATAGGTCTTGTGATACCAATCTGAACACCATTCCCATACGTTTCCGCTTAAGTCGTAAATTCCCAACCCGTTTGCCATCTTTGTTCCCACCTCATGTGATTTCCCAGCTGCATTCCCAACGAACCATCCAACATCTTCAATATAATCACTGCCGCTGTATTTGTACCCTTTGCTCTTGTTTCCTTCACGAGCAGCATACTCAAATTCAGCTTCGGTAGGTAAACGAATAGGTTCTCCAAGTTGTTCAGAAAGCCAATTACAATAGGCATTAGCATCATCCCAACTTACATTGAATATCGGCATTTTTCCTCTTCCCCATCCATTGTCGTCTGGCTTGGTTCTACCGGTAACATCACAGAACGCATCATATTGCTCATAGGTCACAACTGTAGGGCTCATGTAAAAAGATTTTACTTGTACTGTGTGTTCAGGCTGTTCATCACCGTATCCGCCGCTACTACCCATTTGAAACGTTCCACCATCAACAAGCACCCACTTAATATCTCCCAGGTTAATGTAATTAGTTTGAACGTTTTCAGTAAACAGCTTTATTGCATCGCTTATTGCCGTTGACTTGCCGGTGTTCACGTAAAGACAGCTATATACTTTAATCCCATTCGTTGTCAGTATGCGCAGCTCAAATCCGTTGTTTACTACTTTACCAGTTACAACGAGACTGATATTCAACTCATCCCTTAATTGATATAAGGTATGTTGTTCGTTTGGATCCAACGAGGATAAGCCTAACACATCCATCTGTGTTTTAAGAACGTTATAAGGAAAGATGGTATATTTTTTCAGAACACTCGTGTCCTGTTTAAGAATATCAAATAGTTCCATGTCCAACGTGGAGTCACCGTCGAACGCCAAGAGTGCCACACCGATCGGAGTTTTGTATTTGTTGAAAGGATTGTTAGTGGATAAGGTCGTATACTTCGGCACTACAACCTGGGCAAACGTCTGGTGGCTAATGGTCAAGGTGATAAGAAAAATTGCAGAAAAGATTACCACCCTATGTATCACTTTGATCCCACTATTAAGTTAACTGTTGAACCTTTTTGAAGTCTGGTACCCGGTTTGGGAACCTGCCTTACCACCATTCCGTCATTAGATGGATCTGGGATGGTACTAACTGCGCCCACGTTAAGCCCATTCAATGACAGAATAGTTTTTGCAACGTTGAGTTGAGTGCCGGTTAAATCTGGCACTGAGACAATGGGGATAACAGGCTGTGCCTGTTGTTGTGCCTTGGGTGTCTCTCTTTCTGAGTTAACTTTACTCTTTGAAGCAACCTGTGACGACGCAGACTCATTGCCAGATGCCTCTTGCGTCTTTTGGGCGGGGAGTTCATCATGCCCAACATTTTCGCCTGTAGACTGAACTCCATTGATAGTATTCTCCTTGTTTGCAGCGGGTTGACTACTCTGGTTTTGTTCTTTCGTTGTTACTACCTGATTCGTACCACCACCTTCGTTTACGACACTACCACGCTTGCTCAACAGCATTAGGGTTATTCCTACACCCAAAATCGCCACAATTCCAATTGCAACAACCCACACTAAAGCTCGTCCTTTAGTTTCGGTCACCTCTTTTTTTAATACTTCATGTTCTATAGGGCGAGGCCTAATACTGGTTTCCTCTTTAGGGCTCAACAGTGGCTCTGGCTTCGCATCGCTCTTTAATGGCTGCGCCTTTATCGCTTCTGGCTTCACTATGTCTTGAGCAATTGTGATACTCTCTTTCAGTGATTCTTCAACGACGGGAGGCTCTGCTTTTTTGGGCTCAATGAAGGTCTCTTTCATCGTAGGCTGCTCAACGACTGGAGGCGTTGTTGTCTTCACCTCAAGTGGTTCAGTATCAACGATTTTTGCTTTTGGCTGTGCGGCCAAAGGAACTTCTTTTATAGGTTGCTCGACCCGGCTGTTGCCTATTGATTGAACCGTTGGTCTGGCATTGAGTAGCGCTAAAATCTCACCGCAGCTTTGCACCCTCTTAGCAATATCTTTTTGTAAACATCTATCGACGATGTTCTCTAACCATTGAGGTACTTGTTTTAGTCTATTGATAGGTGTATATCGGCCATTGATTATCATGTTAATTGTAGCAAATGGATTTTGCTCGCTATAAGGTAACCTGCCGGTGAGAGAGTAATACATTACTGCTCCTAAAGAGTATATATCACTCCTTCCATCCATACCTTTCCCACTTGCTTCTTCCGGGCTCAAATATTCGACAGACTCCATGTCCCTACTGAACGAAGGTCGGTTCCCCTTGGTTGACTGCTGAATTCCAAAACCGAATAATATAATTCTCTTATCCTCGTGTAAGAAGATGCCCGAACACTTTATATTTCCATGCACAATGCCATTGCGGTGTGAATGCCCAAGTGCGTTTACCACAGGTATCATTATATTCACCAGCTCATCTGGGGAGATGGGACCAGATTCCGTGATTTTTTTCTGCAAGTCGGTCCCCTTCAGATACTCCATGACCATATAATGGACATCGCCCTCAATACCTTCATCATAAATGGGAATTATATTGCTGTGTGAAAGCCTGGCAATTGCGCGAGCTCTCCGATGAAATCTATCCGCATACTCGTGATCCTGTGCAACATTCTGTAGCAATACTTTCAAAGCTACTTCCATTCCTGATTGCACGTGAATTGCTCGGAAAACAATTGATGTATCGGTCTTCGCGATTTTCTCCAAAACATTGTACTTTGCTTCGAGTGCATTCTTGACATAATTCAGTGAGTCAACAGCATCTACTTGACCTGACGAAGCAGTATCAATCGGATTAGTTGATGCAACCAATACTCTTTTGCAATGATCACATGTTTTCGCGTCATTTGCAACTTCTTCCCCGCAATAGGGGCACGCACCCATTTCTCTGGATTTGGCCTCAGGCGTTAGATATATAATTTTTGGACTCCCGCCTTCTGGTAGTTGCCGTTCGTCTTTTACTGCTTTCGGTTCCATTTTATACTCCTTTGTCTTTGGGCACCATTCAATTAACTCGCCCGGGTTGACTATTGCAAAGCTTCAAATTCCATACCATTTGAGAAGCTGGCATTTCCTAATAGTCACTAAAAATCCGCTCAAAACCTGCTAAACGAGATTCCTAACGCATATTGAACGCTGCTCCAAAACCATATTGAGAGCGGGTGTTCAAGATTACCTCTTCTACACATACCAGGGAAGAAAACTACTCTGTCAATTTGGTAAATCAAGAACGTAACCATCAACTATTTGTGTAGCTTCGTTTGTTTCTCCACATGCTCAACAATGTTTTTCGGTCACTGAGTGAACGCTTTTACGAGAGATCGTCTTGCCAACGCTTCTTGTTCATCTCAGCCCGCTCTCTGACCGCACCTTAAATCACAACGATTTTCAAAGGAATGTACGATTCACTAATGAAAAAGTCAAGTCTTACCGAATGCACCCATCGATTAAAGATCCAACTAGGTGCTTGCAAAAAAACAAGGTCGTCAATCAAAGTTTGGTGCTAAGATCAAAACACTAAGCGTCTATGGGCTGTAGAGGCTTCATGGACTCCTTGGGAGGGTGGTTCTCCCACTTACTAGAATCCAGCATACGATCTCTTTTTCTATTCTTAAATTGATTAAATTACTGGTGCCATGTCAGACATAAATGACTCTCGTCCCGATCCCGATGCTCTCTTGCGACTCATAAAAAAGGAAGAGGAGCGAGGCGACAAGGGAAAGCTGAAGATATTTTTCGGAATGTGCGCTGGGGTGGGAAAAACGTATACGATGTTAAGTGAAGCACGGGATGCCGTCGCTAAGGGAGTGGATGTAGTCGTTGGTTATATCGAGACCCACAAACGAATGGAGACCGCAGAGCTTGTACTGGGTCTCGAAGTAATTCCAAGAAAGCAAATTGAATACCGTGGTACACTGCTTGAAGAAATGGACATTGATGCGGTTCTCGAAAAAAAGCCGAAACTGGTTCTTGTCGATGAATTAGCCCACACGAATGCTCCCGGAAGCCGACACGCCAAAAGATATCAGGACGTTCTGGAGCTCCTCGACGCCGGCATAGATGTCTACACAACTTTGAACGTTCAGCATCTCGAGAGTAGGGCAGACGCAGTTGCGCAAATAACCGGTACGACCATAAGGGAGACTGTTCCCGATTCAATCTTTGAGTCGGCGGATGAAATCAAAGTGATCGACATTTCACCTGAAGATTTGCTCAAGCGTCTCGGTGAAGGAAAGGTTTATGCCTTTGATCGATCCAAGCAGGCGATTGCGAATTTTTTCAGGGAAGGCAATTTAGCGGCACTTAGAGAAATGTCGCTGCGGCTCACTGCCGAACGAGTTGACCAGCAGCTGCGTGAATATATGCAGCGCCAAAAAATTTCCGGACCTTGGAAGTCCGGACAGAGATTGGTGGTTGCTATTAGTCCGAGTCCGCATTCGATTTCAGTCATTCGCTGGGCGAGAAGAATATCTTACACGATGAATGCATCATGGATCGTGGTGTACGTTGAGCAGGCCGCTAAACTAAACGAGTATGAAAAAGAGCAACTTGCAAAGAATATGAAGCTTGCAAGAGAGCTTGGTGCAGAAGTCGTGACGACGGCCGATGACAACATTGCAAATGCTCTTATCAGAGTCGCGCGCGAACAAAATGCCAGTCAAATACTTGTAGGGAAACCGAACCGCTTGGTATTCTCGCGTGCTGCACGTCTGGTTGATAATCTTATAAAAAAAAGTGAAGACCTCGACATATACATAGTCGGTCAGGAAGCAGAAAAAAGTAAAAAGCCGATCGGCCTGCATTTGCCGAAACCCCAATCTAATCTGGCACAATATGTTACGGCGGGGGCAATTGTTCTTATGACCGCAATTTTGTGTTATCCGCTTACACCGTTTGTGGGATACAGAACTGTATCGTTTATAATCCTTCTCGTGGTCTCACTTCTCCCGTTGAAAATGGGACCTGGCCCGACACTTCTGGCGGCGGCAACAGGGGCAATAGCATGGGATTTCTTCTTCATTCCTCCTCAATTCACTTTTGCAGTCGGAAATTTCGAGGATGTTCTGCTGCTGGGATTATATTTTCTTGTTGCCTCTGTCACCGGCGTTCTCTCTGCCCGTGTTCGTAAAAGAGAGAAAACACTTCGACAGCGCGAAGAGAGAACCTCGGCTTTGTATTCACTCACAAAAGATCTCTCGTCGGCTCATTCTCAGGACGATGTCATTCAAGGCGCGATCTCAAATATAAAAAAATATTTCGATGCAGATGTGGCAATAGTGCTGGGTGACCCGTATGGCGAGATTTCTTCGGTAGCTCATAAATCGAGCGCATTCCTTCCTGATTCGAAAGAGTTCAGTGTTGCAGCATGGGCATATTGGAATGAGAAACGAGCAGGGAAATACACCGACACACTTCCTTCTGCGCAGGCAACTTATTTCCCGATGTCCGGACCGCGTTATCCTCTCGGAGTAATCGGAGTGAAGCTGCTCGACGGGACAAAATTAACGCTTGATCAAGAGACGCTGCTGGAAAATTTTATTTCTCAAATTACGTCCGCCATGGAGCGCGAACTTCTTAACGAGGTCAATAAGCAATCAGTAGTTCTCGCAGAATCGGAACGGCTTTACAAAACTCTTTTCAATTCCATCTCGCATGAGTTCCGCACCCCCATAGCCACGATAATGGGCATGTCCGAAAATCTTCTGTCTCCGGTAGCAGGGGAAAGGGAACCTGGCTCCGAAATTGAGAACTTGATGGAAATTCATATCGCTGCACAGCGGCTGAACAGGCTTGTTGCGAATTTGCTCGACATGACGAGACTTGAATCTGGAATGATTCAACTGAAATTAGATTGGTGCGATATCAGAGATATAATCAATCAATCGATCAAAGGGCTTGATAGAGAACTTTCTCAGCACAAGGTGGATGTTGAAATAAAAGACGATGTTCCGCTTCTCAAATTAGATTTTGTTTTGATAGAGCAGGCATTGACCAACCTTATTCACAACGCCGCACTTTACACACCGGCTGGAACAACGATCACTGTCAGTAGCTTCATTGAAGGAAAGGATTGCGCAATTTCCGTAATAGACGAGGGGCCGGGACTGCCGGAAGGCGACACGGAAAGAGTTTTTAGAAAATTTTATCGAGCGACCGACGGTGAAGCTGGCGGCGCCGGACTTGGATTAACGATAGCAAAGGGTTTCATCGAAGCACATCATGGCACAATAACTGCGAAAAACCGGACCGGCGGTGGCGCGGAGTTCACAATTCATCTTCCGATAGAAATGAGAGTGCGAAATAGAGAGGGGAAAAACCAGCTTGAGTGACAAACCTGTTGTTCTTGTAATCGATGATGAAGTGCAAATCCGGCGGCTACTTGAGTTGACTTTAGAATCAAGTGGATACACGGTTCGGTCTGCCGGAAAGGCGAATGAAGGTTTGGCAAAGACAGCCTCCGAACGGCCGGAGCTGGTAATTCTCGATTTGGGCTTGCCGGACATGGATGGATTGCAAGTTCTCAAGAAAATTCGGGAGTGGTCGTCGGTGCCCGTTTTGATTTTATCCGTACGCAGTTCAGAGAGCGACATCATAGCTTGCTTAGATGCTGGAGCGGACGATTATTTAGTAAAACCTTTTCGAACCGGTGAACTTCTCGCCCGCGTGAGGACAGCGGTGAGGCACCATCAAACTCCGCAAGAAAAAACCGTTTTCTCCTCGTATGATTTGCAGGTTGATCTTGCGGCCAGAATTGTAAAGAAGCGAAATGAAATTTTAAAATTGACTGCGACAGAGTATGCGCTTCTATCGCTCTTTGTAAAAAATTCAGGAAAAGTTTTAACGCACAAATATATTCTGGAACAAGTGTGGGGACCGAATCTTGCTGAAGAAACGGAATACACAAGAGTCTATGTTGGACAACTCAGGAAGAAAATCGAAGATAATCCATCAACTCCTAAAATTATTCTCACGGAATCAGGAATAGGATACCGGCTTACGTCAGAGTCCGATTGAACATCAATAGAAATCCACAGTTAGGATAGAGTTTGACTTGGTTGAATCGAACTTTCCAAATATAGAGTCGTCTACTAAGTAAGGTGGTACAT
>JBAPNE010000155.1:0-10172 GCA_049278975.1 Candidatus Kryptoniota bacterium
GTAAATCAAAGCTCATTCCACGTTCACCTGTACCATAGAAGTGTTCATTTGGCTTTATAGAAACATGTGCGGCCCGTTTCGATTGATAAGAAGCCATTCCTCCTGAAATCGGCTCTCCCATGATAGACTCTCCACTTGCAGAATAAAATTCAATGCGAAGCGGAAATTTCCGACACGCAATTCTGAGGGAAGAAGTTTCTATCGTGAGAGTTGAATCACTGTCGGTAACAAAATAATTGACAGGGAAAATCGTATCCTGTACCACGACAAGTGATGTGTCGAATGTAGTTGTCATCGTCGGTAAATAATCAACACGAACAAGGTTTTGTTTATAGAATGTAAATCTGAGGGCAGAAGAGTCGGTCTGCACAACTATGCGGTTGCCGACCCGCGAAAACGTCTTAAAATTTCCAAGGTAAGTTTGAGCAAAGGTGGAATTTATCTGTGTTAGTAGGAAAAAGAATAAGATACTCCTTTTGAATCTTAGCATTCTTTCGCCTGTCCTTGTTATGAATTAAATAACACTGTTATGTTCTGGGTAGAATATAAACAGATGATAAGAGAAGTGTAAAGCATAATGAAAAAAGATAAATTGTTCCATGGAAGCTTTTGACTTATAATGTTTACGAACTTTTGCACTATTAAGAACGTTAAAATCTTAAAAGCTCGCGGAGGATACTTGACGATAATAAAATTTTACAAAAGCCAGCGGTTCTGTCTGCGTATTTATTTTTTCGCACTTGTCGTTGCAGCAAGTTTATCATTCTCTTTCACTGC
Source organism: Candidatus Kryptoniota bacterium (assembly GCA_049278975.1). GTDB lineage: Bacteria > Bacteroidota > Ignavibacteria > Kryptoniales > JAKASW01 > JAKASW01. Next base: position 778 of record JBAPNE010000155.1, read on the forward strand.
GTTTGGCAAGTCTCGGCCTATTAGCAACAAAGAGAATCTCGTTCTCCTGTGCGTCTCGGCTCACCCCGACGATGAGGATGGTGCAACATTGGCATACTACGCTCGCATCAAAAATGTGGAAGCGTATAGCGTCTTCTACACGCGCGGCGAAGGCGGACAAAATGTTATTGGTCCCGAACTATATGATGAGCTTGGAGAGATGCGCACGGAAGAGACGCTTGCTGCGTCAAGCATTTTAGGGACGCAAGTTTATTTTTTAAATTTCCCGGACTTCGGTTTCTCAAAAACCGCTAAGGAAACTTTCCGCTTATGGGGCGGAAAAGATACGGTCCTTGCGCAAATCGTCTATATGATTCGCGCATTAAAACCCGATGTGATTATCACACACCACGATACGATAACTACGCTTCCCTACCGCCAGCATGGCAATCATCAAGCAGTCGGCATAACTATCTACGAAGCTTTTGATAAGGCCGCTGATCCATCATATCATCCGGAGCAATTTCGCTTTGGGGTAACACCATGGCAGGTTAAGAAACTCTACTTCAGAGTCCTCCGCCAATCCGAGTTGCCGCAAGCCGGGGAACAAGATTCCCTCGTATCGATTCCGGTTGAGGCAAAATATGGCTCGGAATCGATCCGGCAAATCGCATTGGATGCACTTAAGAAACACCGTACACAGGGAATGAATAATTTGGATTTTACAAAACTCCCAGGCGTATTTAAACAGCCTGTCTATCAACTTATTCGCTGTGACAAGAGGTATCCGTACGATCCGCGCGATTTATTTTCAGGGATAGAACCTTCAGTGCGAAAGACATCGCCCATCCCAAAAATTTACACCGCCGATTTGAGACCATTCTCAATATATGTCTCGCCGAAATAATCACTGCTGCTGTCACCTAATACAGCGGATAATCATGAGCAAGAAAGGTCCTACGTAATTGACGTTTTCAATCGCACCAACTCAACCCTTCCAATCACTTTATATGTTTATTCTGGCAGGCACAATATATTGATAAAGCGTTTTGTCATACCAGATTCTGAAAGATGTCACTTGAACGTGGAGTTGAAGTTACCTGAGTATAATGGCACAGATGATTCACTCATCTTTGCTGCATTGCCTCATCCCAAACGGAGCATTCCAGGATTGAGATTCCAAAGAACACTTACATATCTGAAATATGTCCCAGCTTCGTTCGCAATATCGGACTATATCGGTCTTGTGAATACATATGACAATACCCTCCAAGAAGCTTTTAATACCTTCGGGATAAAATATCAAATCTTAGATTCGGCTGACCTTGCATCGGAAGACTTGAACAAGTTTACGACAATTGTTCTTGACATACGGGCATACTTCTTCCGCCATGATCTTGTCAGATATAACGATAGGATTTTCGATTACATAAAGAACGGCGGAAACGTTGTATGTTTTTACGACAGGCCTCCTGAGTGGAATGGACACAATTTAGCTCCTTATCCCATCAACATTACTGGCGAGCGAGTAACTGAGGAAACTCAACCTGTCACAATTCTCAGTCCTGGCAACAGACTCTTTCATTATCCAAATGAAATAACTCGGTCAGATTGGAATGGCTGGGTACAGGAACGCAATATTTATCTGCCGAGCGATGACACGACTCTCACATCGAACAAATATGTCAGGCTTCTCGCGATGAGTGATGAAGATGAGAGTGAACCATCCACATCTCTCCTGTGGGCACCGTATGGTAAGGGAACATATATTTACACTTCTCTCGCACTTTATCGGCAAGTAAAAGTTTTGAACGATGGTGGAGTAAAATTGCTGTTTAATTTGATATCGCAGCCGAGACAATAAACTTTTCAAAGGTTTCTTTTTACCTCTTTGCAAAAATCCGCGAACATTAATCAATATGAGTTTTGAATTTAAGGCTCCTTGACACAATCTGAATTCGAGCATCCGCAGACACATCCATACCTTCTAAGAGGGCTAACGCTATCCGGCACAGTCTCACTCAACATGATCGACATGATCGGCGTCGGACCGTTCATCACGATCCCACTTATTATTTCTGCGATGGGTGGACCACAGGCAATGGTAGGGTGGATATTGGGTGCAGTTCTCGCGTTGAGCGACGGAATGGTCTGGGCAGAACTTGGCGCTGCTCTCCCTGGTTCGGGTGGAACGTACCACTATCTTGGTGAAATTTACGGACGAGGCAAGCTCGGAAAAATGATGTCATTCCTGTTCATCTGGCAATTGATTTTCAGCGCGCCGCTCTCAATCGCATCAGGATGTCTAGGATTAGCCGAGTATTCGACATACTTCATTCCGAAATTAACTCAGACCATTTTTGCAGTACAATTCCCATTCGGAGAGAATTTTCATGTGAACTTGACCGCGACCGGAATTACTTTAGTAGCCATCTCCGTCTGTGTGATCGCCTTGATTCTGCTGTCCAGAAAAATCACTGTTATAAATAAACTCGCGAGGTTTCTTTGGGTTGTGGTTATGATAACAATTGCATGGGTAATTTTTGCGGGAGTTACTCACTTCAAGAGTTCGGTGGCATTTAATTTTCCTGCGGACGCATTTTCATTCTCGAGTAGCTTCTTCCTTGGACTTGGCTCTGCAATGCTCATTTCGGTTTACGACTATTGGGGATATTACAATGTTTGTTTTCTTGGCGACGAAGTGAAGGAACCATCCAAAACAATCCCGCGTGCAATAATAATTTCGATAACGCTTGTGGGGATTATTTACGTCATAATGAACGTGAGCATAATAGGCGTAATACCATGGCAGGAGTTGGTCACAGGAGCTAATGAAAACCATTTTTTGATTTCAGCCATGATGGAAAAACTTTATGGCAACTGGGCTGGCAAACTTGCCACGTTCCTGATCATGTGGACGGCATTCTCATCTATCTTTTCGTTGCTCTTAGGCTACTCACGAATTCCATTTGCCGCAGCAACGGACGGAAATTTCTTTAAAATTTTCGCACGGGTTCATAACGAGAACCGCTTCCCGTATGTCTCTTTGCTGACACTCGGCTCAGTGGCAATTCTATTTTGCTTCCTGAGTTTAGTACAGGTGATTGCCGCGCTTGTCATTATAAGAATAACGATACAATTTCTATCGCAGACGGTGGGCCTCCTGATCTGGCGGTGGAAACATCCCAAAGCTGCACGTCCATTCAAGATGTGGCTCTATCCGCTACCTGCAATTATTTCACTTATCGGATTCATATTCGTTCTCATCTCAAGGAAGAATTTCTTTTACGAAATCAAATACGCGGCGACAATCTTAATTGCGGGGTTGATTATATATTTTGTTAGGGCATATTCAAAAAAAGAATGGCCATTCATCGGTACGTAAGAAAGCCACCATGTCCGTCTCACATCTGATATAAGATTTCTCCGTTTTTGTTCGTAAATTTATGCTGAGTTTACAATACCAATTTCAAAAAGCGATTTCCCAATGGAAAAAATAGAGACGCAAAATGTCAAGGGCTTCCGCGATTTACTGCCGCGATTTGCCTACAAGAAAAACAAGATCATCTCGATAATAAGAAAAGTTTACGAGAGCTTCGGCTTTCTTCCGATTGAAACGCCGGGACTCGAGTATCTGGAAATATTGTTAGGTGAATATGGCGAGGAAAACACGAAGCAGATTTTTCGTTTTAAGAGTCCGGAAGAGCAGGATATAGCACTGCGATTTGATCTTACCGTTCCGCTTGCTCGTATCGTGGCACAGTACAACGATTTGCCGAAGCCGTTCAAACGTTATCAGGTCGGTTCGGTTTGGCGCGCCGACAAGCCCGACCCCGGAAGGTTCCGGGAGTTCACGCAGTTTGATGTCGATGTGGTCGGTACTTCGAGCCAGCTTGCAGAGGCAGAGGTTATCTCGGCAGTCGTAAAAGCGCTGCGGGAAATCGGAGTCGGCGAATTCATTGTCAACGTCAACAGCAGAAAAGTCTTGAACGCCGTCATCGAGTATAGCGGCATCCCGTCGGGACGGGCGAAAGATGTTTTCCGTGTCCTGGACAAGTTGAACAAAATCGGGATGGAAAACATAGAATTAGAGTTGACAAAAGGAAGACAAGATGTGTCAGGCGATTTTATTCCGGGACTCGGATTGACGAATGAGAATGTCGGAAAGATAAAAGATTACCTTTCCCTTCCAAAGGGCGATCGCAAGGAAGTCCTAGAAAAATTATCAGATCTTGTCGGAGAAGAAAGCTGTGCTGACTTGAAAAATCTCGACGGTTTTCTTAACGCGCTCGGACTTGGAAGCGAGATTGTTACATACGATCCAACAATCGCACGCGGGCTCGACTATTACACTGGACCCGTCTTCGAAATAAATCTCAAAGGCAAGCCGCAATTCGGAAGCATTGCGGGCGGCGGACGATACGATAATCTCGTGAAACGTTTTACGGATGCAGAATTGCCGGCGGTTGGATTCTCAATTGGAGTTGATCGGCTTCTCGCAACGATGGGAGACGGATCCGATAATAATTTTGTCGACGTCGTCGTTACTATCATGGAACAGGACAAACTTCGGGAATATCTTAAAATTGCGAATGAGCTTCGCGATGGCGGATTCAAAACGGATTTATATTTAGGCACAGAAAAAAGTTTGAGGAAACAGCTTCAATACGCCGACAAGGTTGGGGCAAAATTCGCGGTTATTGTTGGGTCGAACGAATTCGCAAATGGAACCGTGACTATCAAAGACTTAACTGCAGGCGCGGAAGCAAGTAAAGACACAACGAAGCGTGAAGAGTGGCTGAAGAAAAGTCGCGAAATCCAGAAAGAAATCTCGCGAAAAAAGATTGTTGAAGAGATCGGGAAACTCCTTTCTGGGGACTTGCTTCCCTGAATATTACAGCACGAACGCGTTGGATTTTCTTTAGGGGAAATAGAAGCGCAGTATTTCTTTTGTTATATTAAGTCCGTTGTTGGAAAAGGATTCGATAGTAAAGAACCGCGGGATTAATTATGAAAAGAATATTATTTTTTGCATCGACTATAATTTACTCTTCGCTGTTTGTCTCTTCTTGCCATAAGAATGAAAATCCAGTAGCGGCTACCATGCCGTCCATCACCACCCAGCCTATCAGCCAAACCATCGCAGTAGGAACCGCCGCAACATTTACAGTAGTTGCTTCGGGAGCAGAACCCCTTAACTATCAATGGTTCGAGAATGGGGTAGCCATCAACAACGCTACTCTTGCGACGTATGTCACTCCTACCATGAATGTGGGAGGCTCTGCTGCCTTCACGGTAACGGTGAGCAACAGCTTGGGCTCGGACACTAGCAATATTGCGACGCTAAATGTCCTGACCTCTGGCACTTTGAAAGTCCATTCAGGAAAATATTGGGATTGGTATGCGGACGCGTCCACATGGGCAGCCAACGTGGCTGCAGTAACTCCCATTTTCCCGGTGATGGATACTGCCACCGATCAGCTCGACAGAGATTGGGGAACTTCATCCCCTACGGCGAAATTGTATGTTTATATAGATGCGTCGCTTAGCGGCGCCGCCTATAGTACCGGCGACATAAGTCAGGTCGATGACGCCAGAGGCAAGTCCCCCTCACCGGGAATCGGACTTGCTCCAGATCTTTTTACAGGCATGAATTACGGCGCGATAGGTGGTACAGCTATCGTCTTTGGCGTGCACGAAACAGTCAACCAGCGAACCGCGAACGTTTCAGTCGCCGGGTGGCCCGTGGATTGGTGGGCCGACAACAAGAGCCCCTTCCCCGGCATGACCGAAGTCCATCTCCTGAACCAAATAGGTTATAACACTATCGCTAAAAATGACGACTTGAATCTTAGCGGGGATCCATTATACCTGATGATGAAGAACATCCAAGCCCATTACGGCTGGGGTATTTTCACTAATATGTTTAGCGCACTTCGGGCTAAAGGAGTGAACGACTGGTCATACATCGACGGTGGAGCCGCCAATCCGTCCTCGGAGCTGACGGCGTATGTAACCGCATATATGGTGAAGGCTTCCGGCGAGCCTATTGCCACCTTCAACGCGTTTGTCAGCGGGGTGATTCCTACATACAGCGAGGCAGAGACTCAAGCCATCTTTAATAGTCTATGAAAAATGGAACAACCATGGTGGTAATAGTCGCGCTATGCTTTCTATCAAATAATCCGGCGATGTGTTGCGCCGACTCCCAACCACCATATTATGAAAGAGCATCCGTTCCGGAAACTTTTGGAGCGCGAGTGGTGGTTTGTTGATAATGTCAAAGGGTATCTTTGAATCAGCATAAACTTGCCATAAATAAATTTTCCCGTTCTTGACGACGGCTTTCCACGAAGCTGGCAAACGCCAGTAATTTTCCTTTCTATCACTTTTCCCTTGAAATGTACCACTAGCAAAACCAAACGCCGCTACGGTGTCTTCATTAAAAAACATATCTGTAATTTCGGTTCTATAGTCGGGAAACAATTGAAAATACCCAATCCATCCTGTCCTCATTTTTTCTTTACCCACAACTTCGTTTCCTTGAGAATCAACGAATTTATGATCGTCCGCCATGAGCGAACAGATTTTGTCAACGTCATGTTCGTTGATCGCGCTAACAAAGTTAAGGACAATCTGCTTATCCATTTCACTAACTCCTTAGTGTATGCAAATCCACAACATGAAGTGACGAAATGCACTCCGAAACTTCTTGAAAACGACAAAGTGCAGATTAGATTTTCGATATACGGCAGCAAGAATAATGGCGAGAACGACAGACCTTTACTAAAATACTGCTAACTGTTATATTTTCATGCAAGCCGAGATGGCGGAACTGGTAGACGCACTGGACTCAAAATCCAGCGAGGCTTAACCCCTCGTGCGGGTTCGATTCCCGCTCTCGGCACAAAATCACCTTCGTTAATAACAAAATGTACCACCATTCTTCGACATGGTACACTCGCCAGTCATGACCGTGCTTAATTAATTACAGCAATACTGCAAACCCGACCAGCAAACGTCTCGCAAAAACTCTCACCGGTGTAGATGGAGCTGTCGCATTGAATTCCTGATACCTGTACTCAAGTCTGATCAAGCCCCTTCCGCCTAAAGCCATGATCTTCAAACCGCCGCCCACATTATAAAGGTTTATCGCTGATGGAGTCGTCCCCGGAGTACGAACCAAAGGCTGGTAAAATGGAATTCCATCACCCAGTCCGTAACCGGCCAACACAAACGGCACAAATCCCCAATAACCCATTCCGAGGCTGTAAGAAATATTTCCGCTCAAATTCACTGCCGGTGCTTGTCCCTTCGTGGCACCTAAAAATAATTCCGGCTCTACGGAAAGTCCTACACCAAGCACGGGATAAAAGCCCGGTCGGAACGCAAGCGAAACATATTGGTTTTGACGGCTTCCGATCGAGTTTGAAAATGAGTTGGCATCTACTGAAGCTGACATTTCCCACCTTGGCAAAAATCCTTGACAAGAGCCGACAGCGGGTGCGAAGAGAATAATAAACGCAAGCGTCTTCATCTTTTTTCCTTTCAATTCCCACTCACGGGATTTTCCCACCAGTGGCATTACAAATGCTGGCGGGAAGTGTAAAGTTAAGACTGTTAGGAATACTAAAGTTCAATGCTTAGGTCATCAATGACCATGAAACATTTTAGGCGATTAAAGACTCAAAGTCAAGCAAAAGTTACAATTTTCTCTTACCGTGTTCGGCTTCGACGGATATCGAGATTCCTCCGCGCACAAAAAAGTCGGCCGTCACCTTACACCAGCGCGGTGAAAGAGACTTGACAAGATCATCAAGGATTACGTTCGCAACATGTTCATGAAACACACCTTCGTTGCGATACGACCATAAATAAAGTTTCATCGATTTAGATTCGACAATTCTTTCATCCGGAATATATTGGACCGTCAACTTCGCGAAATCCGGTTGACCCGTTGCCGGGCAGACGCAAGTGAACTCATCGGTTCGTAATGTCACAACATAATCACGCCCCGGATGATGGTTTGGAAAGGTCTCAAGTTTTTTTTGCGGTTTCGTTCCCTTCCCAAGAAGAGTTAGTCCGGAAAGATCCGACTCATCGATGACGCGACCATGATTTTTGTTTTTCATGGTACAATTTAAGTCTTATTTCATTTAATTATAAATACAGAAAATAACTTCGCCGAGTTATTCAAGAGGCGATTGACAAGGTTAAACTTCCGCTGGCGAACGTTACTATTGCGATTTTTGGTGATCCTTTTTCGGATCCTGCGTTTTGGTATCCGGCGGCTGTGACTTTGACGATGTTGCGTGAGAAGGACTTTGAGTTGTAGCCGGATTGTTCGGCGACGACGGCGTATTAACTTGTTGCTGACTTTGTCTCGACCGCGTGGCCGGAGTTCGCGGCGATGTCGGCCCATTAGTCGATGGTGTATTATCTCTTGAGCGTTTCGGTTGGGTCGGGATTTGTGGTGAAGTCGGATTGTGCTGTCGAGGTGCAATTGGCCGCGGGCGCCCCGCCTGAATCCGATTCCGCGGAGAAGCCGGATGAGTCGTGGTCGAAATCGAACGCGGGTCCCCTGCTGGTCCAATGGATAGCGAAGGATCATGGACGATGGTAACCGGCAGCGGGTGATGCGCTGGATGCGGAGAATATACTGGTGGCGATTCAGACCGCGAGAGAAGTGGCGCTATCGGCTGATCTGGAAATTTCACCCAATTTCCATCAGGCCCCACGATGCACGCATACGTAACCGCCCCTGACGGAGTCTGATCCAACACGGAAGCTTGTTGAAGATCTGGTGTAAATGAAAAAGTGTACCAGTGTCTAATCAGCGCCCAATCGTTTTGATTATTAGAATAATCCACATCAACTCCAAATGGGACATAATTTCCAAAAAATTCCTGCGCGGCGATCGTTTTGACTTCTGACCAATCTCCAAGAAATTCCTCGAGCATTTCGTTGTGTGAATCATCAAGTATAATAAAAACAGGATGGTACGGATCACTTGACTGCGGATGGTAATTCTGAAGGATACACTCATCTTGTGAAGACCATAATGATGGCGGCATCGTTGCTTCAATTTGATTTTGGATCACAGCATCCTCGTACGGATAGTTTGAACTCTGAAAATCTGCATCTAAAAGGAAATCAAAAAGAGAAGCGGTAGCGTTGCTGATTGGAGTTTCGAGCAGCGGCTCTTCCGCAATTCGAGTCTCAAGCTCCCAGTTAGTAAAGAATTTGGCAAGAATGCTATCGGATTCCAAATTGTATGCACTCCAAAGAAGGCCGAATTGAAAATCGGAATATCCTTCGGATTCTCCATGACCAAACTCGTCGCCAGTCGCCTGATAATTGCTGTCTACCGATTGTCCTAATACATCAAAGGGGACAAAGGCAATTATAATTTCCGC
>JBAPNE010000156.1:0-6946 GCA_049278975.1 Candidatus Kryptoniota bacterium
TGCGATTTCTTCTTCGATGGAATAAAGCTCACTCTGTTTTTCCGATCTTTGAAGTCTCAGCGCAGAAGTGCTTTTCTCAAATGCATCAATTTCGGAACGTGTCAGACGTAGAAGCTCTTCCTCGTGAGAAAGAATGTTTAGAGAGTTAGTCTTTTCATTTTCAGTTTGTGAAAGGCTCTCCTTAAGTGGACCTATCTTTGTTAATACATAATTGTATTCCGAAAACAAATATTGCCGTTCGAGCAATCCCAATTCATCTGTGAACCGTTTATATTGTTCGGCTCGTTTCGCCTGCCGTTCGAGCGAGGCGACTTTCTTTTCGATTTCAGAAATAAGGTCGTTGACCCGAAGCAAATCTCGCTGCACGTCGTCAAGTTTACCGAGAGCAGCTTTTCTCCTCGATTTATATTTGGTAACTCCCGAAGCTTCTTCAAACATTTTCCGACGCTCGTCGGTGTTTTCACGAAGAATGTCTTCCACCATTTTGAGTTCGATAACCGAATATGCCGTCGCTGCCATACCGGAATCCATCAGCATATCCTGGATATCCTTTAGCCGGCATTGATTTCGGTTGATGAAATATTCGCTTTCGCCGGAACGGAAGACTCGCCGCGTTATGCCGACTTCAGCATAATCAATGGGCAAAAGTCCTTTGTCATTCTTTATTGTGATCGTGACTTCGGCCATTCCGAGCGGCTTGCGGTTTTTCGACCCATTGAAGATAACGTTTTCCATGGTGTCACTTCTGAGCATGCTGGTACGTTGCTCGCCAAGCACCCACCTGATAGAATCCAATACGTTTGTTTTGCCGCAGCCGTTTGGTCCAACGACCGACGTAATTCCGCCGTTAAATGCGAGTTCTGTCTTGGTCGCAAACGACTTGAAGCCGAAGATTTCTAATTTTGAAAGAAACATTTATACAAATCTGTTTTCTATTATGAACTTGTAGAAAAATTTTGTGTAAGGTATAACGCCGCCGGTTCCGTTATAATAAACCGTAACGAGCAGAATAAGCACGATCAAAATAACTGATCCTATTATTCCGACACGTACAGTCGTCAAATCATAAATAACACTAATTCCGTGAAACAACCTAAACAGGCTCCAAAGGAAAAGCGCAATCAAAATTATGCACGATGCCCAGACAAATTTTGGATCATCCAGCAATCGAAAGAGTATCATGTCGGCTAGTATCAAGACCGCCATGGGAAGTGCAGACCATGTCGCAATGGTGAACGCACTAACCATTTGTAGCCTTATTTTGACAAGATAAGAAATAAATTTCACGATCAATGTGATCATGGATGCCATGACCATGAAAAAAATCGTGAATGCCATGATGAACTCAGCCGGATGCCATATCAAGTAATCTATTTTAATTTTCAAAAAGTCACTTGGCACGAGAAGTCCCAACATCCTATCAAAAACATAATCATCGCGGAAGGCATAGAATAGGCTCGACAGATATATTGAAACTCCAGCGGACACAAGCAAAAGCACCGTTGAAGTTTGAAATGCAGAGATCATTCGCTGATCCCGCACATCCGCAAAAAAATTATATGGTCTAAAGACAGCTCGGGCAGCGCTTTCGCGAAACCATCTTCGACTATAATGCAGGTAAGTAATTATCACGAGAAGAAGCGTTGACATAATTACGTAAATGATCGGTGGTGTGTCTGCGTAATTCCCAATAGGCAAAGTTAATAATGTTTCGTCATTGAAAAGAGCTCGCACTGCTACAAACGACGGGCGTTTATCTCGCCAATAGCTGACGATGCCAAATGTATATAGATATGGATACCCATTCGGCATTAAGTGTGGAACCGCTCCTTCCCAATCGGCATAACTGTTGACCGATACGCCGGCGATATTTCTACTTTCAATAGCTCCATAAGCGTCGACGAGATACCTTGCCTGATGTTCAAGAGAGAGCGGATCGGAATATCCTTCGTGGTTATTAATTTGAGTTTGTGTGCCGACTGATGAAACCCAGAAAGATGTATTCTGGTACATGTCGGTTATCTTCGCGAGAAAATCTTTAAGCTTCCTTGTTGAATTAAATGGCGTTAAATCCAATCCGACAAAGTCGGCATCCGTTTCTGTGCCATCTGCAATTCCTGTTATCGGCGTGTAATAAACCATCCTGTCTGTTTCAGAATGAACGAGATTCACCACTGAAGATATATATTCCTTCGTTATGCTGCTTGTCGGATCTATATTGCTTCCAGCAGATATGGCAACCACAGACGGATGATAGCATGTCTGTTGGATCAAATCGTGCAAATAATTTCGCAAGGTTTCTCTGTATTGACTTGATTCTAAAACTGATGGTGGAGCATCTACCAAAGGAATCTCTTCAAACACCATCAAGCCGAATCTATCACAGAGGTCGAGCAATTCCTGAGGCGGCGGATAGTTAACTATGCGTATCGCATTTGCACCAAGCGTTTTTATAACTGCGATGTCTTTTTCCATGAGGACTTCATTAACAGCCGCTCCTATTTTCGGGTAATCGAGAACATAATTTACACTCTTTACGAAAATCGGGTTGCCATTAAGGTGGAACTTCCCTCCCAATAAATCGAATGTCCTGAACCCTACGTTTTCAGAATATTGGTCTATCAACGTTGTACCATTATAAAGATAGAGATTAAGTTCGTAAATATTAGGATTAGTTGGTGACCATAAACCTGGATTTTGAACCAGCATGGAGAGATGAACTGTTGTATTGTGGTTCTGAGCCAAGGTGAATTTATTATCATAGGATTTCGCCACGACCTTACCGGAAGTTTTGTCTATAAGCTCCGCATGTGCTGTCAGCATCACGGAAGTGGCTGTCGAGTCAATTCCGAACCTTGAATAATCGAAAGCGTAAACGACTACATCGCTTTCCACATTCGCAGAATTAAAATTCGAATTAGATATTATCCGAACAAAAGGTTGATCGAAATAAATTGGAGGCATTACTTGCAGATAAGAACTTCGGAAAAGGCCGTTATAACTTTTTGGTTCAAACGCTAACTGTCTTAATGGAATAGTTGAGACGGGATTCAATTCGTCGTTGCTGAAAATCCGGATGATATTTTCAGTACCCGCTTGCAAGAGCCGATCAGGAATTCTAACATCAATTGGCGAATAGGCGCCATTGTGAACCGCTACGGATTCATTATTTATTCTCACTTCGGTCGACGTACCGCCATTACCGAAGACAAGATTAAAAACGCCTCTTTTTACAAACTCCGTCGGAATGAAAACGTGTCTTTCGAAAATTACTTGTCCATCGTAATCATATATGGAAGGTACGGTGACGGATTGCCATGATTTTCCTTCATCTATCGACGCTTGCCATTCTCCATTGAGGTTAATTCTGCCGCGAGTTGGAGTGACCTGTTCATATTTTAGCCCGTATTGAGAAAGTTCTGCTGCCGGGTTGGGTGATTGGGCATAAAGTGAAGAAAGCAGACTAAGAAAAAACAGAACAAGGCATGGCACAACAAGGTACCTTCGAAACTTACAGAGGAACATTTATAGGGGTCTAACTCTCATAGTAATGAAATTTAACAAAATTTGGGGGGGAATGCAATTGATACAAGTGAAAATCGGTAGTTTATCTTCGATTTATAAAATCTAATAAGAATTTTCTTGCCGCTGTCTCGCCTGATCTGATTAACTCATCCAACTTGTCGAAATTTGCCCAATTTGCTCTGCCAACTTTTGGATGAATGACAAAATCTGCTTTATCAAGAGATACTCTGTTAAGATAGTGATTTGATATTTCAGCAGATCGGAGTGCAACTTCAAAAGCTGTTGCAGGCTCCGTATCGCGTTTCAATTCCATCGAAACATCAATTGCAATCACTTTATTTTCGGAGTCGGAAAATGTTTTCCGAGCCGCCGCGACAGGTACCATACTTATCGTGCTGCCATCAACAAGCAATGAATCGCCTATTTTCATAGGCTCAACGATACCCGGTATTGAACAACTCGCAATCACTGCGGGGATAAGTCTGCCTCGCTTGAACACAATTTCTTTTCCGGTCACGAGATCTGTTGACACACATATAAATGGTATTCTCATATTCTTGAAATCAACATCCGGCAGCAAAAATTCCAATATGTCTTTCAGAATCTCTCGGGAAAAGACGGCGTTTCTTGAAGCGGCTTTGAGATAAGTGTAACTGCGCCCGAGTTCTTTTATGATCTTCTTCGGTTCATGGTAGGTCTCGGGATTTTCGGAGAGGACAAAAAAAGTTTTTCCAAACTTCTCATGAAATCGGCTCGTCAAAAATTTTCTAAATAATCCTTCAACTTCTATTGCATCATCATAATAAGCGAACATTGCACCCGCGATAGCGCCCATGCTTGTCCCCGCGATTCCAGTTATCTTAAATCCTTCCCTTTGAAAGACTTTCAGAACACCGATGTGGGCAAGCCCCCTTGCGCCTCCTCCACCAAACGCAAGGACATATTTCTCTGTCGAATGTCTGGACCGGGCTGCACGATTATTAATGAACACGTTCAACAGCGAAGTCAGTCAGATTTAACAGCGATTCTTTTGAGTCGGAATCCACTATCTCATCAAGTTCGTGCCGGGCTTTCGCAATGAAATCCTCTGCTTTTTCCCGCGCGCGTCCGATGCCGCCGTACTGTTCGGCAAATTGGATCACTTCCTCGATTCGTGATCCACGCTTTCCATTTTTCAAGAGTTTAAGCACCGACCTTGCTGTCTGTTTCGGCGCATTTTTGAAAGCATATATTCGCGGCAAAGTAACTTTTCGCTCCTTAATATCGCTGCCGACGGGTTTTCCGAGGACGGCTTTCTTTCCTTCGTAATCTAGGATGTCGTCGCGGATCTGAAACGCCATTCCGAGATACTCTCCGAAATTTCTTAACCGGGAAATAATCGTTTCGTTGCTGGTGGCGCTCGCAGCTCCCAACTCGCAGCAAGTCGAAATCAATGAGGCAGTCTTATCGGATATAATTCTAAAATATGTGTCTTCATCCATATTAAGTTGTCTCGATTTTTGGATCTGCAACAATTCTCCCTCGCTCATACGCTTGACGGCAACTGAACTGATCTTTAGAAACTCGAATTCATCGTGGATGAGTGAAACGAGAAGACCGCGCGATAGCAGGTAATCTCCCATTAAGACCGCAACTTTGTTTTTCCACGTCGCATTGATAGAGGCGATGCCGCGGCGGACATCGGCGTTATCAACGACATCATCATGGATCAGAGTTGCAGTGTGAAGAAGCTCCACCAGAGTTGCCGCATGGTAAGTGCTTTGATTAATTCCACCGCTTGCTTTTGCCGACAACAAAAGGAGAACCGGTCGAATTTTTTTCCCCTTCTGATGCAACAAGTAGCGCGCTATTGTATCAACGATTCCGACGTTGGAACGAATTGCAGCTTTAAATTCTTTGTTGAAAAGTTTGACCTCTTCATTTATCGGAAAGATAATCTCGTTTAGATCCAAAAATTCACCCGTCTAAATTTATGCTGCAGCTTCTTCCTTCTTTCGTTTGTTCGCACGAGTAAATTGAACGATGACAATAGATATCTCATAAAGAAGGTAAAGTGGAACCGACATCATAATCCAACTTGCAATATCAGGCGGAGTAATCGCGGCGGCTACAATTAAGATTACAATTACAGCATGCCGCCGATATTTTCGAAGAAATTCCGCACTTAGAATTCCAATCTTTGCTAGAAAATAAGACAGCATCGGAAGTTCGAAGACCACGCCGCAAGCTAAAATTATTCCAGTAATGAATTCGAAGTATGATTGAACATCAATGATGTTCTCAATAAACGGAGAACCAAACACCGCAAAAAATTGGAGCGCATTAGGGATCAAAACATAATAAGCAAATGCTCCTCCGACGAGAAAGGAAAATGTTGAGAAGAAGACGATAGAACTTATGTATTTTCGTTCGTTCGGATAAAGTGCTGGCTCAATAAATTTCCAGAGATGATAAAGTGTATTCGGAAGACTCAAGATTAGTCCTGCGACAAATATGATCTCCATGTACAACACCATCTGGCCATAAGGCTTGAGATTTTGAATCTTGAGCGGAGGTTTGCTATGGATCGCTGGTACTAAAAGAAATTTATTTACGATAAAATCCGCAAATAGTGCACAGACGATTGTCGCTATTAATATACCTATAACAGACCAGATGAGACGCTTTCGCAGATCTTCAAGATGATCCCAAAACGACATTTCTTTTGATGCTGGACTTCTCAATTGGGATTTTTCCTGAAAATCTATTTCATTAGCGCTTTCACTCATTATTCTAAAATAGTGGAATTGAGCTTATGGTTCACGCCTAATCAAGGTTTTATTGTGGTCATCCGAAGAGGCATAAATGTTAGTCCCGAATGCTAATGTCGCCGATCTTCCATTGGAAAAAGAAAGGTGCGAGTTTGTTCGAACAGCCACATCTGCTTGGTTTAAATTTGTGATGGTAAAATTTCTTTCCCGAAATCATATAAAGGAAATTTCCTGCAAAGGTCAGCCACACCATCTCTGACTTCTCTGCAGACTTTTTCGCTGCCAACATTAGTTATAACTCTGTCGATGAAATCTCCAATTATGGTCATCTCGTTTTCTTTGAAACCTCGCGTCGTAACTGCCGGTGTTCCAATTCTTATCCCACTCGTAACAAGTGGAGACTTATCATCGAATGGAACCATGTTCTTATTGACCGTGATGCCGCTCTGCTCCAACGCTTTGTCCGCGTCTTTTCCCGAGACATTTTTGTTTCGGAGGTCAATCAACATCAAATGATTATCCGTTCCACCGGAGATGATTTCGAATCCATGTTCGGTCAGACGCGATGCCATGGCATGCGCATTAGCGATAATTTGTTTAGAGTAATCGACGAACTCCAGCTGAAGCGCTTCATGGAAGGCAACGGCTTTTGATGCTATAATGTGCATGAG
>JBAPNE010000157.1:0-3177 GCA_049278975.1 Candidatus Kryptoniota bacterium
TCTCTAAAACCACGTTTTTCCCTTTCGTACTGCAGCCGAACAGCAAAAATGAAACTGTGAATGCTAATATGGCTGACTTCATGTTTTCCTCAGATGATGTAAATGAATATTATTATTATTGCGGCGAATGCAAATCTGTACCACACAAACACGTTCATCGAATGCCGCTGCAAATATTTCATGAAATATTTTATAGATAGAAATCCGAAGATTGCCGAGAAGAAAATTCCAAGGAGAAGCGGTGCAACATCATTGGATGGCAGGCCATGGGCGAACGATTTCAATTTCAAAACTGCAGCTCCTGCGATAACCGGGATGGAAAGCAAGAACGAAAATCTTGCCGCGTCTTCGCGTTTAAAGCCGAGAAGAAGGCCGGATGAGATTGTTATCCCTGAACGAGAAGTGCCGGGAACGAGCGCAAGCGCCTGAGCAATTCCGACAATCAATGCATCCTTAATGGACATTGCGCCGGTTTGCTTTGTTTTTGTCGCAGACTTTTCTGCGTACCACATTAGGACTCCGACAACAATCATACTTGTTACAAGTACTCCCGGTGTCCTGAATCGATCTTCGATCAACTTGTCGAACAAAGCTCCCAGCACGCCCGCAGGAATTATTCCTAAAAAAACCAGGAGTGATAATTTCGTTTTCGGGTCCTTATTGAAATTCATTTTCACGAGCCCCCGGAAGAAACCGGAAATCAATTCTATTGTGTCGCGAAAAAAATACGCAACGACTGCAAGCAAAGTCCCGGTATGGAGTGCAACATCAAAAGTAAGGCTGTTCAGGAGCGGCGAATTCCATTTGAACAAATCGGGTATTATCACCAAATGTGCTGTGCTGCTCACCGGCAGAAATTCCGTCAATCCCTGAATTATGCCGAGTATTATGCTTTCTATATTTATATTCAAATTTCCTCTTCTTTTTTTGTCTTAGAAATAATAAACCAATTGAAACGTAACACCGACGCCTGAAAGATACCCATTGACTACACGCGAGTTGGAGGCGTCGGTATATAACGGTGTACCACTTTGTGACTTAAAGTTGCCAATAAATTCACCGTGACCATCGGCATTGATGCGTGCATAAAAGTTCTCCCCTAATTTCGTGTCAACACCGGCGTCAATTTTTACACCAATACCTTGTGCTGAAAAATTCTGGGCCTGATTTGTATATGCGACAATAGTTTGACCGACGGATGCAAAATGGTAGCCGATCGCGCCGCCATAACTGAAATAATATCCATCTCCTGCCATAACTTTTCTTAAAGTGATGGATGGCATTGAATATGAATAATTGACTTGCACATAGTTGCCGGAATTGCTTTTTGTGATATATCCGTATTCAACTCCGAGCGCCCAATCGTTCGACAGGAAAAATTCGCCGCCAAAAACAAATTGTGCAGCGGTGGTAAATGTTCCAGGCGTTATGCTCCCCGGTATCGTGTAATTCATATATTGAGAGAGGGAAGGACTTTGAAAATATTCCAAGCCCAATCCGGCATTTACTGAAAAATCTTGTGCCGCAGCGGTTTGAGCGAGAGGCAGAGTGAAGAAGAAAAATAGACTAAGATTTTCTATAGTTAACAACCTTCGCCGTGAAAAAGCATCTCTATGGTACATCATATCAAACGTCCAATTTTTCTCACAAGATAACAGGCTCACCGACAGAAAGCGAGGTTAAAATTTTAAATGTAGCAAGCGATGTATTGACGAGTTCATCGAACGTGATTAATGGATGCCGGTCCGAGCTTGCAGATTGAATAAATGCAGCTAATTCATTTGAAATACCTTTGTCTATCTTTCCCGTTCCCGTTTTCTTTTCCCTCTCATTTTTATATAGATGGAGATATTGGAAATTATCGATCACAACCACTCTCTTTCCGGAAGTGATTTCTATCCGTTCCTTCGGAAGCGTGGTGTCACCATTTGCGACGTAAGTGATCACGCCAAGCGAGCCATTTTTCATTCTTAGAGAAATGCTGACGTTATCGTTGTTAATTATTGAGGAACTGTTTGCCGAAATCGATTCTGCATAAACTCTTTCGACTTTTGAGGCGGTGATAAATTGAATGAAGTCAACAAAGTGGCACACTTCTCCAATGATTCTTCCGCCGCCTTCGACCGGATTTTGCGTCCAATGATTTTTCTGCACATAACCGGCATTTACTCGATAATTTACGACGAGAGGTTCACCCACGTCGTCGAAGAATTTCTTGCATTCGATACTAACTGGAGCGAACCTTCGGTTGAACCCGACCATCAACAGTGGAGTGGTTTTTTCATCGCTGGCTCTGTAAAGCTGCGCAATTGAGATCAACTCATTCTCGTTCAACGCAAGCGGCTTTTCGACAAAGACGTTTTTTCCTTCTTTGAGTGCGGCTGCGACGAGGCCAGCATGGAGATTATGGCGTGTAGCTATGAACACCGTTCCGATTTTGTCGTTCGAGAGAACTTCGTTCGGATCTGTCGTAATCGAAGAGAAGCCAAATTGTTTCTGTGCGGTTTTTGCGCTGACCCCTGAAGCGTTACAGACTGTGTAAAGATTCAAGCCTTTCATATCCTTCAAAATTGGGAGAATATTTCCTTGCGCAAAACTTCCCGCTCCGATAAATCCTATGGTCATAGGGTCGCCATGGTATGCCTCAGATGACTTTTGAACTTTAGGTCTTGAACCATGGCTTTTGAATTCACCGGGCTCCTTCTCATATTCGAGAAGAATACCGATATATTTTTGCGCTTTCTTCCCGCTAATCATTTTGTAAGCTTTCGCTGCTGCATCAATCGGGAAGCGATGAGTCGTAAGCGACTTCACATCTATTTTTTTGTCCTTGAGCAGTTGAACGAATTCTTTCATGTTCCGGTTTTCTGTCCATCTCACATAACCGATCGGATAATCGACGCCGCCTTCTTCATAATTGCTATCGTATCGGCCAGGACCGTACGACCTTGATAACTTAAACTCCAACTCTTTCATATAATATGGTGGCCTCGGGATATTCATTCCTGTTGCGCCGATCATTACAATTCGTGATCGATCTCTGGCTATTTGGCCTGCAAGCGAAACAGGATCGCTCGAATTTGTCGCGGCGGCAATTACAACAGCATCTGTACCATAACCTTCGGTAAACGAGTTCACGAGTTGTACCACATCAGCCGACCGTCCGCAGCCATTGTC
>JBAPNE010000158.1:0-4216 GCA_049278975.1 Candidatus Kryptoniota bacterium
TAACAACCACGGTGGATGCTCTTTTCAATTGGTCGCGCAAAAATTCTCTTTGGCCGATGCCGCTTGGTATTTCTTGCTGTGCGATAGAAATGATGGCGTTCGCAGGCCCGCGTTTCGATGTGAGCCGATTTGGTGCGGAAGTTTTTAGGTTTTCGCCCCGACAAAGTGATTTACTAATCGTCGCAGGAACTGTAACATTTAAAATGGCGAAAGTGGTAC
Source organism: Candidatus Kryptoniota bacterium (assembly GCA_049278975.1). GTDB lineage: Bacteria > Bacteroidota > Ignavibacteria > Kryptoniales > JAKASW01 > JAKASW01. The sequence continues at coordinate 220 of JBAPNE010000158.1, forward strand.
GGAGAATTTACGACCAGATGCCCGACCCCAAATGGGTGATCTCAATGGGTGTGTGTGCCTCGAGCGGCGGGATGTACCGCTCATATTCGGTGGTACAGGGAATCGACCAGTTTGTCCCTGTGGATGTTTACGTTGCCGGCTGTCCTCCGAGACCGGATTCGGTATTGAAGGCATTGATGGAGATCCAGAAAAAAATTCAAGCCGGCGGTAACGTGGTCTCCGAGCATGAACACGAGAAAATGTTTGTGGAATAATTCTTGATGAAGGAGAAAATAGAAGCATCGCTTCAGTCGGCACTTGGAGAAGCAATTGTGTCGGTCGCGGAATTTAATGGACAAATATCTGTTGAAGTGAAACGTGATCGGATAGTTGATGTCTGCAAATTTTTGAAAGAGGATCTCGAATTCAATTACCTATCAGATCTTTGCGGTGCTGACATGCTGAATTTCTCCCAAGAAGGGATCCCTTTGGGAGAAGATGCTTCCGCGCGCAAGGCATATCTTGCGATTGAACATGAACATCACCCGCAGCCTGTGCCAAGCGAAGAAAGATTTGTCGTAATCTATCAATTGACCTCCTTCAAGAATAAAGAACGGTTGAGATTGAAAGTTAAAGTCGATGGTGACAATCCAGTCTGTCCGAGTATTACTTCCGTTTTCAAAGCTGCGAACTGGCACGAACGTGAAACATACGACATGTTTGGGATTACTTTCGAAGGCCATCCGGACATGAGAAGGATGTACATGCCGGAGGAGTATGAGTATTATCCACTTCGGAAAGATTTTCCTCTGATGGGTGTACCAGGATCGATTCCTCTTCCGAGAAAATAGTGTTGAATTAAGAATTTAAAATTAAGAAGTTAAACAATGACGGCTTTGCCGGAAGATAAAAAGTCGAAAGTTCCATTCGCGGGAAACGTTTCACACATCCTCAAGGCACTTGAAGATAGAGATACAAACGTTGTCCTGGAGGATCCGCTTGAGAATTACATGGTTCTCAACATCGGTCCGCAGCATCCGGCGACACACGGCGTCTTGCGGCTTCTCGTGAAATTGGATGGTGAGACCGTCGTCGATTGTATACCGGAACTTGGCTATCTCCACCGTGGCTATGAAAAAATTGCGGAAGCATGTTCGTATAGCGAATTTATTCCTCACACCGATCGTCTCGATTATATTTCACCTCTTGCGAATAATGTGGCTTACATACTCGCGGTAGAAAAGATTGCTGGCGTTGAAGCGCCGCCGCGTGCGCAATATATCAGAGTTATCTCCGCTGAGCTCGCTAGAATTTCCTCGCACCTCATGGCGATAGGTGCCATGGCGATGGATGTCGGCGCTATGACGGTTTTTCTATGGTCGTTCAGAGAACGCGAAAAATTATATGATGTGTTCGATCTGTTCACCGGAGTTCGCTTCACGACTAACTACACACGGATCGGCGGCGTTGCCCAAGATATGGATGACAAATCAGTGCAGGCAATCAGGAATTTTATCGGCGATTTTCCTAAGCATCTCAGCGAGATGGGCAGGATGTTGAATAAGAACAGGATTTTTCTTGACAGGACTGTCGGCGTCGGTGCAATCAAAGCACAGGAGGCTGTGGAAATTGGTTTGAGCGGTCCAAACATTCGGGCTTGCGGTATTGAATATGATCTGCGGACTTTTTCGCCTTATCTCGTTTATGATCAACTTTCTTTCGATGTCATTACTGAAAAAGGCGGAGATTGTTTTGCGCGATACATGGTTCGGATGCGCGAGATGGAAGAGAGCGTAAAAATTGTAAGACAAGCTTTGGATAAAATGCCGGCTGGTCCGGTTAAAGCGGACTTGCCGAAAAAAGTTCTTCCGGAGAAGGAACGTGTTTATACAAAAATGGAAGAGCTGATCCATGATTTTGTAATTGTGAACGACGGAGTCAATCCGGCGCCCGGTGATGCTTATATTGCAACCGAAGGTTCCAAAGGTGAATTAGGATTTTATATCATAAGTGACGGCGGCGGACTGCCATGGCGGCTCAAGATTCGCTCGCCCTCATTCTGTAACCTGCAGGCACTGCCGATTTTGCTGAAAGGACAAATGATCTCCGATGTCGTGGCGATCATTGGAAGCATCGACCCGATAATGGGCGAAGCAGACAAATAATAATTTTAAATTGAGAATTCTAAATAATAATGTTCACTGAAGAAAATCTTCAAAAGGTTGAAGAAATAAAGAAACGATATCCGAAGCAGATGGCTGCAGTATTGCCGGCGCTCTGGTTGGCTCAGGAGCAATTCGGCTGGATTTCGGAAGAAGTCATGCATTACGTTGCAGAACTTCTCTCTGTCCCGTTTAATCACATCCTTGGGGTCGTTACTTTTTACACGATGTACAACAAGAAGCCGGTCGGCAAATATCATATCCAGGTCTGCGCGAATGTTTCATGCATGCTGCGCGGCTCCGACAATTTAGTTGGCCATCTTGAGAGAAGGTTAGGTGTAAGAATCGGTGAAACGACGTCCGATAAGATGTTTACCCTTGATGAGGTGGAGTGCTTGGGCTCGTGCGGCACGGCACCCATGATGCAGGTCAATGATGACTATTACGACAATCTTACCGCAGAAAAAGTTGATCATCTTTTGGATGAATTCAGAAATCAGAAGTTGGAAATTGGAAGCCGGTAAAATGTCTGATCAAAACACGAAATTGTACGCACAAAGTGGCGATCCTGAATTCCCCAAGATTGTCCTTCCGGATATCCTCGATATAGACCGCATTGAAGATTATGAACGCAATGGCGGCTACTCAGCTTTGAAGAAAGCTTTGTCGATGGCGCCTGAAGCTGTAACTGATGAAGTAAAAAAGTCCAACTTGCGAGGAAGAGGCGGAGCGGCATTTCCAACCGGACTTAAGTGGACATTCATGCCGAAGAATACGAACAAGCCGAAGTATCTCGCTGTCAACGCAGACGAAAGCGAGCCGGGATCATTCAAAGATAGGCAGATACTTGAGTTCAATCCGCATCAATTGGTTGAGGGAATTCTCATTGCGTCGTACGCGATGGGAATAAAAACGGCATACATTTATATCCGCGGCGAGTATATGAAGTGGATGAAGATTTTACAGAGGGCAATCGACGATGCTTACTCGCGAAGCTATATTGGCGAAAACATTCTCGGCTCAAATTTCTCTGTGAATATTTACATACATCGTGGAGCAGGCGCATATATTTGCGGCGAAGAATCCGGGCTGATGGAATCCATCGAAGGCAAACGCGGTTATCCGAGAGTCAAGCCGCCTTTCCCCGCTCAGAACGGTCTCTGGGGAAATCCAACTACTATAAATAATGTCGAAACTTTGGCGAATGTCCCTGCTATTTTGTTCAACGGCGCGGAGTGGTTTACAAAGATTGGGGCACCAAAGCATCCTGGCACACTTCTGTTCGGAGTGAGCGGACACGTGAACAAGCCCGGGGTTTTCGAGCTGCCTTCGGGAGCTTTGTTAACGGAGATTATATATAAATATGCAGGCGGTATAATCGGCGGCAAGGAAATCAAGATGGTGATTCCAGGAGGAAGTTCGATGCCGCCGCTGAGGGGCGACCAGCTTGAAGGAGTTCGAATGGATGCTGAGTCTCTAAAAACTGTCGGAAGTGCAATCGGTACCGGCGGCGTGATTGTCATGGATGAAGACACGGAATTGATAAAAGTTTTGTTGCGCATCACGAAGTTTTATTGGCATGAATCCTGCGGGCAGTGCACGCCATGTCGTGAAGGTACAGGCTGGATGAAAAAAATACTTGAGCGCATGTACCATGGCGATGGGAAAGTTGGAGACCTTGACCTTTTAGTTCGAATCGCGAATAACATCGAGGGCAACACGATTTGCGCGCTTGGCGATGCGGCAGCATGGCCTGTAAAATTTACTATCCAAAAATTTAGAAAAGAATTAGAAGAGGAAATTCTGCTGCAATCAAAGAATGCAGCTTGAACCTTCAATGCTGTGTAACGTTGTCA
>JBAPNE010000159.1:0-13086 GCA_049278975.1 Candidatus Kryptoniota bacterium
CTAATGTCCCGCTTGATAAGTGGGTGCTCAATTATGTGAAGATGTTTCATGGATTTTTATAGAAAATAATCAACTGGATAATTAAAATGTAATTTTGTCTAACATCTTGCATGCAACTTTTGTCAAGATTTTTTCTACCTCCCGCTCAATTATCCTATTATCAAGGATACCGATCCGCAGTGACGGTCCATCGGCGAACCACGAACGGATAGAACCGCCAATGCCAGCACCCAACAAGAATAACTATCAATGGAAACTGTCACTCAAATCTGAGATCGAATCGAAAGTCAAGTCGGGCACAATTCCGAAGTGAGCACTGTATGAGTCATTATACTTTCCGGTCTTAACCAATATCCCGGCAAGACCTGCGTCTATCGCTCCCTTTATGTCCGATTCAATGTCATCACCGACCATGGCGAACTCTGCTGATAGCCATCGCTGCCCCGTCTCAACTCTAATATCGTGGACGGCGAGATTAAAAAACTGCCGTGAAGGTTTCCCGATTATTTTTGCTTCTTTATCAGCCGCATATTCAAGAGCCGTCACAAAAGCGCCGGCGTCGATCTGCAATCCGTCAATACCTCTGACAAATTTATTCTTCTGCAACGCTATCAGTTCCGAACCTGCCATCACAAAGTTGAATACCTTGTTCATCAATTCGTAGTTCATCGCCGTACCAACATCTCCCATGACAACGTAATCTGGATTCTTGTCGGAAGACTCGATTCCTTTGAAATCCTCCATCAAATTATCCGCGACCGCAAAATAGCATTTAATGCCGTCGAAGCTTTTTAAAATGTGCGCCGCTGCAGAAGAAGCCGTGAAAATTTCTTCTTCTTTTGCAGCAATCCCGAGACTCTGCAGCTTCTCAGCAATTAGCTTCCTGGATAGAACATTCGTGTTCGAAATGAATCTGAAATTTTTTCCTTTGGCTCTGAGCTTTTCAATAAATTCTTTTGCACCATGGAACAACTTATCGCCAGCGTAGAGAGTACCTTCAAGGTCGATCAACCAACCTTTGATTTCATTGAGTGTTTTCAATTCATTACGTTACCACGCGGTTAAAGACTTACCGTAAAGTTCGAGTTTGCCGTTAACATGCAATGTGCTGTCTTGTATTCCGTTCTGTCCCATCATCGGCTCATGGCAAAAATAGCAGTTCTGCTCACTCGGCCCATGGTAAAATGCGACTTGATGAATCGTCGTATTAGGTGGTACACTATGGCACGTGCCGCAAGCAGCTTGGGTTGAATCACCATTTTTCCATGTCGGCGTGAAATTATTTCCATTCTTGAAATTGCCATGACAATATGTGTTTGAGCATCGAAGAGTCTCAACATTAAACGCCGGCGTAGGAATTATCGTCGGCTGTGTCGCATCGTAATATTGAGATTCTGCCGTATTGGTTTCCGTCGTTGCAACACCTGAAAAGATAACCGAGATATTTCCGCCCGTCGGATGCATTGCAGGTCCTGCAGCTCGAGGTACAGCATGGCAGGAAGAACATGCAACACCGGAGGTAAAGCTATTTCCCAAAAGATGATCCTGGTGAGCACCTACAGTCGGATTTGCGGCTAATGAATTACCAGACAAATCTTTCGGCGGTGCAGGATTCAAAAGGCTGCCGTGACATGTATTGCACGCCAACGTACCATCGTTTCCTTGATGGCACTTGTAGCAAGAAACCTTTGTCGAGCCTCCCGCAAGATCATTGCCGTGACATGAAGCGCAAGAAGTTAAATCAAACTTATGCGCATTAACATAAGTGTTGATGAAATATGCGCCGTGAAAACTTGCTGAACTTGAGTCCGACCATCCCGCTGGATGAGGATAAATCCCCGACTGCGATTGGGATTGCACCGGCGACAAAACATTATTCTGCAATTTGCTGCATGAGTTAAAAACAATTCCCGCAGCGATGATCAAACTCACGACCGACAATTGATAGCTAATAGATAAATATTTTTTCATTTTCATCCTCCCGGATTGTTGCCGTGACAATAACCGCAAAAGCCGAGACCCGGCTTTCCGCCCGGATGAGCATTGGGATCCGTGTGGCAAGTATAACAAACCGCACCGGCATCATTGTGCCAGCTTCCATGTACATCGTGCATATAAAATGCGGAATGCGTTTTCGGATCGTTGCCTCTAATTCCGTCCGGATCGGTGTGACAGGTTATGCAAACTGGATCGGTGCCTTGAACATCGTGGCAGCTTGCACAACTTCCGATATCTTTTCTAGCGTATTGTGCGTGCATGCCGCCGCCGCTTCCAACACCAAAAGTCACGAAATTTCCGACGTCGTGCCATATCGGTTTTATTCTCTCGCCGTTCGCATCCGAGTTGTGACAGTTAACGCAAAATGTACGTTCATCATGGCACGTGTAGCAATTACTCTCTCTACCCTTCGCATCAATCGAATGAGTGAATCGGTAATTATCAGGATGAACTTTTTGAACCGTAAGCTTGTCATGCGTTGTCAGCGGTGAAAGAGAAGGAGTTGACGGAACATAAATTTGTCCAGGCGTCCAATCCTTTGCCATGTTCGAAGCGTCGTGGCATTCCTGGCATGAAACCTGCGTATGGCACGACTTGCAATCGTTCTGTGGGCCTGAAACGCTCACGAAATTCTTATGCTGACTCATGAAGTCAGTTTGACGATGAGACTCAGGAACGAGTTTAGTTAAATCCTTATGACATGTTTCGCAACCAGCAGGCGCAATTTTCACGGCGTAGTCGATTTTTTCCGCCTTGACGTTCGTCTCAATTTGACCGTGACAAGTCGTGCATGACTCCATCTTCGGAAATGCATTCGCATCATCTTTTGAATACTCAACTTTGTCAAGACCCTGGTGACAAGTTTCGCATTTCAGTTTCAAATTCCCGGCGTGCCGCTTATGAGAAAAGAAAACCGCACTCGATGTCGAAATGAGATCCTGGTATGTTGTGCTGTCGGTTGAAGTGTGGCAAAACTCACACTTTGTAGAAGATTGATCATGGCACGTGTAACAAGTTTCCATCGTGGGCAGAATAGATTCGGTTTCTTTTTCACTGGTCGTGGCTGCCGTGTGACAATCGGCACATGCTACACCGACATCATTGATATGCTTGCTGTGTGAAAACTTGATGAGTTTTGAATTATCGATTCTTGGAGCATCCTTCGTTGCCCCGTGCGCGGGATATTCGACAAACAAATTAAAGGTCGATAGAAGCGCGGCCATCATTACAATTCCGAATGTTATAATTTTTTTCATTTGCGCCTCCATCATTGAGAAGTTAGACTGCTGAAGAAATAATAGTTGACCTGCAAATATCCTCTAAAATCATTTTTGTAAACAGGATCTTGATAATATTGTCCTTGCAAGTTTATCGAAAGAAGAGGTACCGGACGAAAAGTCAATCCGAGTGATCCATCATACAACTGATTTGACGGCAGTGAACTCTCCTGCAAAGTTTTGTAATCTTCTGCCGATACTGAAGCAATGACAACAAGCTTGCGTTCCATCAAGGGATATGTAATTTGCGCGTTGATGCCATTGAGATTTCCCGCGAAGCCGTCATTATGCGAAAAGTTTATTGAGAATATATCGATGTTCGTGCCTATTGCGAATTGAGTCGAGTTATCTCCGGTGTAATAAACTTTACTCAAAGAACCGAACGCACTTATGTCAGGCGTAAAGATATAATTCAACCCTAAATCATATTCATCGGTGCCCGTATGATCAAACACTGAGAATATCGAATTGATAGGGAGTCGCGAATCGCGATTGAAGTAATCGATATTCACAGAAAAAGCAGTAATCGGTGAATACCTAAATGATGCCTCCGTTTGGTCAAACTGATCGAAATTAAGATCATAATCTAACCGAAAATAGCCGGAAACTTTCTGAGTGTAATAGAAAGCATTACCTGAAACAAACTGTGACGCAGCAGCCGACGGATCTATGAAAACACTGTCGCCCAAATTTGGTGTGGTATGAACGTCGGTTAATCTATAGGTATAGTAACCCGGTGGCTTGAAATTTTTGTCAACATAGGCGCCGCCGACTTTAAAATTATCCGACGGGGAGTAACTTGCCTGAGCGCCGAAAAGAGTATTATCTCTCAGATCGGAATTCACTTCGAATGTTTCATCGACGGGTGGAAGTGCTCCTCCAAAAGCCTCTACGGATATTTTATTGTCGAGAAATTTTGCATCGGCACTCAAACCATCAACCGAAGAAACGCCAACCTCTTCGAATACGGGCTGCCTGCCGAACTTCAGATCGGCAACATCACCAATGTTACGCGCTTCAAAATACAAATCCCCTGCACGCAACACCGGATCGTTCGGCTGCTTCGTTACAAAATCATTTGCGGCAAGAAGGTAAGTGTGCAGCTGGTAATCGCTCGTTCCGAAATTGAGCTGCATTGCTTCAATGCCCCGCAAACTGAGTTTCGCGGTATTGGTTGTATCGTACTGCTGGTACGAATAAAAAGTTGTAACAAACCTCCCGCTAAACGATTGTGCAGGCGCGATACTTGAGAGTAAGAGGATTGTCAACATTCCTAGTAAAATCAGATGATTGATAACCCATCCATTTATGATGGAGACAGGTTTATAGCCGATCACCGATCGCCGATGGTCCGTCCATTTGCGATAGAGACGGGCATATCTCTGCAGCATACCTTTCACAATCCACCTTCCTTTTTGTTCAAACGAATGTTTCCAACGAAAAATCTGAAAGTAACTTGAACTTATTATTTTGGAACTGGATGAGCAATTTCAGCCCACATCTTCTTGAAGTCAAAAGATTTGAAGGTCGGGCTTTTCTTATTATGACAGGTTTCACAAAGCTTTTCTGCACTGCCGTCATCGAGAGAAAGGGCGGCTAATCCTGCGGCAAGCGCCTTCTGATGATCCTTCATGGTTGACATTGTCTTGTAGTCATTTCCCGCACCATGGCACGATTCACATTGCACGCCGTCTTCCTTACTGTATTTCGGGCCGACCATAGAAGCAGGGGCGTCGTACGCAGTTTGGTGACATTCCAAACATTCTTTTGCATCGGCGGCTTTTCCTTTCACTCCGTGCGCTGCGGCAATCTTATCCGCGTCAGGAGTTTCAAGTACTTTCATCGCCTGCGAGTGTTTGCTCGCCTGCCATTTCGTAAACTGCGCCCCGCTTTTGTCGGCTTTGTGGCACATGCCGCAAACCTGATCGCCGACAAATTGGTGCTTCGTGTCGCCTGCAATTGAGACAATTGAATTCAAGACAATTGCGGCAGCGATTAATAATGTGGATTTCATAGTTTCCTCAGTCTTTAATTTATAAGTAGGTATCTAAATCTTGGCGAGTCTGAATAAAGGAAAAATTCCGCAGAAGTAAAGCGGCGCGATGGGAATCCGAACTGTACTGGCTGTACCACTATATCTTTAATTGGATCCTTTCGCACATTCGTCGCAAACCGTCCGTGTGGGATTCTTTTCTAATATTTCCACGCCGATAAAATTAGAGCAGTTCGCGCAAAATCCAAATGAATTTATCCTAAGTCTGTTCAATGCAAGCTCAAGCTCTTTAAATTCCGTCTCGCGTTTCAGGGCCACCTCGCACCGGTAGTCAGGTTCTTCTAAGCATCTTTTGTACTCCATATCGCATATACTACAAATATATTTCTCGCCACTTTCAAGATCAACTAGTTCCTCCGGATGAAGATACATCATTTGAAGAAGCACACTTATCTTCTCGGTTATCAGTGATGCGAAATGGGCCTTCATCCTTGCGCTAATTCTCGTCCTTTGCCGCGTCACTTTTTTTATCGTCCGAGTTGTTTCCGTTTTCGATAACAATTTGATTCTCCTTCTCTTCGTCTTTTTGCAACCTCTCAAATTCCAACGGATGCTCGTCTAACATTTCTTCCCCTGTCATCGTACCGAAAAGCCATGATAGATTCATCGGATAAACATCCGGATTGAAAATAACGAAATACAAATGCCAAACAACTATTGCAAGCGATGCAAGAATCGCCTCATAGTAATGGATTAAAGTCGCAGCATCAAGTCCACGTTTTGTGAATAATCCTAATGACACGTTGTCGAACCACAACATCAAACCTGTAGTAACCATGACAGCAGTCCCCCAGATCAGCGCCCAATATTCCGCTTTCTCGACATAGCTGAACCTATCAAACTTCGGTTTTTCATTTTGGAAACTGAAATAGTATTTGAGAGCATCCCCGACGTCGCGGGCATCTTTCAATTTCGGAACCATGTCTCGGATAAATTGCTTGCCTCGCTCTGTGAAGAGAACGTAATACAGATGCACGAACGCCGTCGAAATCAGGATAACTGCGCTGAAGCGATGCACGATGCTGCGAAGCTCAAAAACTCTTTCGCCGCCACCGCCGATTTCTCTGATCGCTTTGACCCACCATGAATCTGGAAACTTGAGCATGAATCCGGTCAGAACCAAAAGAGTGAAGCTGACGAGTAACCCCCAGTGCTGTACAAGCTCTGGCTTTGTCATCCTCGTAAACAATTTCGTATCGATAAGTTTGTAACCGATATTTGGGTTTCTTCTTTCTTTAAGTTTTCGCTTCGACTTTTTAGTAAAATCGAAAACGTTATGCAGAAACATCAGACCGACGACACTGACTATCAACACGCCATACAATTGAGAAATCCAAAACAGCACGGGGTCTTTCCGCGATGCCGGTGAAACATGAACGGATGCGGCGGCAAATTGAGCATCGGCACCGGGATGACACTTCCCGCAAGTCTGAGCTAGATTGGCCTTGTTAATTGGCGATTCCGGATCGGTAGACAGTTTTATATCATGTGCACCATGACAGCTTGCGCAATTCGCAACCGTAGTCAGTCCGCCGCTGCTCGCAAGACCATGGTAGCTATCCAAATAGCTGCCTACGGATTGAGAGGGCAAGCCGTATCTCTCAGTGAGTTTTACGGAGCCGTGGCAATTCGAGCACACCTGCGCAACATTCGCGCTTGAAATAGTTGAGCCCGGATTACTCGCCGACAAAATCTGGTGGTCGCCGTGGCAATCTATGCAAACCGGCGCATCTTTATTGCCCTCCTGCAGGGCTTTCCCGTGGATTCCAGCAAAATATTTTATTGCCACATTTTCGTGGCATCCGCCTTTCCCGCATGTGCCCGGGATATTGTTCCGGAAAACATTCGACTTCGGATCGCCCGCCGGCAGCATGTCATGTGCACCATGGCAATCACTGCAAGTCGCTGCTTTCACATTCCCTTTTGAAAGTGCGATAAGATGAACGCTGTACTTTATGCTCTCGAGAAATGTTGCGGATACACCGGTCAAGTTCATGACCGCTTTATTTCCGAGATGGCAATTGAGACATATTGTCGGCTCATTAGCGCGGCTCACGGGCGAATTAGGATCACTTATGGAGGTTATCCCGTGCTCGCTGTGGCAGTCAGTACAAACAGGCGCATCGGTAACTCCATTCTTAAAGGCCTTACCGTGAGATGACTTCATGTAATGATCTTCGACGTCTCCATGACATTTGCCGCATGTTGAAACTATATTTACACGATTAACCGGAGAAGTGGGATCGCTCGCAGATCTTATCGTGTGTGTGCCATGACAGTCGATGCATGTAGCGCCTTTTCCGTTTTTCTTTAATGATTCGGCATGAATGCTGTGCTCATACGATCGGACAAGTGAAGTTAACAACTCTCCATTTGTGCCGTAAATACCGTCGAAAAGTTTCGTATTTGTGTGACATTTAAAACAAGCATTTTGCGAAATAATCTCTTTCGATGTTTGCGTGCCGTGAGCCGTATGGCAGCTCACACATGTAAGTATTCCATCGGCAAAAGCTCTTTTATGAATTCCCGCGTTGACTTCGCCGATGGCGTCTTTATGGCAGCGAGCGCAAAGAGTGTCATCGGCTGGTATGATAAGCGGGTGGTTTTCTCCTTCGACTCTTATCGGTGAAGGGATCCTGCGGATGAATTTCACGTCGTGCGCTTTATCATGGCATGATTCGCAGCCCGTATCCTTCTTTGCCATTTCCGATTTCGAATGTACCGACATCAGAAATACTTTTTCCGTTTGATGGCACGACAGACATTTCTTGTCCGCGATTATCTTATCAGCAGGCAGGATGTCATGCGTGCCATGGCAGTCGTCGCACTTTAGCGAGGAATGCGCGAACTCTGCGGCGTGTGGTCCATTTTGAAATGATGCAATACCATGGCAGCTATTGCAATCTACCGGAACAATGTCTTTTTTATGCGGAGTATTATTCGGGTCGAAGCCAACATGGCAGTCAACACAGGACGCCTCGCCATGTGCCGACAATTTAAAAAAATTTTCACTGATATATAGACTTATTGTCTTCCCGTTTTTTTCCATCGTCAAGGTGGAATCAGAATGGCAGGTCAGGCAATCGTCATTTGATTGAGCAAAAGAAAGCGCAGATGTTCCAGCAAGCATCGTGGATACCAATGCCAAGGACAGAAATCGAACTTTCATACCGAAGCATCACTTTTTTCGTGCATCACTAATTGACATGACGGACACAAACTCGCGGTAAGGTTAGTCTCCAGCACAACGCCCGGAATATCATGTCTGCAAATAACACAATGCCCGTAAATTCCTTTTTCAATTCGGCGGAGAGCAAACGCAAGTTCATTTAGATCGGCGTCATCAAACTTAGAAGCCGCTTCAAGAATCTTGTGTTTGTCCCCCATCACCAATACTTTGTAATGAGAGATCAACAATTCCTCCATCCTCTTCACTACAAGCTTCTCGAATTTTAATAGATCTTCTGATTTCATATTAACGTGATAATTTCAAAAACTGTCCGGGTCTTGAAAAAGAAGCTGCTGCCAAAGGTTATGCTGGAATTCTCTGGCAGCAGCAGGAGGAGGAAAGAGAAAACCATTATAAAAATTTCTTGGGCCGCCGAGATATGGCAGTGCCTTCCCCTGAGCGAGTAGCATTTAAATAAATCAGCAGCCCAAAACTCACTTCATTCATTTTGACTAACCAAGTTAATTACGCTTATACTCTCTAATAAAAATCACGTGATAGCTCACCTATTTACGATAGGGACGGGCTGACCACGGATAACTGTTTTTTTATTGTCTCACTCAATTGTCTTAAGTTAAGCGGACGCTCAGACAATGATACAACGTTATCATCATAATCGAAATAATCCTCATCGTAACTTTGGACCACGAGAAGCGCCGGTTTTCTCTTCTTTAGATTTTCTAACCATTTCTCTGAACGACTCGATCCTCTCCCCGGTGCATAGATCACCAACGAATAATTCTCATCCTCAGATATATCGTGGAGCACCCGTGCAACTTCGTAACCTTCCTTCTTGAGAAACTTCGAAAGAAGATCGAACATTGCTTCTTCGTCTGTTATAATTCCTAAAATATTTTTTTTGCCGTTAATTTGCATTTCGTTTTATTGGAGTCAACCTGCGTGCCGTTTGGAAACCTTAGAAAAGCCTTAAATAATTGCTTTTTTAAATGAAACGCAGCGGGGATGCATGTACCGCCGATACTGTGCGTAATTTTTCCTTTTGTGTTAGTGGAATAATTCCGCAAGAATTAGTTCATGGCGCATCTTTCATTGCTCACTGTCAAAGTGGCAAACGTAGCCACCTAACTTTGTGCCTGTGCTTTGTCAAGTTGCCACTTTATGCCTTTTATTATTGAAAATCATCCACAATTTTACAATCTTACATATTAGAATGGGCAAAGATGTTTAGCACACTCAGAGCAAAGGTCGCAGCGGGGTTCACGGTCTTAGTGATCATTAACGTAGTCGTCTGTGTTTGGTCAATCTATAACTTCAACCAACTGACGCAAGCCATCACCACGATGATCAAGCAAAATTATCAAGACGTCATTGCAGCACAAAATATGCTGCGCGCTCTTGAAAGCGATAACAGCGCACAACTTCTTATGCTGAACGGATATGTCGATGCAGGTTATATACAATTCCAGGATAACCACCGAGATTTCGCCAATTGGTTTCAACAAGCAGTCGCATCAAACACCTCACAAAGCGGTGCAGACATTCTCCAAAACATTTACAACTATTATGTGAAATATTCGGATGCTACTGATACTTTGAAAAACACAATGACTTACCGGGGACGTCGCGCTGCGCTGGATTATAATTATACTAAGATATTACCCATCTTCGACAAAATGAAAGTGGAATGTTTCAAGCTTCTTGACATGAACCACAATGAGATGGTACAGACCGATACGAAAGCCAATTCAATTTCGAATCAAGCGACCCTTGCGGTATCAGGCGCAGCCTTGCTTGCAATCGTTCTTAGCTTTGTTGCAAGCTGGCAATTTTCACAATACATAACCCAGCCGACGGAGAAGCTTACGGATACGGTTCGAAAATTCGGAAGGGGCTATTTGGACGCAAGAGAAAACATTAATTCCAACGATGAGATCGGAGAACTAAGCAATGAATTTAACCGCATGGCAGAGAGGCTTGAGAAATACGAGGAGATAAACATCGAAAAGCTTATCACGGAAAAGAAAAAATCTGAAGCGATCGTCGGAACGATTTCGGACCCGATCATTGTGGTTGATAACGAAGAAAAAATCGTCCTCATGAACCAGCTTGCCGAAGATTTGTTTGATGTAACTGAAGAAGCTGCAATAGGAAAAACTTTTGATGAGGTTGTGAGTAATCCGGAGCTGAATAAATATATGGACAAGGCGGTCGCTGGAGAAAGTTTAAACAACCTGCCGCCTTATTTTGAGCTGCGGTTTGATGAAGAGGACAGGTATTTCAGAATAAAGTTGAATTCATCGAAAAGCGTATCCGGAAAAATCGCTGGTGTAATTTTGATTCTGCAAGATGTCACGCAATTCAAAGAGCTTGACAAAATGAAATCCGAGTTCATGGCACGAGTCTCACACGAATTCCGCACACCGCTCACATCGATTAATATGTCGCTCGATATTCTTAAGGACGAACATATGGGACACGTGAACAAGAAGCAACATGAACTGCTGTCTGCAGCGAAGCAAGATGCCGAGAGGCTGACAAAATTAGTTCGCGAGCTGCTCGAACTTTCAAGACTTGAATCGGGTAAGCTCCAGCTCAAAGAAGACATAATTGACACAAAATTTCTTATCGATTTTTCTGTCCAGCCCGTTATTCTTCAATTCAACAACAAGAATGTCAGGCTGGTCGTAAATGCAGACGGCTCAATCCCACAATTCGTTGCCGACTTCCAGCAGCTTTCTTGGGTTATTTCGAATCTTGTCACGAACGCATTGAGGTTCACAGATCACGGCGGCACTGTAACGGTGGACACGGCAATGAACGGCGACGACTTGCTCATTTCCGTCCGTGACACCGGCTGCGGCATCGAGCTGGAAATGGTCGATAAGGTTTTTGATAAGTTCGTGCAGTTGCACGATTCATCAAGCCCTGCTCCCGGCTCGGTAGGTCTTGGTTTATCAATTGCAAAAGAGATCGTCGAATTGTATGGTGGAAAAATCTGGGTTGACAGCAAAGTCGGCGTTGGCAGTGTTTTCACTTTCTCGATACCGATCAAGAAAAGGATGACGGACGAAAGAAGAATATCAGCATGAAGGCAAATGTTTTATTGGTGGATGACGAGCAGAATATTCTAAGGACAATGAAAATCTGTCTTGAATCCATCGGCTTAGAAGTAACTGCTCTTTCAAAACCGGATGAAGCATTGAAAATTGCCGCCCTGAAACAATTTGATATGGGTTTCTTCGATTTGAAGATGTACCCAATTGACGGCCTGCAACTTCTTGCAGAAATAAAAAAGTTCTCTCCGGATATAATTACTGTAATCGTCACAGCACATGGCTCGGTTGACACGGCAGTGCAAGCAATAAAGCAAGGCGCATACGATTATTTGCAGAAGCCGTTCGATTTTCAGGAACTGCAGCATTTTGCCCAAAAAGTGTACGATTTTTTCAAACTTCAGAAGCAGATCAAAAACCTTCAGAATCAACTTCACGAGTATCAAGCAGCGGAGAACATTATCACTGCAAATATCCAAATGCTTTCCCTACTCAATCTCGCGAGAGAAGTAGCAGATACAAACATCAGCGTGTTAATCGATGGTGAAAGCGGAACAGGAAAAGAACTCTTCGCGAAATTTATTCACAATTCAAGCGCGAGAAGGTGCGCACCGTTTGTGACCGTTAATTGTGCCGCTCTGTCGGAAAGTTTGCTTGAGAGTGAATTGTTCGGTCATGTAAAAGGTGCATTTACAGGCGCAGTACGCGACAGGCAGGGTCGCTTCGAAATGGCGGATGGTGGCACAGTTTTTCTTGACGAAATTACCGAGATTCCGACCACGACGCAGGCAAAACTATTGCGGTTTCTACAAAATCGAGAGTTCGAGCGTGTTGGCGATTCACAGACAATTAAAGTAGATGTGCGGTTTATAGCCGCCACGAATCGCGATTTGAAAGAGGCTCTAAGCTCGGGAAAATTTCGCGACGATCTTTACTACAGAATCAATGGCGTAGCGATAAAACTTCCGTCGCTTCGCGAGCGTCCAGATGACATTCCGGTTTTGATAAAACATTTTATAAAAAAATTTGGCGGCGATACTCTGCCAGAAATCGATACCGAAGCGTTCAAGGCACTTACAAACTATCAATGGCCCGGAAATATTCGTCAGCTAGAAAACGTAATTGAGCGCGCGGTTTTGTTGGCGCATGGGCGGAAAATAGAAGCCTTTCATCTCCCGGAAGAACTGCAAGACAAAGATAGCAAACGGCTCGTCTCATTAGATGAACTCGAAAAAAATTACATTTCAAGAGTTGTTCGGGAAACCGCAAGCGTCGAAGAGGCGTCGAAAGTTCTCGGAATAGATCCTGCCACACTCTGGCGGAAGAGAAAAAAATATGGCTTTTAGGTAGCTCAGAGTTCACGTCTCATCGCAGCCCCACTACCCATGAACTAATTCGGCGGTGTTTCACAAGCTGTCACAAACGTAAAAGCGTACGCGGCGAATTCGTCGGATGCCGGTTGTAAAGTCAGTACGTGCCGATCGTACTTTTTGTTTTTGATAAGATAATACATCC
>JBAPNE010000160.1:0-8980 GCA_049278975.1 Candidatus Kryptoniota bacterium
GTACTCGGCAGTACTTGGCGCGAAGACATTGATGTGATAGGCGAAGCAGTAAAGAAATTATCTAAAGACTTTCCATCTCTTTCTGTGGTGATTGTTCCGCACGAACCAACTACCGAAGAAGTAAGCAGGCTTCATGGTCAATTCCCGATGGCGAAAATTCTGTCGCAGATTAGCGACAGGCAAGCCGATGGCTCAGTTTTTTACATCGTTGATCGCGTGGGCATTCTGACCCAACTTTACGTCTTTGGTGATATCGCATATGTCGGTGGCGGTTTCGGTGCGGGTGTCCACAGCGTTCTCGAGCCGGCGGTTTACGGTATTCCTATTATTACAGGCCCGCGCATTGAACGATCGGACGAGGCAATGCAGCTTATGCAGGATGGTGCACTTTTTTTTGTCAAAGATTCGTCCACCGCTTACGAAATTATGCTTAAGATGGTACAGGATAAATCTGCAAGAAAGGAAGCCGGAAAAATCGCGAAAGCATTTGTCGATCGACATTTGGGCGCATCCGCAATCGTAGCTGAGCAGATCATGAAATTCTGCCAAGAATAAGTCTCCGCAAGGATTATAAAATTGAAGACTAAGCTAAGCGGTAGCGAGTTCGTTGCTGAAGTCCCACACGCACTTGGACAGAAATTAAGATTCGCGAGGTGGATAGAATTGTTATATGATGTTTTCGATGCACGCGGAGAGAGTCGATTGTTCAAGAAGCTTGCCTCTGAGGCGAAAAGTTTTCAGAAGTTAACACGGCTGGTTGCTGTTGGAATTTCTGACGATGCAGCAAAAAAGATAGTCGAGGGTGAGATTGGAAGCACGCTCAAACGGTTTTGTCAACTGCTTGGACAAGCCGCACGCTGTTTTCAGGACGAGAATGGTGAACAATTCAAGAAAGAATTTCTCGGTGCGGCAGCAGATTCATTCGAGAATATTCGCACACTCCTGGAGGATTTTTCTAAGATAAAAGATTTTTATCTAATGAAACGCGACATCGGTGGCGAGATATGAAGACAGGATTGAGAATAGGAAGGAAGTCGGTAGTTATATTCGAAGTACAAGAAGGAATGCTGGCCGCATTTGAAGGGAAGGCGATACACAATGTCCTTTCAACCTTTCACCTCGTTTATTATGCCGAGCTTGCTGCGCGAAGAATGATTGAACCCTATCTTGAGGTTGAAGAAGAAGCGGCGGGGTTTGAAATTAATCTTAAACATATTGCACCTGCGAAAGTCGGCGAGGAAGTTAAACTAACTGCGACGCTAATTAAAAAAGACGGGAAGAAATTGGTTTGCGAAATAGAAGCGGTAAATTCAAAAAGGATAATATGTAGTGGTACACAGACCCAAGTGTTAATCCGAAAGGGGGGTTTGGATTAAATCCGAATATCTCGCGAGTATTTCTTCCGCAATTTCGTCGCAGACGGTAAACCCTTTCTTAGTCAGCAGAATTTCAATCCCCCGCACATCCGCATAACCAGCGTTCTTCAAATCGGATATGAAATCCGAATCCAAATTGATCCCGAACTTATCGTGAAGAGTTCTTAAATTCATTTTTCCTTGACGTAATTGAAGCATTACAAATTCATCAACAAGCTGCGTATCGGTCAATTTTTCGTTTGCGGAAATAGGAAGTAGGCCATCGGATAAATCCGCAATATAGCCGCCTAAACTTGAGATGTTCCACCATCTCGAGCCATGCAAATATGAATGTGCACTCGGCCCGAAACCGATGTATTCCTCACTGTTCCAGTATTTAAGATTGTGTTTGCATTCCAAACCGGGCTGAGAATAATTTGATATTTCATAATGTTTATATCCGTTTTTCTCCAAAAAGCTCATCACCGACTCATACATTCTTACTTCAGTGGGTTCATCCAGAGGTGATATTTCGCCCGACGCGACTGCCGCGAAAAACGGTGTGCCATGTTCCACGATGAGATCGTACGCGGAAATGTGTTCCGGATTCAATGCGACTGCGTTTTCAAGATTTGAAAGGAGCTTATCTTCGGTTTGTTTCGGAAGTCCGTACATCAAATCGATATTTACATTGTCGAATCCTGCCGCGCGTGCGAATCTAAATGCTTCAACGGCTTGTTGAGAATTATGTATTCGAGAAAGGAATTTCAACTCATCATCGAAGAAGGATTGAACCCCGAAACTGAGGCGATTAATGCCTAATTGATGATAACGAGCGAGAGATTGCCGATTAACTGTGCCCGGATTGCATTCCATGGTGAATTCCGCTTCAGCAGAAATATTGAAATGTTTGTGAAGAGAGTTTAGAATAATTTCAAGCTCTCGCGGAGAAAGAAGGGAGGGTGTGCCGCCGCCTAAAAATATTGAGTCGGCGCAGAGTATTTCGGCACGATTCGCTGAAAAAAGTTCTATCTCTTTAACGAGAGAATTGACGAACTCGTTTCTCTGAGATAGACTTTCTATCGAATAGAAATCGCAATAGAAACATTTCTTCTCACAGAAAGGAATATGCAGGTATATTCCTACCTTATCAGGATGCCGATTCGATTCCACTTTATTGATGCAAATTTTTGTGATATGTCGTATGCCGGGATATTCGGGTCACATGACCAATATACTATCATTGCTTTGCCAAGAATACTTTCGGCAGGAACAAATCCCCAGAACCTGCTGTCGAGACTATTCTCCCGATTGTCCCCCATCATGAAGTAATAATCCCGCTGCACTATATAATTTTTGACAGGCTTGCGGTCAACGTAAACAGATGGGCCGCGCAGTTCGCAAGAGTGGCCTTCTCTTTCAATAAAAGTCTGCCATCTAATAAAAGTTGTTTCGTTGAGTTTTACATCATCTCCTTTTTTCGGGACTACTATCGGGCCGTAATTATCTTCATTGAAGTTGGAACCGATCGGAAAAATTTCTTGATTGGGAAACCCCTTTGGATAAACGGTTGCGGTTTCAAATTTAGTGCTTGGAGGAAAAGGAATCATTGTATGGTTTACATAAAGAATGCGGTCCATCACTTGAACTGTGTCCCCCGGTGTGCCTATGCAGCGCTTGACATAATTCTCATGATCGTCCGGCCTAATTTGATCTCGGTAGCCGGGCCAGTCGAATACAACGACATCTCCGGTCTTCGGATGTGTGAAGGCGGGAAATTGCAAAAATGGAATCCTGATATTCGTGAATGGCAAATACTGCGGAGATTTTGCACCGTAGATAAATTTATTTGCGAAGACCCAATCACCGGTCATCACTGTGTTTTCCATTGAGCCCGTTTGCACGCCATAACCCTGAACGACAAAAGTAACGAGCAACAATGCAATTATTAGGGGAGAAAGATAGGTTAGGATGCTTTTCTGAGAATCTTTGTCCTGCCGTTTATTTTTAGATGCTCTTTTCATAAATATTCCTGTTGTCTTTTACTTTATTAGCATGCCTATTCTTCCCCAACGCACGCTTCCTAATTTCGAGAAAATATCGAAGAAGGAAATATCGGGGTCCCACGACCAATAGACGACCATGGCTTCGCCAACGATATTTTGGAACGGGACAAATCCCCAGAACCTGCCGTCGAGACTGTTCTCGCGGTTGTCGCCCATCATGAAATAATAATTGTGCTTTACTGTGTAATCGGAAGCAGGTTTGTCATCTACATAAACCGTCGAGCCCCGCATGTCGCACTGGTGTCCCTCCCGTTCGATGAATATTTTCCATCTCAAAAAATCATTCGTGTTCAAATGGATTATATCGCCTGCTTTCGGCACGACAATCGGTCCGTAATTGTCTTCATTGAAATTGGAACCTTCGGGAAATATTTGTGGATTTGGATAGCCTTTCGGGAGCATGGTGAACGAGTCGAACTTCACGCCGGCGGGATAAGGGACAAGTTGACTATTTACATAGACAACTCTGTTGATAACTTGAATTGTATCGCCGGGTAATCCGATGCAACGCTTGATGTAATTTGTCGGTTCAGGAGCCTTTACCTGATCGCGGTCACCGGGCCACTCGAATACAATCACATCGCCACGATGCGGATATTTCAGAGGCGGAAGTTGAAAATATGGAATTGTGACGCCGGTTAAGGGAATATATTGCGGGCTTTTCGTGCCGTAAATAAATTTGTTAACCAACAAAAAATCGCCGACAAGAAGAGTGTTCTCCATCGAGCCGGTGGGAATCCTGTATGCTTCGATGACAAATATTTTAAGAAGCAGCGCAGCGACAATTACAAAGATCAATCCTTCAATTGAATCTTTTAATTTTTTCTTCTGTGGCTGAGGTTTCTTCGTTGTTGTTTGTCCAGTTGAACGGGCTGCTGGTGGTTGACTCAATTTCTATTCTCCATTTCAGTTATCAGTTTTCAGTTTGCACAACCGATAAACATAATCTTTGCGTATTGGGTGTTTGAAATATTTAGTTGGTGTTCCTGAATCATTCTTCGTCGTTTAATGAAAGGACTGCAAGAAACGCCTCCTGCGGAACTTCAACTCTTCCGATTTGCTTCATGCGCTTCTTGCCTTCTTTTTGTTTTTCAAGTAGTTTTCGTTTCCTTGTGATGTCGCCGCCATAGCATTTCGCTATGACATTTTTCCTAATCGGTGAAATACTTTCACGCGCAATGACTTTGCTGCCTATCGATGCTTGAATAATCACTTCGAAAAGCTGTTTTGGAATTAGTTTACGTAATCGAGAGCTGAGTTTCCTTCCCCAATCATACGCTTTGTCTCGATGGACAACGGAAGAAAGTGCATCGACAACGTCTCCATTCAAAAGAATATCAAGCTTTACGAGATCAGATTCGCGATTGTCAAGATACTCATAATCGAAAGAAGCATAGCCTCGCGTTAATGATTTCAGCTTGTCGAAAAAATCAAAGACGATTTCGGCGAGCGGAAGTTCAAACCTTATGTCGGCTCTTTTCGGGTCGATGTATGTCGTGTTCCTATAAACACCGCGGCGCTCCATGCAAAGCTTCATCACGTTTCCAATGTATTCAGACGGACAAATTATCTGTGCGGTTACATAAGGCTCTTCGATATGGTCAATTTCGGATGGCAGCGGCATATTTGCTGGATTATCGACGAGGATTATCTCGCCGGAATTTTTGACAACTTTATATTCGACGTTCGGAACGGTTGTGATAATCGTTTGGTTGAATTCGCGCTCGAGCCGTTCCTGGACGATTTCCAGATGAAGGAGACCGAGGAAGCCGCATCTGAAACCGAAGCCTAAAGCTGTCGAAGTTTCCGGCTCGTAGAGCAGGGAAGCATCGTTCAATTTGAATTTTGCAAGCGCATCGCGCAGCTCCTCGAAGTGCTCGCTTTGCGCCGGGTACAATCCGCTGAATACCATCGGCTTAACTTCGCGGTAACCCGGCAGCGGTTCACTCGCTGGATTATTCGCATTCGTAACCGTGTCGCCGACGCGCGTCTCAGTCAGTTCTTTTACTCCCGCGATCAGGTATCCGACATTTCCCGCTTCGAGCTCATTCGCCGGGACACGATCCATTCCGAGAACGCCGACTTCTTCGGCTTGAAAAACTTTACCTGTTTTATGGAACAGGACTTTGTCATTTGTTCGCAGCATGCCGTCAACGATTCGGATGTAAGTCACAACGCCACGGTAAGAATCATATTTGGAATCGAAGATCAACGCGCGAAGCGGGGAATCTGCGGCGCCGGAGGGCGGCGGAACTCGTTGGACAACGGCTTCAAGTACATTTTCGATTCCTAACTTCGCCTTCGCGCTTGTCAAAAGAATTTCATCCTCTTTGCATCCGATTAGATCCACGAGCTGCTTCTTGACATCATCGATCATGGCACTCGGCAGGTCGATCTTGTTTATGACCGGAATTATTTCGAGTCCAGCGTCGATGGCAAGATAAACGTTGCTGATAGTCTGCGCTTCGACGCCTTGCGAGGCATCGACGACAAGGATCGCCCCTTCACATGCGGCAAGCGAGCGCGAAACCTCATAGGAAAAATCGACATGGCCCGGAGTGTCGATAAGATTGAGCGTGTAATCGCTTCCGTCTTTCGCACGGTACTTCATCTGAATTGCGTGGCTCTTGATTGTGATGCCGCGCTCGCGTTCGAGCGGCATGTCATCGAGGATCTGATCGACCATCTCCCGCTCGGTGATTGTACCCGTATGTTCAAGCAGCCTGTCGGCGAGAGTAGATTTACCGTGATCTATGTGAGCGATGATGCAAAAATTTCTAATAGCTTGGGAAGTCCGTGTGGATCCCTTCGGGAAAAGGTTCATTCTAATTTGTTAATTCATCTCATCTGTTCTATAAATAAATATACGAACGGCGGCTGGCTTTATCAATTTACCGTAACGTTTCAGTTTGGCTGTGGTAGAACAAAAAAACGTGCCGTTCCATGTGGTTGTGCAATCGTCGGAAGGGTTCACTTGTGTTCGGAGAGTTTGATATTTCATGGAGCGGTGGTTAAATTTAAGTGAAATGTTTCGGACAAGAAACACGCCATCTGGCATATAACAAGTAGTTATCTGCCAATGGCGCGCGAGTCTTAAGAAGGGAGCATCACATTGATTAATAATACTGTCACCGAATCGAAATCTGAGACGAATGTTGCCCAACTGCGGCGTTTGCATTATTGGCTCTCGTACAATCGCTACACCGTCTTTATATATGGAGGTGGTTTTTATTTGCCGTGGGCTACGATAATTCTTCCTGTTCTGATTGTTCTTGCGGTGGTGTTTGCACCTTACATGCTTTTGGTACTTTACAGAAGTGGCAGACGCGGGTGGCTCGTTTTCTTTGCAGCCATCGTTGGCGTCCCCACCGTGCTTGCGTTTCTCCCGATTGACGATATCGTAGTAAGTACCATACTACACTTCCTGCCGTTGTTAACTTTCTATTTTTACTGCTTTGTATTGCGGTACGCAGTAGCTGAGTGGGTTAGCGATGCAAGCCCAGTTAGTGCGTTGTTGATCAACGAACAGAACAGGCAAAACGAGCTTAACAGACAGTCGGGAGATTGGAAAGGGTGACTTCATACACAAATCATGTCGCGCCAACAGCAGATAACAACGAGAAAACAGAAGTTCATGATGAGATATGCGTCGAGTTCGCTTCATGGCACGCTCGTTGAAAAACTTGGATGCATGCCATGACTCTTTTCTCGCGGACGTTAGGTGCAGCGCCCTTCATGGAGTTTCTGGATGCTTGAAGCCACAGCATAAGAAAGAACTGGTCTGTGATTGACACGCGACTGAGAAACAAAGTTGTCTTGATAACGGGCATTAATAACCCCATTGGTGTGGGCGCAGCTACTGCAATTGCCTTTGCTAAAGAAGGTGCGAGAATCTTCGGGACGTACCTCAAATTGCCTTCCAAGGTCAGTAACACCGATAGCTACGGTCTTGAGTTTTATGAAGCTCAGGTATCTAAGAATCCCGACGAAGTTGTCAATTCGATCCGGAAACTTGGTGCGGAAGCCGAAGTTGTTCCTGCTGACCTTGCTGACCCGAAGACGATTCCATGGCTGTTTGATGAAGCAGAGAAGACTTTCGGATCCGTGGATGTGCTGGTAAACAATGCCGGATACGATTCCCCTGATACTTTCGTGCCACAAAGCCGGTTAGGGCAGACGGGCAAAACGGTTTGGGACTTTCCGCTTGCTGCAGTCACTGCCGATTCGCATGATAAGCATTTCGCTGTCAATAGCCGTGCGGTGGCAATTATGATGACCGAATATGCAAAGCGAACTGCCAGTCGCGCTTCTAACTGGGGACGCATCATAAATGTGAGCACAGATGGCGCCTCAGGTTTTGCTACCGAAGTTTCTTATGGCGCAAGCAAGCACGCGTTGGAGTCATACAGTTGTGCCGCGGCTAAGGAACTCGGCAAATACGGCATCACTGTCAATGTCGTATCACTCGGCGCTATTCAAACTGGTTGGATTGCCTCTGACCTTGAAAAGGAAGTTGCGCTTCAGACTCCGCTTTGCCGCATTGGCAAACCCGCCGATGTTGCTGACGTGATTGTTTTCCTTGCTTCCGAGCAAGCGCGTTGGCTTACTGGACAAATTATTTATGTTGGCGGCGGTCACCAGATGCCTTTATGACGAAACCCTGACGAAGGGCGCGGCGCCTAGCATGCCGTATCACGACCCCGCTTTCACGGGGGCAGGTTCCTCTGCATTCGCATACGCACCATTCTCGTTTCATTCCGTGCATAGCCGAATGAATAGACGGAACTACGGGATTTGAATGGATGTTAGCGGTAGCTGTAAAAACAACGGCGCGGATTTCCATTACATGAATTAAATTTGCGGACAATTAAAAACAGGGAAGACCATGACAATCAAAAAAGAGACACTCCAGTTTCTCGAGACCCTTGCGGAAAACAACAACCGTGACTGGTTCAACGATAACAAAGATAAATATGTTTCGGCAAACGAAAACTTTATTCAGTTTGTGCAAACACTCATTGACGAAGTGGCGAAGTTTGATAAATCTGTCGCGGGTCTTGACGCAAAAAATTCCGTGTTCCGAATATATCGCGATATACGTTTTGCGAAAGACAAATCCCCTTACAAAACACATTTCGGTGCAACGCTTTTAGGAAAAGAAAACCTCTGCGGAAATGCCGGCTACTATTTTCATCTGCAGCCAGGCAATTCTTTTCTAGCGGGAGGTGTCCATATGACCGAACCGAAACATTTAAAAGCAATTCGCGGAGAAATAAGCCGTAATGGAAAAGCATTCTTAAGAATCATCGGCGCCAAACAATTCAAAAGTAATTTTGTAATAGAAGGTGAGCAGCTTGCGAAAATTCCGAAAGGACTTGACAAAGCTGACCCAATGGGTGAATACTTGAAATATAAAGAGCTGATGATTCGTCACGAAGTTGACGACAAAAGAATTCTTTCGAAAGATTTTGCCTCCTATTGTTCAAAGGTTTTTAAGGCGATGGTTCCGTTCAATTCATTTATAAACAAATCGACCATGGCTATTAAATAGAGAAGACA
>JBAPNE010000161.1:0-3864 GCA_049278975.1 Candidatus Kryptoniota bacterium
CAGATACCACGAGTGCAACTTCATTTTTATTCTCCAAAAACATTTGCACACCCTCCTCGCCGTCGCATGCAGAGATGACTTTGTAACCCTTGGATTCAAGAATAGTCCTGAGCAGCTCTCTCAGCATTTCCTCGTCCTCGATGATAAGTACGGTTTCTGCTCCGCTTTCAATGTCGTCTGATGTCTCGCTTTTGAGTTCCACTTGCTCAGCAGCCCTTTCCTGTACCGGGAAGAATACACTGAATGTTGTGCCCTTGCTCAATTCGCTCACAACATCTATGAATCCCCTGTGGCTTTCGACGATCCCATGAACGACAGAAAGCCCCAGACCCGTACCTTTTCCCACACCTTTAGTAGTAAAGAAAGGTTCAAATATATGCTTATGAGTTTCCTCATCCATTCCGGTTCCAGTGTCGCTCACTTGAACTTCAATATATTCTGCGCTCAACGCCTCAGGATGCTGTGACGACAATGTCTTGCCCTCGATAGTCTTTGTCCAAATAAAAAGCTTCCCTCCCTTCGGCATTGCATCGCGTGCATTTACACAAAGATTCAGCAGCACTTGATGAATTTGTGTAGAGTCAGCCAGGATCGGAGGTAAATTCTTCTGAAGCTCGGTATGAATTTCAATTGTCTTCGGGAAGGTCTCGGCTAAGAGTCGTTCGATCTCAATTACGATATCATTCACGACTAAAGAGTCAAAAGTCATCGCGGTCTTCCGCGCAAATGTCAACAATTGTTTCACAAGAGACTTGCCACGATCAGCTGCTTTTGTAATGGTGCGGATGCCTCGGTCGAATTTCTTCTGATCATATTTAGATTGTGTCAGTAAATCCGAATATCCGACAATAACACCAAGTATATTGTTGAAGTCATGCGCTATTCCAGCAGCGATATTGCCAAGTCCTTCTAACTTTTGTGTCTGTATGAATTGCTGTTCGAGTGCTCTAATATCAGTTATGTCCTTCACCATGGCAGACATAACCGTACCATCCAAAGAAGCACTTATAAGAACGTTCTTAATCTTCCCGCTCTTTGTGACAAATTGGACTTCTTTATTCTTTTCTGTCTTGCTATTTTCGCGAAGGTCTTTCATCAACTCTTCTCTCTCATCGCGGCTTGCATACAAATCAAGAGAGTTAACAGACATTAAATCCTGCGGCGAGCCGTACTCAAGCATTTCTGCCATCGACTTGTTAGTATATGTCATATGACCGCTCAAATTCATTTTGAACACACCGACAAGAGAATTTTCTACAAGCTCTCTGTATTTCCTTTCCGATTCTGTAATTTCTTTTTGCTTGAGTTTAAGCTCGGTGATGTCCCGTGCAACCCACAGCACGGAGTCATCAGTTAATTTAGTTACTGTCGCAAAACGCCACTTCTTGTCATCTCCGATCTTAATATCATATTCAGCGCTTTGAGCTTCTCCGCTCTCAAGAGTCTTCCGAATCACAGAAAGAAAGAAGTCGGCTTGTTCCTTTGGAGAAATTTCATAGCTCGTTCTTCCTATGACTTCCGAAGCAGGTTTATACAAAATCGAATCGTCTTTCGACAGCACTTTCAAGAACCTGCCGTCTTTATCCAGCACAAGGATCACATCTCTCATCGAATCAAAGAGCGCCCGAAGCTCAGCTTCAGATTGGC
The DNA here is from genome assembly GCA_049278975.1 of Candidatus Kryptoniota bacterium. Taxonomy (GTDB): domain Bacteria; phylum Bacteroidota; class Ignavibacteria; order Kryptoniales; family JAKASW01; genus JAKASW01. The sequence continues at coordinate 1,648 of JBAPNE010000161.1, forward strand.
GAAGCGCTTCGTCCAGTTTCCTTTGTTCAGTTATGTCAATCCCAACACCAACAAGACCGGTGATAACGCCCTTTTTATCCCGTAACGGAATACTGCTTGTCAACAGCCAGTGTTCCTTGTTATTAGAATCAATGAAACGCTCTTCTCGTTTAAGCACCGACTCGCCCTCTCGAATTACCTTTTGCTCATCCTGGAAGAATTGTTCTGCAACTTCTTTCGGAAAAAGATCGAAGTCGGTTTTTCCTATCACTTCTTCCTCAGAAGAGTATCCGCAAAGGCTCACATCAACCGGGTTCGCAATTACTTTACGATAATTCGTGTCCTTCACATATACAGCGTACGGAAGATTATCAATCAACGTTCTTAGAAGGACCCGTTCGTTTTGTATGGCATCTTCAGCATTCTTGCGCGCAGTAATGTCGCGAAGGACTCCGTCAATTCTCACAAGTCGATCCCCATCGTAAGTCGGTGAAGATTTATCTTCAATGAAAAGAAGCGAGCCATCTTTGCAGCGCCACCAATGATGAACAACTGTGGTCCAATCAATCTTTCTCTTAGGGAACTCATCCACAACCGGGTCAATTTTCGAAACACCTTCTTCCGCCACAGCATTTGACAAAAACGCCCATCTTCCACCCATCTTCTCGATGTCGGACAAAGAATACCCCAACATCCTTTCAAAAGCCGGGCTGAGATATGTGAACTCTGCTGTTCCACCATCAATACTGTAAATTGCATCATCAATTGAGTTTGTGACTATAGCAAGTGTTTCTTCGGATTTCCGAAGAGCCTCATCTATAATTTTCTGCTCGGTTACGTCACGGTCAATTCCTACGGTGTATCTCTTGCCCTTGATGCTAATAGGAACCCCGATGTATTCATAGATATTGTATTTTCCGTCCGGCCTGATCCAGGAAGCTGTTCCGCGAAAGACCGACCCGTCTTTAAGGGAGTTTATTTGCCCATGTGGAATTTCCTGACTAACCGACTTAGTAAAGCGGTAGGTGTATCCGATGCTCAGGAGTTCTTCTCTACTGCGGCCCGATAATTCAGCATATCGCCTATTACAATCGACAAGCCGCCTGCGATTAGGATCCGGGTCTTCCTCCATAATGTTTATGCCGTCGTATGCATTTTCAAAAATCATCCGCAATTTTTCCTCGGATTCGCGCAACGCTTCTTCGGCACGTTTGCGATCCGTAACATTCCGAAGGACGCCGCGTGTGCCTAAAAACCGATCACCTTCGAACACGGGTGTCGAGCGATCCTCGAGACAGACCATGGAACCATCTTTACAGCGCCACCAAAATTCGAAAATTGGAGCTTCTTTAATCTCCCTCGCCCGCATTTTTCCAAAAATCTCGTCTCTGTTAGAAGTCCCCCCCGATTGTGCGACCTGTTCAAGAAAAGCACGACGTCCACCCATCTTGTGAACATCCTCCGCCGTGTAACCAAGGAGCTTCTCGAAAGCAGGACTAAGATAATTAAACTCCTCCGTTTGTCCATCGACACTATAAATGATGTCTTGGACAGACTCAGTAATATCCCTGATTGTTTTTTCGGATTTCTGAAGAGCCTCATCTGCCCGTTTGCGTTCGGTGATGTCGCGAAGAACACCATCAATTCTCACAAGCCGATCTCCATCATATGTTGGAGAAGATTTATCTTCAATAAACAAAAGCGTACCATCTTTGTGGCGCCACCAATGCTGATGAACTGGGGAATCATTATTTCTCTTTGCCTGAAACTCATCAACAACTGGGTCGCTTTTCGAAACGTCCGCTCCCTCGACAATCTTAGACAAAAACGCCCATCTTCCGCCCATCTTGTCGATGTCGGACAAAGAATATCCCAACATCCTTTCAAAGGCCGGGCTGATATATGCGAACTCTGCTGTCTCTCCATCAATACTGTATATTACATCATCAATGGAGTTTGTGAGCATAGAGAGCGTTTCTTCGACACGTTTGCGATCCGTAACATTGCGCAGGACGCCACGAGTGCCTAAAAATTGATCACCTTCGAACACAGGTGTCGAGCGATCCTCAAGACAGACCAGGGAACCATCTTTACAGCGCCACCAACGTTCGAAAATTGGCGCTTCTTTAATCTCCTTCGTCCGCAGTTCGTTAAAAATCTCAGTTACTTCATTACTGGTTCCGCCCAATTGAAGTACCTGTTCAAGAAAAGCACGACGTCCACCCATCTTGTGAACAT
>JBAPNE010000162.1:0-5435 GCA_049278975.1 Candidatus Kryptoniota bacterium
TGTTGCCACCCTCACCTGCAACCATGATCACAATGTCAGCTTTACGCGCTTCATCCAAGGCCTCCGCAAAACCAGCAGTAGAAGTATCGTTCACACCACAGCCGCGCACGTAAACTAATTTGGTCCCATTTGAAATTTTCTTCTTGATTCCGTCAAGTATGGATACAACCGAATCCGGCTCCCCAAGACAATGCCAGCATCCAAGCAATTCGTCTTTACTATCGGCAAGCGGTCCGATGACAGCAATTGATTTCATTTCCTCCTTCAGTGGCAATGTGTTATTGTCGTTTTTCAGCAAAACGATTGACTGACGTGCCTCTTCAAGCGCGAGCTTTCTGTATTGCGGAAGAAAGAGACTCATCTTTGATTTCGCTAAATCAACATACGGATTTTCAAAAAGCCCAACTTCAAATTTTATTCGCAATACCCTTCGAACGGCATCGTCAATTATCTTCTCCGGGACCTTTCCGTCATTTACCAATTTTGCAAGATTATCGTGGTACGGCCCAACCATATCCATATCGACACCTGCGTTCACGGCTATCTCTGCCGCATCTGCAGAATCGCTGGCAACGCCATGGTTGATCAAATCCCCAACGGCATCCCAGTCGCTAACGACGAAACCCTTGAAATTCAATTCGCCTTTAAGAATACTTCTTAGCGTGAATGAATTTGCAGTCGCCGGAATTCCATTCAAGTCGTCAAATGCGCTCATTATCGTTCCCACTCCGGCATCAACTGCAGCTTCAAATGGAGGCAAATAAATTTCTCGCAGCGTTCGTTCTGATATATCGACGGTATTATAATCTCGACCACCTTCGGCTGCACCGTATGCGACAAAATGTTTCGCACAAGCTACCAAGTCACTTTCCGGTGAAAGTTTTTCGCCTTGATACCCTTCGACCTTTGCCTTGGCCATTGCAATCCCAAGATAAGTGTCCTCACCTGCACCTTCGGCGATTCGTCCCCATCTCGGATCTCGTGCAATGTCAACCATCGGAGAAAATGTCCATCGAATCCCTTGAGAGGAAGCTTCCTTTGCAGCTGCAGCTGCACATTCTTTTACCAACTCCGGATTCCATGTGCTCGCCTCAGCGAGTGGAATCGGAAAGGTAGTCGAGTAACCATGGATCACATCTAACCCAAATAATATAGGAATATGCAAACGCGTTTCGCTCATTGCAAGTTCCTGCAACTCGTTGATTTCCTTCGCGGAAGTAATGTTTAAGAACGAACCGACTCGCTCTTCATTCACAAGTGTTTTTGAATCCACCGTGTACCCATTATACTGGCACATCTGTCCGATTTTCTCCTCCAGAGTCATCCTTCCCAGAAGATCGTCAATTCGTTTCTCAACGGAGAGTTTCGGATTCATGTAAGGAAACGTGTCAGGATCAGTTTTACCTTCGTGAGAATAAACTGGTAACGACGCTGCAATTAAGCACAGGAAAACAATGATTAAAATTTGGGCTTTATTATCAAACCCGCGGTGACTTGAGAAATATTTTTTATTAAGAAAGATTTTCATTTTTCCTTCAAATGTTTCTATATGTGCTCAGGCCTTGGACAGGCTCTGCAGCCCGTGCGTACATTAAATTGCCGGATTATTCTGAACCTTACTTATATCAAGCTAAATTTTTGTTTTGAACAACCTTGGCAAGAATTGTAATGTGTTTAATTTAAAATTTATTATTGACATGTTCCATAAACATTTATGATATTCAGCAGAAATCGCTAAGCAACGGTTCAAGCTCTTTTGGCAAAGACTTTTGCAACAGCCTTTCCGGATGAGGACAAATACGGAAAGTAACACTCTTTGCTAAAGCTAAGATCTAAAAGTTTTATATTTAAAAACGATACCTTAAGTAAGTCGTAAATAATAGAGAAAGTTTAAGCTGAATATATGATGGCACATGCACATCACCAATTAATATTAATCGTCGGCATTACAATTTCAATTCTGACAACGATGTCAGACGCGCAGACAACAAATAATCTCCAATTTCAATTGATTCCAAGCGCTACAACTTCATTTGCACAAAAGGGATATTCGATCGGCAGCGGTAGTCTTAATCTCTTCGGAAATTTCGGCGATAACATTGTAGACAGCTTTAAAGGCAACAATGCTTATTTCCATCTCGCAGCCATCGCTTCGACTTACATCCTCGTTAATGAAGATGTTGACTACCATGTTGAAAGTTTTTTCAACGAACATGAAGAATATGGTATATGGGCGCGCCCCATTTTATATAGTGGACAATACATTCCTTTAGCTGCGGGCGGCGGTTTATTCACTTATGCTAAAATAAGAAATGATAAGGAAACATTAGGTGCATCATTCGCTGTGTTACAGGCAAGTTTAATCGAATTAATATATAACTCGACATTAAAAGCGATAACAGGCAGACATAATCCTGATTGGAGAGATAACTCTGATATGGATAGCTTGAGTAAGACTTTTCGTTTCGGATTTTTGCGCGGGGGACTTTACTGGGGGTGGCCATCGGGTCACGCTGCAGCGACCATGGCTGCCGTTTCAGCGTTGACAAACTACTATCCCGACAAAACATGGCTTAAAGTTGCTGGATACGGGCTCGTCGCCTATACAATGTTTGGAGTTTCATCCGCGAACCGCGGGGGAATGCATTGGTTCTCCGATGCTATCGCGGGTGCTTTAATGTCGTATGCTGTCGGGTCAACAGTGGGAAAATACTATAGACGAGTCTATGCGTCGGAGAATTCGCCTCCGGTAAAGAATGCGAAAGCAAATCTGCCGACCGAAATCATCCCGATTGGTTTCAATATCTCTATCCAATTTTAAAATAAAAACTAAACCGAAATATTATTGCTGTCATTTCATAAGGATCATTTTCATCGTCTTGGAAAACCCTGGAGCATCCAAGCGATAAAAATAAACCCCGCTCGACAGCTTGCTTGCGTCGAATCTGATCGTGTAGCTTCCGGCATTTTGTTTCTCGCTTACCGGTGTCGCCAATTCTCTGCCGAGTACATCATAAATTTTTAAAGTTACATAACCGCTTAACAAAAGTTGATAGCTTATCGTCGTCGTCGGATTGAATGGATTCGGATAATTCTGAGAAAGCGAGAATTTGACCGGGTGCTGGTTTCCATTTCGATTGATCGCCGTAAGAACGATCCCACCTTCGCGATAAACATTTAATCCACCGAATTCCGTCCCGAACCATGTATTGCCTTGCTTATCGATCGCAACGGCATTGATCATATCATCCGTCAAACCGGAATTGGTTGTATTATAAACAGTCCAATTTGTCCCATCAAACTTAGCACCGCCGCCGCTATAGGTCCCGATCCACACATTTCCGTTTGTGTCAATTGCAATGGATGTCACATAATTATCGGGAATACCGGAATTGTTCATATTATAGACAGTCCAGTTTATTCCGTCGAATTTTATTAACCCACTGCCGTACGTTCCGATCCATTTATTTCCTTGTGCGTCTATGGCAATTGTCCAATCATAATTAGCTTCAAACCCGAAACTGCTAACGTCCAGGAAGTAAGTTGTCCAATTCGTTCCATCAAACTTAGCAAGACCTGAGCCAGCTGTTCCAACCCATTTGTTGCCTTCCTGGTCAATTACGACTGCGACAACAGAGTTGCTCGGGACCTTGGAGTTGGTGGTGTTATAAATCGTCCATGATGTATCATTGAATTCGGCAAGTCCACCGCCATCGGTTCCAACCCATTTATTATCGCGGCTGTCTATCGCAATCGCTCTCACATAGACACTCGGTAAGCCTGAATCCACGACTACACCGTAATACGTCCAATTTGTTCCATTAAACTTTGCAAGTCCATCCTCCTCCGCGCCGATCCACTTGTTACCGTTCTTATCAATAGCAATTGTATAGACATAATAATACGGCAAGCCGGAATTTCCACCCGCGTTATCTACGTACCAGCTTGTTCCATCAAATTCTGCGATACCGCCTGATTCCATTCCGATCCATCTATTGCCTTGGGGATCTATCGCAATCGCATTTACGGCGTTATTCGGAAGCCCTGAATTGCCGCCGGCGCTATATACCGCCCAGTTTGTTCCGTCATATTTTGCCAGACCGCCGTACCATGTTCCGACCCATTCATTTCCTTGCGAATCAACCGCGAGGGAATAAATATCATTATCCGGCAATCCGGAATTCCCTGTGTTGTAGAGCGTCCAATTTGTTCCGTCAAACTTTGCAAGTCCAATGCCTCCATATGTCCCAATCCATTTGTTCTCCTGAGCATCGATTGCGATAGAAGTTACATCATTCAATTGTAAGCCGGAATTATTCGTCGTGTCGTACACTGTCCAATTCGTTCCGTCAAACTCAGCGAGTCCTTTGCTGTATGTCCCAACCCACTCTTTTCCCTGCCCATCTATCGCGACAGAATTAACAACATTGTCCGGCAAGCCGTTAGACGTGTCGTACACCGCCCAGGTTGTACCATCATACTTCACGAGTCCTCCACCGGGCATTCCGATCCACTTATTTCCTTTTACGTCAATAGCAATTGCATCAATGATGTCTGACGGCAATCCGGAATTGTTTTTATTATAGTCCGTGAAATTAGTTCCGTCGAATTTCACGACTCCACCTCCGTCTGTTCCAATCCAAACATTCCCTTGCTGGTCCACCGCAACAGCATCAACTACATTATTTGGTAATCCCTTAGAAGTGTCATACACCGTCCATGTTGCGCCATCATACCTCACTAGCCCTCCGCCGTGTGTTCCGATCCACTTGTTTCCTTCTCCGTCAATCGCAATTGCATCAACGTAGTAATCCGGCAACGCGGAGTTCAACTTATTGTAAAACACCATTATGCCAGTCGCCTTTTCCAATCTTGTCAAACTTTCTCCTCCAACCCACAGATAATTACCCTCATCGGCAATGGCATAAACGTTGGCTCCCGATGTGAAATTAAACCAATCGCCGCCATAACTTGCTTTCATTTCCGGATGCCGCAAGGCACTCATTGGCTGTTGCGAGTATAATGGTACGGTAAACAAAAATAATGTAGCCGCAAACATGGACATCGAATATAACCTTAAGCAAACAATTTTCATGTATTCTCCGAACATACAGGGATTAAATCCTCTCTAAATTCTAAAAAAATCAGTCGTTAAGTTAGACGCGGGTCAACCTAAAATGACAAATCTACTTTCTTGTTGACCGCGACAGTAAGAAGTTTATACCGTATCGATGAAAAATTCAATCACAACATGAATCACCCCCAATAGAAATAATTCCTCTCGCCTTCTTTCAAAATGGATTCAGGGATTTATTGCATCCATGCGATAGCATCATGGACAACCTGGAGCACCTCATTTGTTTTGTACGGTTTTAGAATAAAGGATATTACGCCAATTTTTTCTAAATCAGATCTCATCTCGGGATCAATAAAAC
>JBAPNE010000163.1:0-9589 GCA_049278975.1 Candidatus Kryptoniota bacterium
GAGTCTCTATCTTACAAGGATTATGAAAGTTCAATAAAGAAAAGCTTATAGTCGATAATGACCATGAGCCATTCACTATGAAATACGCAGTCATTTCAGATATTCACTCGAATTTGGAAGCGCTCACAAAAGTGTTGAGCGAAATACATACGAAACATGTTGACGAGATAATCTGTCTCGGCGATATCGTCGGGTATGGCGCGAATCCTGATGAGGTTGTCGAGCTTGTTCGCCAGGAGGTGAAATGTTCGGTGAGAGGAAATCACGACGACGCTCTGTTTAGCGATGAGACATTTTCGACGATTAATTCTTACGCGAAGGCTGCGATCATTTATACGCGAGAGCTACTCTCCGAGAAGAACTCGGAATGGCTGAAAAGTATTCCGATGACCCACAAAATAGACAATGTCTTGTTAGTCCATGCTTCGCCGTCGGCGCCGCAGAGTTGGAAATACATTTTCACGAAGAGTGATGCGCAGGTTGAGCTTTTATCATTCGAAGAAAAAATTTGTCTCATAGGACACACACATGTTCCGGTGATCTTCAAAACATCAGATCTAGAAACAAAAGAATTGATAAATGTGGGAAGCGTCGGTCAACCGCGCGACGGCGACAATCGTGCGAGTTTCGGAATAATCGATACGAAGAATTTTATTTATGAAAATTTTCGCGTCGAATATAATTTCCGCACGGCGGCTGACAAAATTATAGCCGCAGGACTGCCACAATTTCTTGGTGAGCGGCTGCACAAGGGGAGATAAATTTTTGGACTTGGCTCTCGGTTACCCTACCGCGGTTTTCTTCCTAGCTTTATAACGCTCATCGTGGTCCAAAATTCTCTCGCGCAGGCGAATTGACTTCGGTGTGAATTCTACATACTCGTCGTCGTTTATCCACTCAATAGCTTTCTCGACCGTCATGATTACAGGAGGCTCGAGCCTGATTGCTTCATCGGCGCCTGAAGCGCGCATGTTCGTCAAGTGTTTCGTCTTGCAAACGTTCGCGACTATCGTGTCTTCCCGAGCACTTTCTCCGACAATCACTCCGGAATAAACTTCGGTGCCCGGCTCGATGAAAAAAGTCATTCTCTCACCAAGCTTCCACATCGCGTAAGCTACCGCAGTTCCTGTTTCGAGCGAAACCACGGCACCTTTGTTTCTCATTTCGATCTCGCCCTTATAAGGCTCGTATCCATGATAGTTATGATGAAGAATCCCGGTGCCTTTCGTTTGCGTCAAGAATTCCGTTCTGAATCCAATGAGCCCTCTTGCAGGCACGATAAATTCCAACCGCGTGTTTCCATGTCCCGGCAGAAGATTTTTCATTTCGCCTTTGCGCCTGCTCAGGTTGTCGATGATGGCTCCGACAAATTCATCGGGCGTGTCGATCACGACATGCTCAACAGGCTCGTGAAGCTCGCCGTTGATAGTTTTATAAATAACCTTTGGCTTGCTGACCTGAAATTCAAAACCTTCGCGGCGCATTGTTTCGATCAGAATTGCAAGGTGGAGTTCACCTCTCCCGCTGACCGTAAAAATATCCGGCGTGTTTCCAGGCTCAACGCGGAGGCTCACGTTTGCCCGCAGTTCACGTTGTAATCGCTCGGCAAGATTCCTTGTCGTAACATATTTTCCTTCTCTTCCCGCGAAGGGTGAATTGTTTACAATGAAGTTCATCGAGATCGTCGGTTCCTCGATGTTCACGAATGGAAGCGGCGTTACATCCGCAGGGTCGCAAATTGTCTCGCCAATGTCAACATCTTCCATCCCAGCAAGGGCAATAATTTCTCCTGCGCTTGCTTCGACGACTTCGTTTCGTTTCAAGCCTTCGAATGTATAAATCTTTGTTATGCGCGCGTTATCAACCCTGCCGTCCTTGTGAACGACTCGCATCGGTGCGTCGTCTCTGATCGTTCCACGGAAAATTCTCCCAATGCCGAGTCGGCCAATGTAATCGTTGTATTCTATGTTCATTACTAACATCTGGAACGGCGGCTCAGAATCAGCCGGCGGTTCGGGAATATGTTTGACTATTGTTTCGAAAAGCGGCAAGAGATCTGAACTTTCTTCATCAAGAGAATATTTTGCAATCCCGCGCTTTGCAACTGTGTAAATGACAGGAAAACCTATCTGTTGATCGTTAGCACCGAGAGTGATGAAGAGGTCGTAAATCTCGTCCAGCACTTCTGCGGGACGCGCATCTTTCCGGTCAATCTTATTTATAACCACGATAGGCTTCAGATTCAGCTCGAGTGCTTTGCGAAGCACGAACTTTGTCTGTGGCAGTGGGCCCTCTGCTGCATCAACGAGCAGAAGGACTCCCTCAACCATCATGAGTGTCCGCTCAACTTCGCCGCCGAAGTCCGAATGTCCCGGCGTGTCAACAATATTTATTTTTATATCTTTGTATTTTACCGACGTATTCTTCGCGAGAATCGTAATTCCCTTTTCCCGCTCCAGATCATTCGAATCGAGAATCCGTGTTCCCATATTTTGATTTTCCCGAAACGTACCGGTTTGCTTAAGCATATAGTCAACTAGCGTTGTCTTCCCATGGTCAACGTGTGCAATGATGGCGATATTTCGCAGTTTATAGTCTCTCATTTCAAAATCTTCCTAATCGGGTTAATTCACCACGGCGAGATGGTGCTCCAAAACTTTATTTATCCGTAATAAGATAATACAAAATGGTGAGACAGAAAATGTCGGATCGTGTATCTACATGAAGTGAACTTTCGAAGAAGGAAATCACACGTGTAAATTTCTTACCCACTGGCATAATGAACATTATTTTAAGTTTGTACCATGATGAAACCAATAGACTAACAAATGGGTTGGAATATTTATCAAAGCCGGACGGACGAAGAGATGCGTCAGAACTAGCCCTATGTGAATGTTCCGTCCGGTTTTTTATTTATGATCATGTCCTTCCAGCGCGCGCACCTCGACTCTGATTCTCCTGCGGATCACAAACGCGTTCAGAATCGTAAAAGCCGCCGATGTTATGTAACAGGAAAAAATCAGAGGCATCACCGCCAATTCGGTTATGACCGCAATGTAATTAGGACGCCGCAAAATTTTGTATGGCCCCTTTCTGAGCAAAGGATGGTCCGGGGCGACGAGAATTTTTGTGTTTCAGTATATTCCGAGAGATGCAATTGTCCAATAACGGAGAACCTGCGCAGCGAGAAAAACTATAGCGAGAATAAGCCACCACCGGCTCAGCATCCTGTTTAGGATTAGTTTTTCTATAACGAGCGAAGTGAAGAACGCAATGTGCATTCCAACAATAAAACGATAACCGCTCTTGTCGATTTCCGCAGCGCCGATACGCTTTAATCTTGTTTCATGGCGCTGAGCAATCATCAGCTCAAAAACTCTCTGTGCCAGCATGAAGATGAGAGTGGTCAGGAAGATATTCAAATGGTCTCGAATAAAACCAGTTCTGAGCTAAAGCCCGGCCCGAGTGCGGAGATTAATCCATATTCGCGGGATTTATACTCGCGGCTGTGCAAGAACTCTTTCAAGACATAAAGAACGGTTGGCGAAGACATGTTCCCATGTTCACACAGCACTTTCCGTGAGAAGCGAAGTGATTCGTTCGGCAATCCGAGTGCTTGCTCGTATGCATCCATGACTTTTGGTCCGCCGGGATGAACCACAAAATGTTTTATGTCGGATAATTTGATTCCGTTTTCATCCGCAAGCTCTTCAATATTCTGTCTAACACAATTATGAACAATTGTCGGAATGTCTTTGCTGAAGATTACTTTCAGCCCGGTGTCTTTTACGTCCCAGCCCATCACGTCAAGTGAATCGTCAAATATCGTCGAGAGAGAGCTTAATAGATTAATGCCCTCGTATTCCGCCATCGGGTGTCTGTCTCCAACGATCACCGCTGCCGCTGCACCATCCGAGAACAATGATGTGCCGATAAGGTTGTTTTTGCTGTAATCGTCTTTTTGAAAAGTCAAGCCGCATAGCTCGATCGCAATCAAAAGCACGGCATGATTTGGGAACGCCCTGGTATATTCGAGCGCTCGACTCAACCCCGCTGCACCGCCTGCACATCCGAGTCCCCAGATGGGTGTTCTCTTCACATGCGTATTTAACTTCATGGTATTGAAAAGCCTTGCGTCTATACTTGGAGTCGAGAGTCCTGTGCTTGAGACAAATATTACGTGATGAATGTCTGTCGGTTTCAGTCCAACTTCATTCAGGCATTTCATGGAACAGTCCTCGGACAGCCGGACTGCGCTCTGGATATAAAGCTCGTTTCTTTCGGCAAAGCCGTGCTCCCTGCCATACCATGACTTGTCTTCGGTAAAGTGGCGTGACCGTATCGACGTGTTGCTGAAAACATTTAGGAGACGCTCAAGGTCATTGCTACGCCGAGAAAATATCTCACGCGCGAATTCTTTAACTTCTTCTTGTTCCACTCTTGTCGTGGGTTCTTCCGTGGCAATGGAAATCACCTTTGACATGAGAATCCTTCTCCTTTCGCTTCGATGCCGTATTTGTCCATGCTACTTACGATCGACCGTCGAAAACCATGTGAAACTTGACGATGAAGGTATTGCTTGCGGGGATGAATAGGAGCGCAGGCTTTTCAACATTGAAAGTGTCAAAGTCGAGGTCAATGCTACCATCGCAAATTGTATCCCTCTCTTTAGAAATAACAGTGATTGGTATGACTATTTCCTTCGGCACGCCATGGAAAGTTAGCTTTCCCTTGACGCTCATCGTTGTGTCGGAATTATATGCGATCGAATCACTTTGAAATGCAACATCAGGGTACTTATCCGATTCAACCGCTTTCATCACAGTTTTATCGCGTGTTTCGTTGCCGCTATTGAACGTATTGACCCCAGTCTCCACATATACGCCGATTATCATGTGAGTCGAGGAATCGAATTCAATATAGCATAAGATATTTTTACTTATTCCATCGACTGAATGGAAAACATGATATACATGGTATGATATGAAGAAGCTGTCTTTCTTGGCCTGGAGCTTGTTCACCGCTCCGAATGCAACGGATTCTCCGAGAATGATTAAAATTCCCACCGCTAATATAATTCCTCTTCTCAATTACTGCTCCTTCCATTTCAATTGGTGTGTTTCAGTTAGTGCCTCTACCACATAGAAAGAATAAAATCATTACGTGATTGCGTCCTTGCGTATTTAACCCGTTGGCTTTTGTCAGAAGTTCCACGATGTGTAAGTAAATGTCTCTTTAGCATTTGCAAATAAACTCTACGAAACCGGACTTTAAGCGATTAACGACATGGGACAAGAGAATCTCGCGGTTTGGACCTAAAAGCGGGAACATTGAACCGAGTGGGGGTTGTTAACTTATTAGATGAGATCGATCCCAAACGAAGGCAGACGCGAGAATTTCGAAAAAGAGATGCTTCCACACATGACTGCAGTCTATAACTTCGCAGTTCGGATGATCGGAGATTCAGATGACGCTAAAGATCTTGTTCAAGAAACGTATATCAGGGCTTACAGATATTTCGAGAAATTTGCGTTAGGCACGAACGCAAGGGGGTGGCTGGTTCAAATAATGAAGAACATATATATCAATCAGTACCGAAAAAATATTGCGGCGCCAGAAAAAGTCGAGTATGATGAGATCGAGAATTTTTATGCAAACATAAAAAGCTCCATGGTCGATGGCAATGACCTACAGGAGAAACTATTTGGCAACCTGTTGGATGATGAGGTTTCTGGGGCGCTTCTTGAGCTTCCGGATGAATTCAGGATGGCAGTTGTTTTATTCGACATTGAGGGATTCACCTATGCTGAAATTGCCGAGATTAACGAAGTACCAGTCGGGACAGTGAGATCCAGACTGCACCGGGGAAGAAAAATACTTCGCGACAAACTCAGGGAATATGCGTTGAGGCATGGCTTCAAACATGCTGATGAAAAAGTAGACGAAGATTGAAAAAAATATGATATCAATAAAGCCTGATTGTAAAAAAGCAAATGCGCTGATGAGCGGGGCAGTTGACCGTGAGTTGTCTGCGGAGGAGTTTTCTTATTTCGACCAGCATATAGAAGGCTGTGAGACTTGCAGAAACGAATTTGAATTAGAAAAATTGACACAGACCTATCTTAAAGATAGGGTCGCATTACTTGATCCTCCAGATGATCTCTTAGATTCGATTAGAGCACGACTTTCAGAAGTAGACAGTGTCCCAGTCGATAATGGTCAACTTACTCGATTGAGTTCCCACAGATACCTGTGGCCGGCATTAGGAATTGCCGCGGTTTTAGTTTTCATGATTATTTCTGTCTTTACAAAAAAGTCGGACAAAATGTCGACCGAATTTTCCCAGCAGCTTCCCGCGACAACAACTCCACAAACTCAGGATGCACTTGAGTTTTCAGAATACGATTTCCAAACTCTTCTTAAGGGAGGGTTCAACCCTCAGGTTAAGACTCATGATGCAGACGATATTATTAAGTTCTTAAAGGAAAGGGCAGGATATTCAATTCCATTACCCATCATTCGCAATGCGGACTGGATAGGCGGGAGTGTGGCAACATTGGCAACGGAAAAAGTAGTCAACGTTGTCTATAAGATGGGCGGGGCGTATATCTACATATATGCTTTCCCGACGTTACTTGCCCATTCCAAAGTAGTTTCTCTTTCGCATGAATGCATAAAAGCCCTTGACAAAGATGAGTGGTTCTGGAACCAAAGCTCGACGGGCAATCTGCAGGTAGCTTGGAAACATGAGAATCACGTTTGTGTTGCAACATCAAATCTTGATAAGGGAGAGCTAATAGCGTACTTGAAAACCATAAAAGGAATTGAGGATAATAGTTGGCGATGACAATATCCAAAATTCATTAAGCTGCACGTTCTTCAAGGCAAAGCGCCAAAATTCAACCCAAATCTAAATTTTCCAGCGAATGACAAAAGCATTTTAAATTGTGAAAGCGAACGAGGTCAAATAAGAGAAAAGAATCTATGGTACCATGGCGATTGGGGTTATGACCCCAACGCAATTAGAATGCCGTAGAATTTTATGTGACCCTTCTTCAACAAAAGATGGTTCAGGGTGGTCACATTTTTTTGTGCTCCAGTATATTCCGGGCAAAGCTATTGATGAATTTCCAAAACGTTAATCAAGCGATCTAGATCATCTCGATTGCGTAAAAAAATTCTTCCATGAATCCAGAACTCCTCGTGGTATAACTTTCGCTGGCGGTTCAACAGTAAAACAGGTATCACTAACAACATGAAAAGACTTTTATCCTTAATAAATATGTTTTCATCAATTTAGATAATTTCATTAACATTTTAAGCCGATTCGAAAATTCCCATCCCTTTATTTTATAAAGTAAGATGAATTCGTTATTTTATAAAGAATATTTGCTTACTTTTTTCGCAGCAACACTAGGTTCAGCGTAGTTTGTCGAAAGAATAATTATTGAAAAATAAAATCGTAATGATGGAGTATATACTATGAAAAAGTATTATGCCCTTTTCGCAATAATGGTTATTGCTCTAACCCAGCCGGTTTTTGCCCAGTCGGCTGATATCCGCGTCTCCCAACCCAATCCACGACAAAGTGTTCAGCAAGCAGCAGTACCACTATCTAGTCAACCGGATGGGATAAGTTCAGCCGACACGGCATGGATGCTGGTGTCAACTGCGTTGGTAATGTTGATGACTCCCGGACTTGCGCTGTTCTACGGCGGAATGGTAAGACGTAAGAACGTCCTCGGGACAATAATGCAAAGTTTTATTGCGCTCGGCATTATCACGGTACAGTGGATGCTCATCGGGTATTCGCTCGCCTTCGGTCCGGATATCGGGCATGTCATAGGAAGTTTAAAATGGTTCGGACTTAATGGAGTTGGACTGTCACCCAACTCGGATTACGCACCGACAATTCCACATCAGGCTTACATGATGTTTCAGATGATGTTTGCAGTAATTACGCCTGCGCTGATCACCGGAGCTTTTGCCGAGAGATTCAAATTCAAAACGTACATCGTCTTCTTATTACTGTGGGCAACATTCGTTTATGATCCGCTCGCTCATTGGGTATGGGGAGCAGGCGGCTGGATAAAGAATTTAGGTGCTTTGGATTTCGCAGGCGGTTTGGTCGTACACGTAAGTTCGGGTGTCTCCGCTCTTGCCGCTGCAATTCTCATAGGAAAAAGAAGGGGCTACAGACAGGAACCTATGCCTCCGCACAATATGACCATGACTTTGATCGGTGCGGCACTTCTATGGTTTGGTTGGTTCGGATTCAATGCGGGAAGCGCGGTTGCGTCCGGTGCGCTCGCGACCTCGGCATTCGTCGCGACACACATCTCTGCTTCAGCCGCAGCACTATCATGGATGTTCGCAGAGTGGTACACACGCGGAAAACCAACGGTTCTCGGAGCAGCATCCGGTGCAGTCGCCGGACTTGTTGCAATAACACCGGCGTCAGGTTATGTAAGTCCGCTCTCGGCACTTGCGATAGGAATTATAGGCGGGGCAGTATGCTTTGCCGGGATAAAGTTGAAAGAAAAATTCGGATATGACGACTCCCTAGATACCGTCGGTGTCCATGGCGTCGGCGGAGCGTTAGGAGCGATCGCTACCGGACTATTCGCTTCTAAACTTATCAACTCGTCCGGCAACAATGGATTATTTTATGGTAATGCGTCTCTATTATGGGTTCAACTTTTAGGCCTAGTGGTGGCGGTCACCTACGCGTTCCTGGCAACGTGGCTGCTCCTGAAAATTCTCGATAAGACAATGGGACTGCGGGTCTTCGGGGATGATGAAATTGAGGGACTTGATCTATCGCAACACGGTGAAAGCGGTTACGTCTTCGAGGAACTTTAATTACTTGTTTGTTGCCGAACTTAACGGGCGAAATCGTTAATAATTTCAGAAAGCATTTTTTGAATTTCTCTTGACATTGATAAGTTTTTCCTGTTATAAGAGTTTAGCTCAAGGCTAAACAAGAAGCTGCATAGATCATCTCCCTTCCATGACGCCTTTTTCATTCAAAAGTTGTGTAACTTAACTTGAAGCAAATGAATAGGCGAGCGACTTTTGCGTTTTCGATCATGGTGGTTTAGTTTGGAAGATATACGCATAACCGACACCCTCGTGATACCTTCATCCAAAATAAGTTTCAGAACTTCGAGAAGCGCTGGTCCCGGAGGACAGAACGTAAACAAGGTGGAGTCACGTGTCGAACTTCTTTTCGATCCCGAACGATCCGCGATTTTTTCGAGCGAGCAGCTCAGTAAAATTTTTGAAAAACTAAAAAAGAAAATTGACTCGAAAGGAATTTTGCATATAACTTCTCAATCATCGAGAAGTCAATGGGAGAACAAAGAGATCGCGTTGCAGGAGTTTGTACGTCTGCTGAGATCCTCGCTCAAGCCGGAAAAAAAAAGAATCCCAACCAAGCCGTCCAAGGTTACAAAAGAAAAGAGGCTGAAGAAAAAGAAAGTTCATTCCGAGAAGAAGCAGATGCGAAAGAGCATAAGTCTGGAATGAACTCCACGTGTCTTTCTCCTAATGGAATTGCGGACAGGTTTCATTCATATCAGGAAAAGGT
>JBAPNE010000164.1:0-6249 GCA_049278975.1 Candidatus Kryptoniota bacterium
CACATGCCCCACGATCACGCTCAAAATGTTGTTGAAATCGTGTGCGATTCCACCTACCATGGTGCCAAGTGTCTCCAATTTTTGCGATTGGAAGAGTTCTCCTTCCAACTTTCTCTCGTTTGTCTCATCCATGAGGTACCCTCGAATGCCGATCAGATTCCCTGAACAGTCGAACTCACCGACCGCATTTTCGATGACATATACTCTCTTGCCGTCTCTTCGAACATATTCTGCTTTATGTTCTTTCAATAGTTTTCTTTCATTGATGAGCTCGATAAATTTTATTCGCTCGGCTGGCATCGGATATAACGACGACACGTTTGTCTTCAAGACCTCTTCCCTTGAAGGGAATGCGAAAAGCCGCGCAAAGGCGTCATTGCAATCGAAAAATGCTCCATCCGGCGTGGTCATGTAATGGGGCTCGAGATCTTCCTCGAAGAAACTGCGGTACATATCTAATGTCTCTCTCAAGGCCTCATCGTCTTTGAAATGTTTCGTGTTATCAATAATAGTTCCGATGATGGCCGGACGATTCTTGTAATTGACGCGAAAACCATGTATCTCGGCATATACTGGCTTTATATCTTTGGTTACTCCTTGAAATGAGCATATGAACTCAGGATTCTCGGCTTTGAAACAGAGATCAATGTTCTCCGAGAGCTTAGTCCTGTCATCCCTGGCAGTTAAATCGTTCAGACTTAGCTTACCCTCAATATCTGAAACATCATAATCGAACATTTTGGCCAATGCCCGATTGCAATAACGAAACAGCCCGTCTTGGAGTAGGAAAATTCCGGTTACCGAAGACTCTGTGAGCAATCGGTAAAATGGTTCTGGAAGGATTTCTTTCAGACTAAAATCTATCAATGGATTGCTCTCGCTTTGCATGATTGTATTATTGTGCCTGTTTCCCGGTTACCACTCTCTCCGAACCTGAAGTGCATAAAAGCATGAACAGGGCTGTCCGCCACAAAGGAGAGCGCATGGGGTGGCGCTTTGCCGGAGGACATGGGCGGAACAGCCCAATGAAAAAAAACATGCTCATGACCCCCATCACGATCCAAAGGCAAGTTGTGGGTCGATAGTCGTCCGAAATGGTACGCCCCCCTGCTCTTTCACGCCGTCACGTTCGCATGTGTCATCAAACAAACCCGAAATAAGAGAGATCCAACAGATCGACTCCCCATTTTCCAGCAGAGGAAAGACGTCTGGCAATATCCACGGCTTTCGTCTTAGCCGCTTCTTCGGATACCCCAGGGACAACGATGAGCAGATCACCAGTTAATGAGAAAACCGGCTTCAATCTTGTCCGGGACATGTCAATACTCATCTGTCTCACATTTATGATTCGATTATCCCGCGATACTACTACCTGCCAGTCAGTAACCTTGGAGGTTCCGGTTCCATCTTTCTCTCGGTCCAACGTGGTGACCTCTCGAGAAGGCATCTGGTCGACAATTTTAGTCTTGAACATCATCAATTTAATATTGGTCAACCTCTATGCCGGAATTCGCTTGCGAAATTATTTCAAAAACTCATTCGCTTTTCATGAACAAAACAGCACGTTACGAGAGAGTAACATGCGATGCTATTGTTTTCCACTGCCACATCTCTGT
Source organism: Candidatus Kryptoniota bacterium (assembly GCA_049278975.1). Classification (GTDB taxonomy): domain Bacteria; phylum Bacteroidota; class Ignavibacteria; order Kryptoniales; family JAKASW01; genus JAKASW01. Next base: position 1,617 of record JBAPNE010000164.1, read on the forward strand.
TACCTCATCGTATTTCCACCCCAGCAAAAAGTGGATTCCTACTGACATTCTCAACAATCACCGAGCGGACCACTAGCTTTCCAACAGTATATAATTCAGAGCCAGATCAAGTAGTAACTTGCCCTTCAAAAAGTGATCCATTTTAAACTTCGGTTAAACTATATTATAGAACAAAGGAGAAATCAGATGAGCGGTCGAAAGTCAGAGGGTGACAAGTTCAAACGAGCAAGACAAATTGAGATACTTTCACTTGTCGAAAAGAATCCCAGCCGATATTCAGTTGCCGACCTCTGTGAATTGTATCGAGTAGAAGTAGCGACCATCCAGAGAGACCTCCGCGACCTTCGTGAGACTGGCCTCGATATCCACAGTACCAGGAATAAACTGATTCTCTTGAGAAGTCTTACAGAAAAACAGTACCGCACGCTTCTTTCGACTTACATAACCTCTGTCGGCGGGATAATAAGTTTCCCGAAGAATATTTCCTTGACTGTCAAGCAGCTCAAGGGAAAAACGCTTGAGATATTTACAACTCTCGTCGGCGCTATCGAGAAGCGGGAAAAAATCGGGATTAGTTACACGCGGCATCAGGACTCGCAGCTCTTCAGCTACATGCTGGAGCCGTACGACGTCATTCCGGGGAACCGCGACTGGCGGCTCATAGCGATCTCGGGCGGCATATTCAAGCAGTTCATCATCGGCGGGATTAAAGAAATCCGGCGGACAGGAGAAACATTCAAGCGGGTGAGCGAGTATTCGGCTGACGATTATTACGCCGGGAGTTTCGGATTCTTCAGCGGGAGAAATGTATTTGAAGTTGTCCTCGAATTCGGGAAGAAGGTAGCCAACATTATAAGCAACAGGACGTGGAGCGAGGATCAGGAGATCACACGGAAGGATGATGGCAGCATCGTGCTGAAAATGAAAGTGAACTCCATCGAGGAGGTCGGAAGCTGGATACTACCCTGGGGTGCGGAAGTCAGAATTGTCAAACCGATTGAGTTGAAGAAGTACGTGCTTGAAAAGGCAAAGGGGATCGTCAGCTCCAACGGCGCAAAATAACGTCATTAAATAGACGCTTTGTTCCGGATTAAATAAAATCGCAAAGACGTCAGGGCAATACTGTGTCTCTACGCCTTAGTAATGTCAATTAATATTATCATTCAATGATGCAATTCCGTGGGGGCATCGGGGTTATATATCCTTTGCAAAAAGGAGAACTATCAAATGGCAGAATATTACGGAATCATCCAGAGCATCATCAAGCGCGGTTATAACGCTTATCAGGTAACATTCAGGATTCATAAAATCCATGGAGAGGAAACCATTCGGCGGGCAGATACACTCGAAGACCCGAACGACGTACTCGTTTACCGGGCAGACATAGCCATAGAAAATGACCGCTCCTTCTTATTCCCTGACCATGAGTTAGGCAAATGCTTAAAGATGTACCAGAGTTATTCCGAAGAAATATTGCCGGGCATCGGTTGGGAAAGCCAGAGAAACATTGGCAGCCTCGCCGACAGTATATGCCGACAGATGAGAGAGCTCCTTCTTGAGCGACAAATGAGCAGACAGTCGCGTGTTTGGCGCGCAGCCATTTGAATCTTGAAATGCAAATCAATGGAAGGACTGATGAGATGGAAAAGTATCACGGAGTTGTTCAGAACATTGTGATGGTTGGTGAAGGTGAATATCGCGTGGTTTTCCGCGCATACAATGGGCCCGACATCGAGGCGCGCCTCTGGGAAAACGAAGATGTTCCCTACGATCTATATTCTATGATCGCAAGGCGTAACGGAGGCGAGTACGCGTTTATTGCCGAAGGCCCTTTGACCGACTGTGTTAATGTCCTGCGGGAAAACAGCGTGCTTGAAACAGTCCCCAAGGATGATGTAGATAAATGGATGGTCGGTGAGCTCGCGAGCGACATCCTGTCATCACTTATCGATGATGGAATGTTTACGCAGTGCACCAGTGACGAGGAAAATTAATTCTACGTTAACAATTCATGGATAGTCTATCCTGTGAATTGTTTTGAGACGTAACCTGAACTTAGGGTTACAAATATCGCTGCCATTCTGCTTACGTGATGGTTGAGAATAACTAAAGGACAATTTAAGCACCCTGAGTTGGATCACGCGTTTAGTAAGTACGGTCTCTCATCATGTATCTTTATTATCAACTCGCCGAACAAAGTATTCGCCCATGCGAACCACTTTCTTGTGAAGTTACTCGAGTCGTCCTTGTCGAAAGATTCATGCATGAATCCCATCCCGGCACTTCCGTTCATCAACATCTTCAAGCAAACGGAGATCTCTTTATCATTGTCTGCCGTCAAAGCCCGAATAATGATTCCAATCGGCCAAATCTTGCCGAGTCCAGTATGCGGACTACCAATTCCCTCTGCGGCTTTTCCCTTAAAGAAATAAGGGTTATTGTCACTGAACAGGAACTTCCTTGTACCCTGATACAAGGGATCATTTTTCGGAAAGCATCCCAAATATGGAAGCGAAAGAAGGCTAGGCACGTTCGCATCGTCCATGAAAAGACTGTTGCCGAAACCGTCGACTTCATAGGCGAGCATCCTGCCGAATTTAAGATGACTTGCGTCTGCATATTCTCTCAGTGCACTTTCAACTTCGTCCGCAAGAGATGAACTTTGACCGGCAAAATCCATATCGCCGACAATCTTCGTGAACATTTCCGCAAGATGTCTCAGCGAGACGACAGCAAAATAGTTTGACGGCACAAGAAAGGGAAAAATCGTCGCGTCATCTGAAGGCCTGAAGATGGAACAGATCAGTCCGACAGGTTTGACCGGATTTCCATAACCCCCACCGGCTACCGTGTCACTCTGCCATCCTGTGACTCTTTCAAAGCTGTAAGGACCGTGAGCGTCCTTTCTTTGCTGCTGCTTGAAAGTTTTGACGACTAATCTCATTGCATCTTGCCACTTCGTATCGAAGCAGGAGACATCACCAGTTGTTTTCCAGTAACCGTAAGCGAGGCGTATCGGATAACAGAGAGAGTCAATTTCCCATTTCCGCTCGTGAAGCTCCGGCTTCATTTCGGTTATGTCCTTGTCCCACTCGCTTCCAGTCGGTCCGTAATTGAACGCGTTTGCATACGGATCGATGAGAATACATTTTGCCTGTCTATTTATTACTCCCGAAAGGAGTTGTTTCAATTTCTCGTCATCTTTCGCCAGTGGTAGATACGGCCAGACTTGCGCACTCGAATCGCGCAGCCACATTGCATTGATGTCGCCAGTTATTACGAATGTGTCCGGTTTTCCGTCCAGCATTTGAAAATTCACGGTTGTATCCAGCGTATTAGGGTAACAATTTTCAAATGTGCGCGCAAGCTCTTCGCTTCTTATATTTCTCTTGACCTGCTTAATCTTTTCTTCAACAGCCTCGCTGACAAATTTTCTTTCCGCTAATTCCGGCCTCTTTCCAAGGCTTGAAAAATCGTCTCCAGCCATTACAGCCATCTTACCTGAATTCGGTGCGACGAAATTTTCTAAAGTAGAAGCCCGAGCTTTCGCCACCCTATAAAAAGATAAGCCGGCAAAGGCAATCCCTCCGTTCCTTATGAACCTTCTCCTAGATATCATTACTTCTCTCCAGGTTTGAATTGATTCGCTTTCAAAACACCTATTCAGATTCTAATTCAACAAGACGTGACTCTTGCACCGGCGTTCATCATTCGACCTTGTTTGCCTCGAAATCATGAGTTGAACCATCCGACTTGCCCGGAGCTTTCACCGATTGCATCGATGGCTCTCAAGTTGGCTATGCCGTCATTCAGTATAGTGGCTGCACTAAACGCATCTTGAATTCTTGGGTATCGAACCGACCATGTCGGTATAACGAAAAAAAAACCTTTCCAGCCTGCGCACGTGTCTCCGAGTTAGACGAGATTTAGACGCGTCATAAAAAATGCAAACACATCCAGCCTTGTTTATCGAAGATCAATGGGCTTCGCCTTTGGCCAAGTTAAAGTCTGAGGTGGGGATTCTTCCGGGGAATTGAAGACAAAAACGACCGTTACGCTTTTCTTAGGTGACAGTTGAAGATTGAAATTGGTTTGTTTCTTTTCCCCATTCAATATGGTGGTCAACGTACCGACAACGGTATTGCTATCAAGGATTCTGATTGCCGATCCAGTGTCGAATATGAGTAAGTCGCCCTCAAGTTTTTGACTGGAGAGCTGCTCGAGGTTGATTTTGGTAAACATGGGCAAGAAATTATCCGGAATATTGTATCGTTTGCCTAATGCATTCGTTATTTCCAAACCGACAGGCCCGATGTATTCGGACACCTGTTGATCAGAGATGTTCGTTACACGAACTCTCACACCCCATCCGGTAATGGAGCCATCTTGGCACCGCCAGAGCTGGTATTCTGTACCAACGGCGGTGATTTCGAAGGGACCCGCCTGCTGTGTTCGTTTAGCTTCTTGCGTGCAACTAAGGCTAAGGAATGCAGCCATGACCAACATAAAAGCAAGTTTGTTCATCGTTGACCTCCTAATTTGAAACCGGCGATGCCGGTTAGTGAACTTGTGTTTTACAGGACCAATGGGCCTGGCCTAACTATAATCATCCTGGTACGCCTCCACATAATAC
>JBAPNE010000165.1:0-14027 GCA_049278975.1 Candidatus Kryptoniota bacterium
ATGCAATACAGCTCCTCGAAAGAAGCGCACGATCTTGAAATGAAAACTCTAAACGCCAATCCTAAGAATCCTACCGGCAAATGACAAAACGATTGCTCGGATATGCAATTCTTGGAATTATAATTATCCTGGTACAGAAATTCTTGGACGATTTTGCTTCAATCGACACAGTGTCTCCCCAGCTTGTTCTGTTGTTTGCAGTTTACATTGCACTTCGCGAGGGACAACTTTTTGGGATGGGCGGGGGATTTGTGATCGGTTTATTTCATGATCTCCTTGTGACGCATTTCCTCGGCTTCACTTCGTTCATCGGAGTGATTGCAGGATTTGTTGCGGGTTTCTTTTATAAGGAAAGTGATGCAGAATCAGTTGCAAAAAACTTCAATTTTGCCTGGATTTCAGCGATCACCCTTTTCATTTCAGGACTCGCGGCGGTGCCGATTGTTGCGTCAGGCGAATTGAATTTTCTTTACGTTTTCTTGAAATTTACTCTTGGAACTACTGTGTATACATCAATATTTGCTATGATAATAGTTTTTGTGAACGGAAACAGAAGCCGATATGTTTGATCCCGATTTTGGCTCACGCGCAAGATCGGTGGTGATGCGAGGCATCGTGGTTATCGCTGTGTTGGCAGTGCTGATCAAGTTGGGCAACATGCAATTGATGAACGAAGCCGCCTATGGAAAAAAATCGGAAGAGATAGCGACAAGGATTTTTGTTCAGCAGCCGCTTCGCGGAGAAATATTCGACCGGAACGGAGATGTCATGGTCGAGAATGATCCAGCGTATGAAGTGTCGGTGATTCCATCCGAATTTAAAAAAGAACAGATAGCTCCGCTTGCAACTCTCTTGCAAATGGATAGCTCCGACATAGTAAAAAGGATACAAATTGGTGAAGGCATATCGCCATACTTTCCGGTCAAGTTGAAAAGGGACATTCTCTTCTCGACTCTTTCTTCAATTGAGGAGCACCTGAAAGAATTCGCTGGCGTGTATTTCGACATTGAGCCGAAGAGAGTTTATGTAGGCAAAGCGCGGGCGGCTCATGTGCTTGGATTTACCAAAGAAATTTCAGAACAACAACTCGAAACGTTGGGGGATTACTACAAGCCGGGAGACATCGTCGGCTACACAGGACTTGAAGCAAGTTATGAGACAATCTTAAAAGGGCAGAAAGGTCTTAAATATCTTGCAGTCAACGCGCGCGGCCAGGTTGTCGGAAGTTATGACGACGGGAAAATTGATGTTCCCGCTCAAGACGGTTCCGATTTGTATCTCTCAATAGATGAAGGGCTGCAAGCAATGGCGGAGTCCTTGCTTGCCGGAAAACGCGGCTCCGTTGTTGCAATCGATCCAAATAACGGGGAGGTTCTTGCATTGGCAAGTGCCCCCGATTTTGCCCCATCTGTGTTTTCAGGCTACACCTCGACGCAGGATTGGGATCGCCTTCAAAACGATAATGATCATCCGCTTTTTAATAGGGCGACCATGGCTGTGCTTCCGCCGGGCTCGACGTTTAAAATGGTGCTCGCAAGCGCGGCACTCGAAAATCATATTATCGATGACAACTGGACGGTTCATTGTGTCGGCTCATTTTATTTCGGCGGCAGAATTTTTAAATGCCATGGTGTTCATGGTACAGTTAACGTGATAAGTGCAATTGAAAAGTCCTGCGATGTGTTTTTTTATAATTTGATGCTCAAAGTTGGATTTGATAACTGGACAAAGTACGGAGAGATGTTTGGATTCGGCGAGAAAACGGGAATCGATTTGAAAGAAGAGAGTGCCGGCATACTTCCGTCAAGGGATTACTATAATACTGTCTATGGCAAGAACCGGTGGACGAACGGTTACCTTATAAGCTTGGCGATCGGCCAGGGTGAGGTTAGTGCGACGCCGCTACAAATGGCAGCTTATACCATGGCGCTTGCAAATTATGGCGAATATTTTCAACCTCACATCGTCCGGTTCATTCGCGACCGGAGAACTGGCAAGACTTATTACACTCAATACGGCGAAAGAAAAATAGCGATCAGCAATGAAGTCTTTGATCAGCTCCGTGAGAGTATGGAATTAGTTGTGAATGGTCCAGGCGGGACGGGGCACGGCGCACAAATCCCCGGCATTATTGTCGCGGGAAAAACCGGAACTGCACAGAATCCGCACGGGAAGGATCATGCCTGGTTCATTGCGTTTGCTCCGGTTGATCATCCGCAGATTGCGTTATCTGTATTGGTAGAGAATGCCGGGTTCGGTGGATCGATAGCTGCACCGATAGCGAAGGATCTAATTGAGTATTATCTCAACAGGACTCCATCATCCGCGCCGCAGGAACAACCCAAGGGAGCGTTGGCTGCGACAGCCGCGCTGAATTGATGTTCGACTTTTTCAGAGATTCCGTCGATTACAAAACTCTTTTTCTCGCAATTGTTTTGGGACTTATTGGCGTCACCGCGGTCAACAGCGCCACATCAAATTCAGGAATGCATGACTTCTTCACCAGAGATGTAGTATGGCAATTGGGAGGGCTTGTTGTCGCTCTTGCCATTATGTTCTCTTCAAATAGATTTCTCCAGAATGGTGCCTATTTTTATTACGCGATTACCATCCTTCTGTTATTATTTGTTCTTATTGCTGGCAAAAAAGTTGCGACTCACACAAGTTGGCTGGGATTTTTTGGCATCGGGGGACAGCCGTCGGAACTCGCAAAGGTAGCTTCGATTCTTGCTCTCTCCAAATTTCTTTCTGAAAAGGGAAATGAGCGGAGCGAATGGCAGATAATCGGAATCAGCGCAGGAATTGTAGGATTGCCAATGCTGCTCACTTTCGTCCAGCCTGATCTCGGAACGGCGGTAGTGTATCTTGCAATATTTTTCCCGATCCTTTTTTGGGCAGGCATGGAGCCGTTAGTCATCGCGGCTTTGATCGCGCCAGTTGCGATTGTCTTTGCCGAATTTACAGGAACAACAGCGCTCGTTTTGACGGTGATTTCCTTTGGTGTCCTTTTTTTCCTGTTGGGCCGTAGAAAATTTTTTGCGGTAGCGCTGAGCTTCATCGCAGTATCGTTTGGAATCTTTATGGAGTATTTTTACAGAAAACTTCTTCAACCGCATCAGCAGAAACGCATACAGATATTTCTGAACCCGAGTCTTGATCCGCAAGGTGCTGGCTACAACGCTTTGCAAGCGCGGGTTGCCATCGGCAGCGGCGGGTTACTCGGAAGAGGTTATCTTCATGGTGCCCAGACCCAGCTTCGTTTTGTCCCGGCGCGCTGGACCGATTTTATTTTCACTGTCATTGGTGAGGAATTTGGTTTCGCGGGGGCTGCAATCACGTTGTTGGCATTTGCCGCGCTATGTTTTAGAGGCATAAGAATTGCGGAGCTTGTGAAAACAAAATTCGCCAGTCTTGCATCAATCGGGATTACTTCAGTCTTTCTTTTTCACGTTTTCATAAATATAGGAATGAACATAAGCCTTGCACCGATCGTTGGGATTCCGCTGCCGTTTATAAGTTACGGCGGTTCTGCAATTTTATCCGATTGGATGATGGTCGGTATTCTCCTAAATTTCTATGCACACAGAAAGGAACACTAAAGGATGGTCCTTACTGATAAAAGGATTCTTGAAGAAATTGAAAGGGGGGACATTGTGATCACGCCTTTCAACAAAAAGTATCTGGGTTGCAATTCTTACGACGTACATCTTGCGGATACCATGGCGATGTATAAAGACGACATACTGGATGCAAAGCGGCACAACAAGCTGATTACTTTCAGGATCTCTCACGACCATGGCTTTCTTCTTCTTCCAGGCAGGCTTTATTTAGGCGTGACCCAGGAGTACACGGAAACTCATACTTGTGTTCCGTTCCTCGAAGGGAAATCGAGCATAGGAAGATTAGGAATCGATATCCACTCGACTGCTGGAAAAGGGGATATCGGTTACTGCAACACGTGGACATTGGAAATAAGCGTGAAACAGCCCGTGATAATTTACCCGGGGATGCCAATAGGCCAGCTTATTTACTTTGAGGCTAGTGGAAAAGTTCTTGTCCCATACAACAAGAAACAGACTGCGAAGTACAATCGGAGGACAAAACGTCCGGTTGAATCCATGATGTGGAAAAATTTCAACTCTAAGATTCGTGGTTTGAGATGAGCTTTAAAAAACTTTCTACTTCAATTGACAAACATAAAAGCAACCTATGCATCGGACTTGACCCCTCAGTCGAAAAAATTCCGGAATTTTTATTCGAATACGAAGATGCAATTCTCGAATTTAACACGAGGATAATCGAAGCGACGCAAGATGTTGCATGCGCATATAAACTGAACACAGCATTTTATGAGTGCTTAGGCGAAAAAGGATGGTCAACTTTCGGTGAAACGATTGCCAGAATTCCGGACGACGTTTATGTTATAGCCGACTGCAAAAGGAGTGATGTCGGTAATAGTGCGAAGCATTACGCCCAAACCTTCTTTGACTATTTTGACGTTGATGCCGCGACAGTAAATCCTTACATGGGACACGATTCCGTCGAGCCATTTTTGAATTACCGTGAGAAAGATGTTTTTGCACTCGTACTCACTTCAAATGATGGCGCGAAAGATTTTCAGCTCCGTGAATTTGGCGGAAAGAAAATCTACGAGCTCGTGCTGGAGAAAATTTCCGAGTGGAATAAAGATGGAAATATCGGCGCTGTGGTCGGCGCAACGAAAGTGGAACAGTTGGCGAAAATCAGAAATTGTTATCCGCAAATCCCGCTTCTTGTGCCGGGCATCGGGGCACAAGGCGGCTCAACGGAAGATGTTGCAGAAGTCGCGAACAGTGCCGGCGCCCCTGTTATAATCAACGTCAGCCGCGACATAATCTTTGCAGGATACGATGAAAAATTTGCAGACAAAGTCAGGGAAAAAGTCTTTTACTATAACGCACTGCTGAAAAAATAATTACTTGCTATAGCTGTTAAATTGCAAACTGATACTTGAAAAATGTCTTTGAATTTGTCGGAGCTGCAGCTCAAGGAGCTTTTTAAGAATCGGGAATTTGATTCTTCTCTAAGAAGTACTTCCGGCAAACGGGTAGAAATTCTTCAGACGGGCGAAGTAAACTCGGATACCGGTCCCGATTTCAAACACGCCTTGATAAAGATTGATGGCGTTACCATGCGAGGCGAAATAGAGCTTCACAAGAAAAACTCCGATTGGATTTCGCACAATCATCAAACGGACCGCAACTATAACGGCGTAGTTTTACATGTTGTTGTCGAATGCGATGAACCTCGCCCATGTCGGACTGCAGCCGGAAGAACGATAGAGACCGTTGAACTTTCTAAGTTTCTTCTGACAGACGCGGAGAAATTTTTGGTGCAAAGGGACCAGTTTGCAGAAGAAAAAGTTGCCTCATTGAACTGTGCCGGAAAGAATTCGGTTGTTCCATTCAAAGAGAAGCTGGATTACTTGAAGCTCCTCGGCGAAAAGCGATTCATGCACAAGGTATATAAGTTTGAGGAGCGGCTGAAAGATATTATCGATGAAAATCGTCCGGTTATTTTCGAAGCGAAGCAAAGATATTTCAGGGATTTTTCTGAGCTGTTGATTGAGCACAAGACTTACGAGAAATCTGAAATGCAAGATGAAAATAACTGGGACCAGCTTCTTTATGAAGGAATTTCGGAAGGACTGGGGTACATAAAGAATACGGCAGCGTTTAGAAAATTAGCAAGAAATGTGACGTTATCATTTTTGAGAGAACATTCTAACGGCGAAGAGAAAATTATCGAGGCGATACTTTTCGGGGCAGCAGGACTTTTGCCTCTTGCACAAACGAGATCGGATGGATTTGACGATGAGTCGAAAACTTATTGCGAGGAGCTTCGGCTGGTCTGGAAAGACATAAAGAAAAAATACAAACGCGAATATGTTGACGAATCGGAGTGGCTGTTCTTCAAGCTTCGTCCACAAAACTTTCCGACATTGCGTATCGCCGGGGTGAGCCACTTTCTGTGTGAGAAGCACAGTAAATTTTCTGCGAAGGATTTGATAGAGCAAAGGGGTACAAGAGATAACGCGCTTACTAATACGTCAAGTAAAAAGCATGACAATGCATTCCTCGACTTGTCACCTTGGAGAAAAGCACTAATCGTTCCGGCTGAAGGTTACTGGTTGAGACATTTTGTTTTCGGAGCTCTTGCGTCAACTAATATTAAAATGTTCATCGGCGCAAATCGTGCTGAAGAGATTATTATTAATTCGATTTTGCCCCTTACTTATTTACGCGGCAATATTTTTGATGTACCCGTTCTTCGTGAAATGGCGTTAGAGGCTTATCGCTGGCATCGTCCGACACAGGACAACTATATTACACTTTTGATCAAGCAAGATCTCTTCGGAGGTGACAACGTGTTCGATACGGTCATTGCGCAGCAAGGCGCGCTTCACATTTATCGCAGTTTATGTTCGGAACGAAGATGTGCAAGATGTAAGATTGGAAGACTTGTCTTCAAAAAGCCCGCCGCCTGAATTGATGTGTGACTTTCTTTTGTACGAACACCGAATTTTCTTAAAGGCGAACAAAAAGAACCACGTCCGATAATTTTCTGCGGTTATCTTTCAGCTTCCGATTTTCTGAAGAAGACTTCCTGCCTCTGCTTTCCGCGCGTCGTCGTCTTCATCTCGCTTTGGGATGGAAGGAATCGCGTTCAACTGCTCGCGAGCTTTTTGTTGGTCATCGTCGCTCAAATAAGATTTTGCAAGATCGAGCCGAAACATTATGAAATTAGGGTCAAGTGAGATTGCCTTCTGATATAATTTTATTGCATCATCAATATTTCCCCAGCTTAAGCCGAGAGGCCAGCGGAAAATTGACGGCTTTTCCGCTAACTTGGCATGAGTCCTGCCCATGATATAATAAGCTATCGGATTATTCGGGTCGAGTGAGATAGCTTTTTCACAATCGTCACGAACTTGCTTAACGATTGGTGCAACACTGAATACGCCTTTGAAGAGCGCGATCTTTCCGTTTACTGCTGCACGAAAGGTGTAAGCCATGGAGTTCTTTGGGTCAGCGGCAACAGCACTATCTCCGTAGTCGTAAGCAATTTGGTAAGCTTGAAGTTGCGCATCCTTTTCCTGGTCGTTAGACACTACCATATGGTCGGCAATGTGCATCTCAACCCGGCATAATCGCCATAAGATTTCGGCATCATGCGGATAATCTCTGTTTGCGTCAAGCAAGACTTCACATGCCCCTTTGTTATCAAACTTATTAAAGAGGTCATCGCTCATCTTTAACATTTCCTGAAGAGACGGAATGCTAAATGAGTGCATGAACAGAAATGCAGCTAACACTGAAGCAGATTTCATTTTGCTCCCGATTGTCTGTGGTATGAATCAGTCGCCTAACTGTAACCGCCTGATTTCGTCGCGAAGCTTTGCAGCCCTCTCATAGTCTTCACGGCTAATTGCGTCCATTAATTCTTTCTGTAGTTGTTCCATCTTTGTTTCTTTATTGTGAGCAGGTGAACTTCCTTTCTTTGAACGCTCAGGCTTAGACGATCCTTCGCCCGGCTCTTCACCTTCTTCTATTTCCGATATTCCGGAAGCTTCTTCCATGACAGTTTCCGAAACATATATTGGTACACCGAATCTTATTGCGACTGCAATCGCATCACTGGGCCGAGCATCTATTTCATGGCTTGATGAATTTCCTTCCACATTAAGCCGCGCATAAAAGGTGCCTTCCCGTAATTCGCTTATGATCACATCGGAAAGCGTTGTGCCGAGAGAATCGAGGACATTCTTTACGAGATCATGTGTCAGAGGCCTCGGCGGTTTTATTCCTTCAAGCTCCAGCGCGATTGCCTGGGCTTCGAATTGTCCGATGATGATCGGAAGCCTGCGCTCTCCTTCGGTTTCCTTTAATATCAATGCGTAAGCTCCCGGACTTGATGGACTCGGCGAAAGCCCAAGTATGTCAACCATTACTTTATCCAAATAATTTTCTCCTGTACATCGTCAATTTGCAGAAACGATTAATTCTTTCCAAGAGCTTTTTTTAGCTGTGCAGTCAATTCCGGAATTATTTCAAAAGCATCTCCAACAATTCCATAATCAGCGACCTGAAATATCGGTGCGTCTTTGTCTTTGTTGATGGCGACAATATACTTTGATGAGGACATTCCCGCGAGATGCTGGATCGCGCCGGAGATTGCGACGGCTATATAAAGCGACGGGGATACTGTCTTGCCGGTTTGACCAACCTGGTCGCCGTGCGGTCTCCAGCCTGCATCGACGACTGCTCTCGATGCGCCGACCGCAGCTCCTAATACATCGGCAGCTTCTTCGATTATCTTGAAATTTTCAGGAGCTCCTAATCCTCTTCCGCCGGAAATTATTATTTCGGCTTCAGTAAGGTCAGGGCGTCCCGACTTAGCGATTGAAACGCCGGTAACCTTTGAGGCAAAGTCGGAATCCTGAAGACTCAATGAAATTTTTTCTATTTTTGCCGACGAACCGTCTGTAGCCCCTGCATTGAAAACGTTTGGTCTTAACGTAAAAACTTTTTTCGGTGAATTGATTTTGACATCGACGAGTGCTTTGCCGGCATAAACCGGTCGCGTTGCGATAATTGAGCCATTATCGACTTTTATGGCGACACAATCTGGGGCTAAACCTGCCTTTAGCTTTGCGGCAATTCGTGCGCCCAAGTCTTTTCCCATTGCGCTTGCAGGCAAAAGAATGACGTCAACTGAGAGAGACTCTGCGGCACTTGCCAAAATTTTCGAATAAGCGGTTGTCGAATAAAGAGTAAGTCTGTCATCATCCACGACATAAACTTTTTTAATCCCATATCCGCCAAGTTCGGGTGCGATTCTTTCGACCCCTTTTCCGATTGCGATTGCAAATATTTCGGCATCGGGAGCAAATTGTGTGGCTGCGTGAGCAGCTTCGAACGCAACTTTCTTGAATTTACTTTCATTCTTCTGAGCTTCATAAACTGATTCAGCAAACGCAAGGATTTTCATATTTCCTCAAATTGTTAAATGACTTTTGCTTCTTCGTGTAGAAGTCTGACAAGCTCTGGAATTGCGGTCTTGTCCGTGCCGATGATTTTTCCCGGTTGCTTCGCCATCGGCTTTCGCATTTCAACAACTTCGGTAAGCGGGGCGATTACCGTGGTTGCAACTTCCTCAATCGGTTTCGATTTCGCTGCCATGATCCCTTTCAACGAAGGATATCGTGGTTCGTTTAATCCCTTTTGTGCCGTGATAACACATGGCATATTCAACTCGACCGTTTCTTTCCCGCCTTCTATTTCTCTTTCACAAACAACTTTTTTATCGTTTTCGTTTACATCAAGTTTCACTACGACCGACGCCGACGGCAGTCCTAACATCTCCGCGACCATGGTGCCAACGGCGGAGTCATCGTAATCGATGGATTGTTTGCCGAAGAAAATCATATCCGCGCCTGAATTGTTTAACGCGGCGGCTATCATGGATGCCACGGAATATGAATCGTTTGTGCGATCGCTTTTCACTAAAATTCCCCTGTCGCCGCCCATCGCAAGAGCCTTCCGGATAACCTCTTTGTTGAGATCGCCGCCAACAGAAACGTAGATAACTTCGGCGCCTGTTTTATCTTTTAATTGGAGGGCGGCTTCGACCGCAAATTCATCATACGGGTTAAGTATGAGATTGACTTCAGAGCGGTCGATGGTTTTGCCGTCTTGACCAACTTTGACTTTGGTTTCCGTATCCGGGACCTGGTTGACACAAACGAAGAGCTTCATTTGTTACCTCTTTCAGGATTTGTGGTAGTGTTAGAAAATTTAGCGCGGTATGCGAAGAACTTCAAGGAAAAAGTAAATTCTCATCTTCTGTTATAGCATGCTCCTCACTCATTGCTTAAAAATACTTGGTTCGCTATATTTTTGAGATGGCGGATGATGATAGACACGGCCATTACGAGTCCACAGATGCGATTGGACTTTTCGAAAAGGGGCTCAACAGGTCTCTCAGGATAGATGCGCGCTATTCCGTTTTAGATTTTAAAAGGACGAAATACTTTTTGCACATTTTCACCGACTCGGTCGCAAATGCAATTCGTATTTCGCGGGTTTACAGAAAAGAATCCGCCGATGTTTCCACTTTGCCCAACGCAAGCTTCAAAATAAAAGTTGCTCTCTTACCCGACAAATCTGTTGGGAAATTGATTAAGGGAATGTGCCATGTTGGAGTTGCGCCGGTGAGAAAGTCAAACGATTCCTCGAGCGAACAGGTAACACAAGTTTTGTACGGCGAAAGCTTCGACACTTTACAGATTGTCGGGGACTGGATAAGAGTAAGATTGCGCGCCGATGGCTACATCGGTTGGGTTTCTGTAAATCAGGTCACACTGTTCTCGGAAGAAGAATTCGGTAAGTACAGATCGCTTTCCAAAGTATATGTTACCGAAAAAATATTGCAGCTCTTTGAAAAACCGAGAAGGAATTCACCGGCTCTTCGTGAAGCTGTCTATGGAAGCGAGCTCGCTGTGGTAGGAAACCACGAGGAATTTTTCGAAGTGAAACTTCCCGATGGTTCGTCCGCTTATGCCGAAAAAACCGGGGTTGTTAATTTTTCTCCAGTGGAAAAATTATCCGTTAAAAACTTACTCAACATGGCACACAGCTTTCAAGGAATTTCTTACGTGTGGGGTGGAAGGAGTACGAAAGGGTTTGACTGCTCCGGTTTTGTACAAACTGTTTTCAGATCGAATGGAGTCGAGTTGCCGCGCGATTCCGGTGAGCAGTTTAGAGCAGGAAAATCCGTGGGAAAAAATTTACGGTCTCTTCAGCCGGGCGATTTATTATTCTTCTCTTATGACGGTAGAAAAGTTTCCCATGTAGCGCTTTACATTGGAGAAGACAAAAAGTTTATTCATTCATCCGGATACGTTAGAGTCAACAGCTTTGACCCGAAGAGAGATGATTTCAATAAAAAATTGTACTCGATATTTATAGGTGCGTGCAGGATCGCACAATGAAAAGGAGGTGTTGGAGTCTTCAGCTTTTATAGTCATAAAATTGATCACAGCGATCGTGAAAGATCGTACGGAAAAGTATTACTCTTAAATCAAAATTACGAACCGCTGACAATTTGCAGCTGGAAGAAAGCGGTTATCCTGCTTTACTTGGGAAAGGCAGAACTGATCGAACGATATGACGGAAGAATTATCCGGTCGGTGTCGGCATCTTTGCCGATGCCAAGTATCCTTAGACTCTCAGTTTATTACCGGCTCCCCCATAAGCGTGTAATTCTTTCGAGAAAAAATATTTTGCGGCGTGACGGAAACCGGTGTCAGTATTGTGGACGCGGAGACTTGCCGCTTACCATCGACCATGTTATCCCACGCACTCGTGGCGGCGATGAAACCTGGGAGAATCTTGTCTGTGCTTGCATGAAGTGCAATAATAAAAAAGGCGACCACACAGTGGAAGAGGCGGGCCTAAAACTTCTTTCGAAACCCCGCAGGCCGAACCATGTAACTTTCATCAGGCACTTCGTCGGAAGAGTCGATGAGAAGTGGAAGCCGTACCTTTTTATGAAGTAGAAATATTTCGTAAATTAGGCGCACGATGCCTAATAAAAAAATTATTCTCAGCGGGATGCGGCCTACCGGTAAATTGCATCTCGGCCACTGGACAGGCGCACTCGAAAACTGGGTTGCTCTTCAGAACGACGGTGGCTATTCCAACTTCCATCTCATCGCAGACTATCATGTCCTGACGACGAATCTGGATTCGTCTCACATCTACGAATACTCTATCGAAATGATTCTCGATTGGCTTGCGGCAGGGATCGATCCTGAGCACAGCCCAATCTTCAGACAATCCCAGATAAAAGAACACGCAGAACTTCATTTAATTTTTTCCATGCTGATTACTCAACCGAGGCTCGAAAGAAATCCGGCATTGAAGGAACAAATCCGGGATTTGAATTTAGGTCCGATCAGTTATGGCCATCTCGGTTACCCTGTTCTTCAGGCGGCGGACATTCTCTTGTACAAAGGAGAAGTTGTGCCGGTTGGTGAAGATCAATTGCCGCATATAGAAATCACTCGGGAGATTGCGCGTGAATTCAATCGTCAATATGGAAAAGTATTTCCGGAGCCTGAAGGGAAGCTGACAGAGTTTTCACGGTTGCCGGGACTTGACGGAAAGAGAATGAGCAAGTCCTTAGGGAATACAATACTTCTTTCCGATCCACCTGATGAGGTGAAAAAGAAAATGAAGAAGGCGATTACTGATCCGCAGAAAATTCGGAAGGGCGATCCCGGAAGACCCGATATTTGTCTCGTATTTATGTATCACAAAAAATTTAACTTCGCCGAGGAACAAGAAATAAGACGCGGCTGTGAGAGCGGGGAGCTTGGCTGTGTCGATTGCAAGATGAGAGCGGCAGAAAAAATTAATGAGTTTCTCGATCCGTTCAGAGAACGACGCAAGCACTACGAAAGCAAACCGGAAGAAATTAAAAAAATTCTAAAGAACGGTGAAGATCGCGCTCACGCGGTCGCCCAGAAAACCATGGCAGAAGTTCGCCTCGCAATGAAGGTAGGATGAGCTACAGAGTAAAACTAAATGACTTTGAAGGTCCGCTCGACCTTCTTTTATTTTTTATCAAGCGTGATCAACTTGACATCTACGATATTCCACTTGCGCGGATAGCAAAAGAATTTCTCGAATACATTCATATCATGCAATTACTGGATCTTGAAGTTGTCGGCGACTTCATCGTCATGGCTGCGACACTAATGCAGATAAAAGTCCGGATGCTTCTCCCGCATGAGGAAGGAATCGAGGAGCTGATCGAAGATGATCCACGTAGAGAGCTTGCGGACCGGCTTGCCGAATACGCACGCTTCAAGGAAGGCGCGCGGAATTTCGGGCATCTCGAAGAAGAAGGCGGCAAACTTTTTTATCGTAATTATTTCAAGCAGGACGAGCGTCAGTACGTTTCTCCGGAAGAGGATCAGCTTAAGAACGCGACCCTGATTGATTTGATCACCGCATTTAAGCGGGCAATGGATAAATTAGAAGCTACGCCGTACCACAATATCCAGCGGCTTAACGTGACGCTCGAAGAACAAATTGATTTTGTCATGAGTTCGATTGAAGACAAGAAAACACTTCACTTCCTCGAACTTGCGACGACAATTCATGAACGACTGAGACTTGTGGTAACTTTCATAGCTCTGCTCGAGCTCATAAAAAGGAATGTCCTGCGTGTCCGGACGAGCGGAGGATTTAATGACTTCATAATTTTAAAATATGAACCAATAGAGGAGGATAATGTCGGAACAACAGTACCCTGACGGGACCGACGATACGTCTGAACATATCCCTTCGGGAGAAGACAATAGTTTGCATCAAGAACTTCCCCAGCAAGCGGGATCTTCAAAGAGCAGCGATAGCTCGGAATTGAGTGTTGGTATAAATCCCGAAGAAACTTTAGGAGAAGAAAACATTGATGATGTTGGCGTGAGAGCTGATAATAATGAAGAAAACTTACACAGTAATTCGCTCGACGGATTGGATCAGATTGTGAGACCGGGTGAAGAAAGTAGTTTAGAAGTATCACCAAAAGAAGAAGTCGTTGACGACCTCGCGCACATTATCGAGGCGATCATCTTCGCCTCCGACGAGCCGCTCAACGTCGGCACGATAAAATCCGTTCTGGATGCGGCGCACACCTTCGGCAGGATAAACCCCGATATGATAGTGGCACGCATCAATGCGCTGAATGATAAATACGATCTTGATGGAAGCGGCTTCTATATAATCGAGATCGCAAACGGCTACCAATTCGCGACGCGGAAAGAATTGGCGCAGTGGGTTTCTTATTTATTCAAAGAAAAAGCGAAGCGCAAACTTTCGAACTCAGCTTTAGAGACGCTCGCGATCATTGCATATAAGCAGCCGATTACAAAACCAGAGATCGAGTCCATCCGCGGAGTGAATGTAGATTATGTTCTCCAC
>JBAPNE010000166.1:0-10978 GCA_049278975.1 Candidatus Kryptoniota bacterium
AGCCATGGCTGCAAATAGCCTGCCCAGTTCACATAATCTTTCTTAATAAGCCCGGCGACCGCGTAAGCAAAAGGAACAATCGCTGATGCAAAGCCGAAAAATAAAATCGGAGGGTGAATTACAATCCAGAAATTCTGAAGAAGCGGATTGAGTCCGCGTCCATCTTGCGGCGTTGTTCCGGCGGGAACATTTGCAAACGATTCCCATACTTTCGCAAACGGACTTTTCAAAGTCAAAATCGCCAGGATAAAAACTTCGAACAAAAGTACGATTGGGATTACAACCGATTCATACTTGTGCTTCCTCGAATATCTCAGAAGAAAAATACTGATGAGTGCGCTGAAGAAAATCCACAGGAAGAAGCTTCCCTCCTGCCCGGCGTAAGAACTCGAAAGCAAGAGCGGAGCCGAAAGATCGTTCGAGCTGTAGCTCCAGACGTAAGTGTATTGATACTGGTGCGAAAAAATCAGATAAAGAAAATATGAATAAAGAATTACAATCGAACAAACGTTGACTAAGAAAAACGATCGTGCGGGTCGAAGGTAACTCTCACTTTTATTTGAAAGATAATAATATACTGCACTCGCAATCGCAGCAAGCAAAGGTATTATTGTTAGGTACTGTTCCATCATTGTTTTCTATCTATTTAAGAATTCCTCATACACTTTCGTACGTTCAATGGTTGTGCCACCAGCAAAACTTGAAAATGTTTCGTTTAAGCATTCTTTAAAGAATTAGGACTGACCTCGGTGGCAAATAGGAACAAAATGTGGTTAAATTGCCACGAAAAGGAGAAAGTTCGGCAAATCCCTTCTATTTTTCGCCATTCGGAATTATATTTTTCAAAAAGGAAAACCTCTGGACACACTCAACGTTCTTTTCATCGGAGACATAGTTGGCAATCCCGGAATCGGGATGGTCACAAGTTTCATCAGAAGTTTTATCGACAAACATAAAGTCGATTTTGTCATTGCTAACGGCGAGAATGCGGCGGAAGGAAAAGGGATAACGGATAAGATTGCACAAAGATTTTTCGGCGTGGGAATAAATGTAATCACGAGCGGCAACCACATCTGGGATAAATTCCAGATCCACGAATATATGATGCGTGAGAAAAATCTTCTCCGTCCACTTAATTTCCCGAAAGGATCGTACGGCTCCGGCTATACAGTATATGATCTAGGAGAAAAAGGAAAAGTCGGAGTGCTAAATCTGCAAGGGAGGGTGTTCATGTACCCGATCGACGACCCATTTCGCACTGCTGATTGGGCATTGGACAAAATCAAAGCCGAGACAAATATCGTGGTCGTGGATATACATGCGGAAGCTACTGCAGAAAAAGTTGCGATGGGATGGTATCTTGATGGAAAAGTCAGCGCAGTAGTCGGAACTCACTCGCATATACAAACTGCAGACGAGAGAATTTTGCCGGGAGGAACCGCATACATTACGGATGTCGGAATGACCGGACCTTACGATTCAATCATCGGCATGAAAAAAGAAGGTGCGATGAAAAGGTTCCTCTACGCAACGCCATCACGGTATGAAGCGGCAGACAGCGATGCTAGACTCGCTGCCGTTGTTTTCTCTATCGACAAATCAACCGGCAAAGCGGCAAATATAGAAAGAATTTTTTATCCTCCGTTCATAGAGAAGCCATGACCGCAAAAATCATCGATGGAAAAGCTGTATCACAGGAAATTAGAGAAAAAGTAAAATTACTAACGGAGAAATTGAAACAGGAACGCGGCATAACGCCGGGCCTCGCATTCATACTCGTCGGCAACAATCCCGCGTCGGAAGTCTATGTGAAAAACAAGGCAAAGGCGTGTGACTCACTCGGGTTTTATTCGATTACCGAAAAGATGCCTGAAAATACCTCTCAGGAAAATGTGCTTGCAAAGATTGACGAATTCAATCGTGATAAAAAAATTCATGGCATACTGGTACAGATGCCGCTTCCGAAACATATCGACGAATATAAAATTATCGAAGCTGTAAACCCGTCCAAGGACGTTGATTCACTTCATCCGTTTAACATCGGCAAATATTGCGAAGCAAAATCGTGGCACGAAATCGTCGAGAAAAAACTTCTCCTTCCGTGCACACCATACGGAATAATTATTTTGCTCGAGAAGTATCGTATCGAAGTCGCCGGCAAGAAAGCTGTTGTGGTGGGGCGTTCAAACCTCGGCGGCAAACCTTCGGCAATTCTACTCCTTTCAAAGAACGCGACCGTGACCATGGCACATTCAAAGACAGAAAATCTTCAAGAAGTGTGCAGAGAAGCCGATATATTGGTCACGGTTATCGGCAAGGCGAATTTTGTCGGAAAAGATTTCATTAAACCCGGGGCTGCCGTGCTGGATGTAGGAATAAACCGAACGGAAACGGGACTCGTCGGCGATGTTGATTTTGAAAGAGCGAAGGAGGTCGCGGGGTGGATAACACCCGTGCCCGGCGGTGTAGGAGCGATGACCATATCGATGCTGATGAAAAACACATGCATGGCAGCAAGCTCAAGCGCCGACTGAAGATGTCATTTATCACCACCGCGCTGTACAAGGAATTTTGTTGGAAGACAATTTAGAACTTATTCGTCGAGCGAAGTCTGGCGACAAGAAAGCCTTCGGAAAGCTTATAAAGGAGTATGAGAAGACCGTTTACAGCTTTGCGTTCAAAATCTGTCGCGATAAAGAGAAGGCCGAAGAGGCAATGCAGGAGACTTTCATCAACGCTTACCGCGGGCTGAAAACATTTTCCGGAAATTCTAAATTCTCAACATGGCTGTACCGCATCGTGACTAACAATTGCCTCATGATGCACAGGAAAAAATCACATGAACCAATCGTGTCTCTTGAAGATACGGATCTCTTTCGAGATACCGGTGAACTTCAAGTCCCTCATTGGGGAGAGACCCCGCAAGACGCAATACTTAGCAAGGAATTGAAAGAAATTCTGGACAA
This sequence comes from Candidatus Kryptoniota bacterium, assembly GCA_049278975.1. Lineage (GTDB taxonomy): Bacteria > Bacteroidota > Ignavibacteria > Kryptoniales > JAKASW01 > JAKASW01. The sequence continues at coordinate 2,967 of JBAPNE010000166.1, forward strand.
GGCAATTCAGAAACTTCCGCTCGAATATCGCATCGTATTTGTAATGAGAGACATCGAAGGACTTTCGACAGAAGAAGTTGGAAAATCGCTCAAATTATCGATACCGGCAATAAAATCTCGGCTTCACCGTGCCAGGTTATTTTTGAGAAATGAACTTAATCCGTATTTCACAAAATGACATTTGCAGATCATAAAAAATATTTGCTCGAAATGTGCGAGAAAGTCGACCGCGACCTGACCTCGCCGACATGCAAGAAGCTCCGCGAGCACCTTGAACGTTGCCCAGATTGTGCGGCATATTACGACTCGCTTAAGAAGACAATTGTACTCTACAGAAATTACGATGTCGAATACAAAGGTACTTGCTGCGAAGAAGTGTTGACCCGCCTTGAGTTAAAAAAAACCATACAAATTACCCTTCCTAAGAAACCAAGATCGAAAGGTTCACGGCGTTCATAAGAATGTCAAATCCTCATGCAGTCTGAGATCGTATTTCTTACCTCAGAAATATTCTTCCTCTTCATCGAACTTAGACATCGACATGTCCTTGCTCGACACAATCGGATTTGAAACTCTCCAATCGATCCCAAGTTTCGGATCGTCGAATCTTATTCCATGCTCGTCCTCCTTGGAATAGATACCGTCAACTTTGTAAATCACTTCTGCGGTTTCAGAGAGCGTCGAGAACCCATGCGCAAATCCTTTCGGAAGGTAAAACATTGTTTTGTTTTCTTCAGACAAAGCGATGCCGTACCACTTTCCGAATGTTGGCGACTTTTTTCTCAAGTCAACCGCGACATCGAATATTTCCCCACGCACGCACCGCACAACCTTCGATTGCTCATGCGGATCAATCTGGAAATGAAGCCCGCGGATTACACCTTTGGTGGATCGTGAATGATTGTCCTGAATAAAATCTTCTTTGACGCCGGCTTTGACGAACTCGTCCCGGCGATAAACTTCTGCGAAGAACCCGCGCTCGTCGTTGAACACATAAGGAGTTATTATTATAAGCCCCTTCGGACTTTTTACTTCCGTAAATGTAAAAGGCATAATTATTCTTTAGTATTTAATTTCGAATGCTGAATCCAAAATTCCTGCTCAATCTTTCATGTTTACAAACTGAAGAGGAATTCCAAGATTCTGCGAGCGCAGCATCTTTATGACTTCTTGCAAGTCATCGATCTTTTTCCCCGACACGCGGACTTGCTCGTCCTGAATCGCCGCCTGTACTTTCAGCTTTTGGTCTTTAATCAGTTTGACTATTTTCTTGGCAATTTCAGTTTCGATTCCTTCTTGAATACTTATGTCGCGCTTGACGTGTCCTTGCGAAGTCGGCTCGATCCCTTTCGGCTTCAGAGATTTCGGATCGACTTTTCGTTTTATCATGTTTGTCATGAGCATATCCATGACAGCATCCATTCTCATTTCATGCTCTGCGAGGACATGAATTATTTTTTCTTTCTTATCGAGACTCACTTCGGCAGGCGAGCCGCGGAAATCATAACGCGTGGCGATTTCTTTTTTTGTGTTGTTGATCGCATTATCAACTTCCTGCAGATCGACATGGTTGACGATATCAAATGACGGCATGTTCGCTCCAATTTCTTATGTCAAAAGTCAAAATGAAAGAATTAATGTTTACAACCCTATTTAAAACTTTTCGACTTTTGAATTTTAACCCTTCACTTTATTAGCCGATAATTCTCTTCGAGTTTCGAAAGATTCAATTTCATCGACTCGATTTTCATTTTCTCCTTCTCGATGACCTGCGCCGGCGCGCGCTTTACAAACTGCTCGTTGCTTAGCTTGGCCTCAATTCCGGCAATGACTCCTTTCACACGCGCGATCTCTTTTTCGAGACGGCTGCGCTCGGCATCTACATTTACCAAGCCTTCCAGTGAAACAAAAATTTCCGTCCCGTGAACAACTGCACTCCCGGAAGTTTCCGGCTTGCGCAGGTCGAAGCCTATGCCGAATGATTCGACTTTCGCAAGACGCCTGATGTACAACTGATTCGCCGAAAGTATCTCCAGCGCCTGATCGTCTTTCGGCTTTACGATAACGTTCACCGAGACACCCGGCGGAACATTCGCTTCTTTCCTGATCGCCCTTATTGAAGTAACCACTTCCTGAACCGAGTCCATTTCGCTTTCAATGCGATCGCTCACGAATCGAGTCTCCGCTTCAGGAAATTCCGAAACTGTAATGCTGTTTTCATGCTCGGCTTGAGTGAGCGAGTAAAGCTCCTCGGTAATAAAAGGCATGAATGGATGAAGAAGTTTGATTGCCTTTTCGAAAATCGAAATCGCATTGGCAACTATGATGGCACGCGTCATTTCGTTTGCTTCATGGGACAGGCGCTCTTTCACTATTTCAACATACCAATCGCAGTAATCATGCCAAATAAAATCGTAAATAATTTTCGTCGCATCGTTTATTCGGAAATTGTCGAGCGCATCATTCAAATCTCGAATTGTCCTGTGAAGTCTGCTGACGATCCACTTATCTGCAAAATCGAATATTGAGTTGTCGGGAGCGGCAGTAGTTTGAAGTTTATCGCGGTTCATCAGCAGAAATCTGCCGGCGTTCCATATTTTGTTCGCGAAATTTCTCCCCATTTCGCACTTGCTGCTTTCAAATAAAACGTCCTGCCCGAGCGGCGCAAGATACAAAATTGTGAAGCGCAGGGCATCGGCGCCATAGTCTTTAATCACGTCGAGCGGGTCGGGAGAATTGCCGAGCGACTTCGACATCTTTCTTCCCTGCATGTCGCGGATGACGCTCGTGAAATAAACATCATGGAACGGCACTACTCCGCGGAATTCGATTCCCGCCATCACCATTCTCGCAACCCAGAAAAAGATTATATCCGGTGCCGTAACGAGCGTATCGGTAGGATAAAAATATTTCAAATCCGGAGTTTCGTCCGGCCATCCGAAAAGTGAAATCGGCCAAAGCCAAGACGAGAACCATGTATCGAGGACGTCATCGTCCTGTCTGAAGGAATCTCCGCCGCATTTCTCGCACGGCTTTCCCGGATTTGTCGTGCTCACGACATAATCGCCGCAGTTGTTGCAGTACCAAACCGGAATCCTGTGCCCCCACCACAACTGCCGGCTGATACACCAGTCGCGAATGTTCTCCATCCAATGTTCGTAAGTTTTCAGCCAGCGGTCCGGATAAAAGTGGATTTTCCCGTTGCGCACCGCATTCAACGCGGGTTCGGCAAGCGGCTTCATTTTCACAAACCACTGGTCCGAGAGATAAGGCTCGATAACCGTATGGCAGCGATAACATTCACCGACGTTCAAATTGTAATCGGTGATTTTCTCGACAAGACCCAAAGCCTCGAGGTCTTCGACAATTTGTTTCCTCGCCTTGAACCTGTCGAGACCACGGTATTTCTCAGGGACATTCTCATTGACCTTCGCTGAAATATCGAAAATGATAATCTTGTCGAGCTCATGACGCTCGGCAACTTTGAAATCATTCGGATCGTGAGCGGGTGTAATTTTCACGGCGCCGGTTCCGAATTCTTTATCGACATAATCATCCGCAATGACTTCCATTTTTCTTCCTACGAGAGGGAGAAGAAGGTTTTTGCCGACTAGATGTTTAAAGCGCTCATCCGTCGGATTGACAGCGACGGCAACGTCGCCCAGCATCGTTTCCGGTCTTGTCGTCGCAACAGTAATATGACCCGTACCATCTTCGAGAGGATATTTCAAAAAATAAAGTTTGCCGTTTTTCTCGTGATACTCAACTTCATCGTCGCTGATAGCTGTATGATCTTTCGGGCACCAGTTGACGATATATTTTCCACGGTAAATCAGACCTTTATGGTACAGCCTGACAAAAACTTCTTGCACAGCGTGAGAAAGACCCTCGTCCATCGTAAATCGTTCTCGTGTCCAATCGCACGAGACTCCGAGTTTCTTTAACTGCTTAATTATTGTACCACCATATTGCTCGCGCCAATTCCAGATGAGCTCCACAAACTTCTCCCTGCCGAGCGAATGACTGTTCTTTCCTTCCTTAGCCAGACTTTTCTCAACAACATTCTGCGTCGCAATTCCCGCATGATCTGTTCCCGGAACCCAGCACGTCTCGAAGCCTTTCATCCTTTTCCATCTAACAAATACATCCTGGATCGAGTTATTCAAGACATGTCCCATTGTCAAAATGCCGGTGATGTTCGGCGGCGGAATTACAACTGTGTAAGGCTTTTTTTCTTTGTTTACCTTGGCTTTGAAAAATTTATTGTCGAGCCAGTACTTGTACCATTTATCTTCGATTTCTAACGGTGAATACGTTTTGGGGATTTCTTTATTCATTTAAGTCTTCTTCTGAGAAATTTCGAATTCTATCTTTCGAGTGCAATACCGAGTGCGGTGGTTACTTTCATAAGATCGCTGTTGGTTTTATTGAGACGGTCGCTGAGAACCTTCGCAATGTTGAGAAATGTTCGATAGCCGATTTCATGATCGGCTTCTGCCAGCTTAATGAACTCGGCACTGTCAACGATTGCAAACTTGCATGAAGTTACCGTGCGCACGCTGGCACCTCTCGCGCTTTCTTTGTCGAACAGCGACATCTCACCAAAAAAAGGAAAATCTTCCGCAGTGAGTTTGACAAGCGACTTGTCGCGCGGGTCAACGCCTGCCCTCACCGCAGGCCCGGTATGCGCGAAAGAAGGAAGCACAAGCGACTTGGAGACTTCAACTTCACCTTCCAACAGGACATAAATGCTGTTGCCGACTTCACCTTCTTTGAAAACAAGTTGAACGGCGGGGAAGTGTTTCACGACCATGATCGCCATGATCTTCGCAAGCTTATCTTTCGAAAGGCCCCCGAAGACTGCTGCCTTGCTCAAATCGATATCGTCAGAATGGATGCCTTTTGAGTTATTCGAAATTTTCATCCGATTATTATCGCATCTTCTTTTTCATGAATGACGTAATCGAGCGGCGGGTTCAAGCTCAGTCTGACGCCGCCTCTTTCGAGCATATCGAGTCCGGCAGCTTTGAACTTACGCTCTATAAACGAATCGATCGCGCTGTAGTCCGACGAAAGAATGTCGGAAAGTTTCACGGATTCCTCTTCCGACACAAAGCCGATCGCAATGCTGTTCAACTGCGACTTAAAATATTCCTGAAGCTCATGAAACTTCTTACCGACAAATTCCGCCGGTACCTGAACACGCTTCAGGCTTGTTCCTGCTTCGCAGCTTAAAAGTGCTGCGACGGTCTGAGCAATTCCCGGAGAAGAAATATCGGATGCAAGGAGATAGCCGACATGTTCGTCGCTGATAATTACGTTATCGACGTTCGCACGCTTGAGATGAGAAAAATTTTCTCTGTCGATAATATGCGCATAAACTTTGATGTCTCGCTTCATCGACTTGATGGCAAGCGCCGCGGGAAGAGTTTTGTCGTCACGTGGCACGGAAGTCAAAGACATGTCCGGAAGAATTATTACGGCGCGAGCCTCCTTAATATTTGCGCGTGCGAGAGTCGGCTCCTTCGTATAATCGCCGCGTACATATTTTAAATTAAGATTCGGATAATCTGAAAACGTTTCTTCCATTTTCCCCGGCGGCATCTCATTTATGAGGACTACGCCTTCTCTCCGTCCCTGTCCATTAGATTCTTCGGACGAAATCTTGTTCATGGTTCCTAAGAGACCATCAAGCCTCTGATTCCACCCGCAAACTATCGTGTGCCCCTTTAGTTTAATTTGCTGCAATCCTTGGCTCTCCCTGATTCTTCGTGTTATAAATATCGACGAAATAGTTGCTGTCAACAGCGAGATAACCGAAATTCCCGAAAGCATGACGAGAATTCCTACAACCCGTCCGAGTACTGTGTGCGGCACAATATCGCCATATCCGACCGTCGTAATCGTGACGACCGCCCACCATACCGCATCCCAATAAGAATTTATTTGTCCGTTGTGCCACTCGGCAAAATAAACCAGCAACGCGCCGACTATTACCAATCCGACAACCGCGGACAAAACCGGAATTAGATTTGCACTTACTTCCCCTCTTGCGGTTTTCCAGAATTTCCTCATCTAAATCTTGTTTGCGAAACTTTCTCGTTGCCGGCATTGTCTTGCACCACCACTTCCACTTTCTTTTTTTGACGAAGTAAACTTACATCAACTTGACAAATCGCCGCGTGCTTGTCACAATCGTATTCGCATAAGAATGCTTCGTCGCCAACTCTCAAAAGAATTTCGTCCGTGTTAACACCAGACAATTTATCCGACACTTTAAAATATACAAAAGCCTTGTTTAAATTCGTTGGAATGACCGACCTGTAAAACGGATTTTTCCGGGCAAATCTAATTCTTCCTATAACCGGCGGAGTATCATCGCGGAGCAGTGCAAACTCGCCGGTCCTGTAACCGATTTTTGCGGTTAATTCTTTTCCATCGTTGCTGCAGTCAACATAGCTCCAACGATTTCTCGTTTTCCTGAAAAGCCGTAGCTTCGGATCATCCACCTTCCAGGTCACGTTCACCTTTTTTCTCAATGGCTCTTCCAAAGATGAAATTTCAAAAGAGTTCCGGGATATCATCCTTGCCTCGACGTCTATATTTTTCGTAAAACAATTTGCAGGAAATTCGATCGTCAGGTCTGGAGATAAACTCGAAACTTTTTCTTTGAATGGCTCAATTGTTGGATCGGCCACCGATGAATTCTTCTGCGTCCCGGAAATGTTCAGAACAAATTCTCCGAATACCGATGCGTGATTGCCGTTCTCATCTTCGACAACGATCTCATAATTATGGGCACCGTTTTGAATGTTCTGATCCACCAAACCGCTTAGAGGATTTGACGGAGAGAATACCGAGAAGGGGATCGCCCGATCCACGCAAAGCATATAATATGTCTTCAAACGGCGTGAAAGACTGAGATCGACAAGCGAGCCAACATCCAGGTAATCATCTTCATCGATCCGGGTCAGATTTAATGAAATAAAATCTTTGCCGTCGATCTTTAACGATACGTATTTCGGCGGGCGCTTGAACTTTCCTGAACCATACGCATCGGCAGCATGGATGACAAAATAGAAGGGTTCGTTCAAATGAAAAGTTTGCTTTGCATAATATTTGCCGCCGGACTTTACGACTTTGCTGATTTTCGTGTTTTCTGATGTGAATCCTCTAACCGCCACATTAAAAATTCTCGGCGTTCTGTAATTTGGTACATCGAGAGTGCCATAGACAAGCGGGTCTACCATAAAATAATTTTTGTCATGTACTTCGAAATGGAGATGCGGGCTGCCGTCCCCAGTCGCACCTGTAAAAGCGATAACTTCGCCACGATCGACTTTTATTTCGTCGGGCTTGAATCTCAGATCGATACCATATTTGTTTTCTTCTCGTTGTGCCTCTCCCACTCTGCGTTCAATCTCCTTTGAAAACTCCGAGAGATGCCCGTACAAAGTGTAGCTTGAATCGTTGTGCCGCAGCACGATCATCTTGCCGTATCCGAACGGTGAAACAGAAACGCGATAGACATAACCGGATTTTGCGGCAAATACCGGGTAACCAATTTCCCCATTTGTGGAAATATCGATCCCCCCATGAAAATGAGACAGACGATAATCTGCGAAGCCCGAATTTATCTGACGGGATGCATCCGTCGGAAAAAGATAAGTATCTTCCGAGGATCCTGTACGAAGGACAGAGCTGCTGCTTCGGGAGCCACCATGGCACACCGTCCCGCATACGGGAAATGTTATAAGCCCGAGTAATACTATCGCAATAATTTGGAACGCTGACTTCGTCAATTTCAATCCTAACATTAATTCGATTCAAACCCCTGTTACATCGTTACTATCGGTATGGGAAGTATGCGGGTTTTGTTTATATGAACTTTCGGAGATTTCATTGAACCCATCCGCGGCGGACTCGCGGGAAATTATTTCAGTGGCAAGCTCAAAATATGCCTGTGCCCCTTTTGAGTTTATGCTATAGAGAAGTGCCGGTCTGCCGTAGAA
>JBAPNE010000167.1:0-6458 GCA_049278975.1 Candidatus Kryptoniota bacterium
GTGCAGTTGCGTATCCCATCATAAGACTCACAGCTGTCAGGTACACGGAGATTTGACGGATAGATATGATTAAGCTTATGGTCGTGATTAACAATAGCAAAATCACTTCGAGTGTCCTGTCGATCAAAACAGGCTGTTCGCTGAAGTAGTGCAGTCGGAGTGCGGCAAAGAAAAACAGCACGAGTCCTCCCCCTCGTAAATAGCCCGATAGAAAAGGGGACGACTTGCGCAAATACCGTGAAGATAGAAACACGGCGCATGCAAGTATTAAACCGAGTACAGAAGCGAATGCCGGGTGGAGGTCATGGTACGGCTTCAGTAATAAAAAGACGATGCCTGTGATGAAAGCGGCTATCCCCGTTTTTGCAAACCAGTATAGACCAATCTTAAACTCAAGGGTTTCGTTTTGCGGCACCTCAGGTTCAACCACGGCAACATTCGGTCTCTCTTTGAGTTCAAGGGGCTCTAAATTGAGATGACTTTCGATCCGAGAAATTCTGGCCTCTAAGTTTGTTAAGATATGACTCAAACGCTCAGTTTCGTTTTGCATTTCCCGGTCGCGTGCCATCTGGATTTTTCCTATGTTTTCTCCCGGTGGCCTATTTCTGCTCGTCGCATCGGAAGACATGGTGTTGGAGTAAGATTTACTTTGGCATATTAACGGGCGGTTAAGTAATTGTCAAGCCTGGTTGACTTTGACATGTAGCCGCTAGCTTCCGTCCACAGCCATCATCTAAATCATTTCCCAAGTGAACTCTCAATCTTTTTCAATCTTCCCAACAAATCGTTTAGCTCATTTTTGTAATCTTTGTAAACATCTTTCTCGCCTTGAGTTGGCGCGGCGTCCGCACTCTGAACTGCAGTTGCCAATCCAGCCATAACTCCCAGGACTGACGATAAATTCGTTTTGTTTTTATCCGCAATCCCAGAAACAGAATCGGAAATCGAAGAGGAGATCGTTTTCTCATCGAGGATTTTCTTTGCCGCGTTGTATGCCGTTATTCCTTCTTCGAGAACAGCATCAATCGACTTTGCTAGTAATAATTGTTCCTGAAGAGCAAAGGTGCTGGCATGGACTCGCGGGTCAAGGCGTACCACGAATGATTGCGAATATTTTTTCCCATCTACGGAAAGAATTGCTGTATATTTGCCGGGAAGGGCGAGTGGTCCTCCGGGATCGAGCGGCGTACCACCATTGTCTTCATCCCAAATTGCAGCAATCTCGAAGTCGTATTCGAGCGCCGGAGGCCTTGGATATCGCAGATCCCAAACGAAACGATGTGCACCCGCTGTCCCGTCAAGTTCTTTCTCCGGTTGGATCCACCCTTTTTGAAAATATCGAAACTCAGTCTGCAATTTTTCCGGTTCCTCGTCACTTGAGAATTCTTGTACGATATTTCCTTTGGAATCGCGAATCGTCATGGTTACAGGGTCTTTGGAATTACTTTTCAGCCAATAATCTATAATTAAACCTGTCGGTGGATTCTGTCCGAGCGCGGTTTCTGGTGGCCATGGCGTATCTTTATTTTCATCCGCACGGATCCAAATTGCGTCTGCCGGGTGAAAAAGGTGAACTTCTTCCGATTGCAAATTAGGCGTAATTTCTCGAAGCGGAGCAATGTCGTCAAGAGTCCAGATGCCTCGCCCTTCTGTGCAGACCACTAAATCGCCGCCATGTACCACCATATCCCGGACTGTGGATGTCGGAAAATTTAATGTGAGAGGCTGCCAGTTTGAGCCATCGTCGAGAGAGACATAGACGCTCCGATTCGTCCCGGCAAAAAGAAGCCCCTTTTTGACATTATCAGTCCTGACTACGTAAACATGCTCACTGGAAGGTAATCCACTTATAATTGTTTCCCATGTTTTGCCGCCGTCTGTAGTTCTGAGGATCATCGGCTTCGAGTAGCCGAGTCTTTCCGTGTTCACTGCAACGTAAGCCGCGTGGATGGAAAACGGCGATGCGTCGATCGAGGCTATTTGTCCCCATAATGGTACAGCTGGCGGGGTCACATTTTTCCAGTGCTTGCCGCCGTCAGTGGTCAATTGGATCAACCCGTCATCTGTGCCGACCCAAATTACCTTTTCTGAAATGGGTGAAGGCGCAATACTATAAATAACACCATAGCCCGCCTCCTTAGCGTGTGTGGCATCCGGATTATCTCCCCCGGGGGATCCGCCGCTTCCCGAATTGTTTTTTGCATTGACAGTTTTGCCGCTGAGGTCCGGACTAATGATCTTCCAATTGTCGCCGTCATCTGTTGACTTGAATAAAAATTGATTGCCTAGATACAGTGCATGATTGCCGATCGGAGAGAAGACAAGCGGCGTAAGCCAAGTGTAGCGGTATTTCACAGCTGTTTGTCGCTGACCGTAACTCGATACAGGCCATGGTGATATTTCCGCAACCTGTCGCGTAATCTCATCGAATCGGGAAACGTGTCCGCCGAGTCCGCTTCCGAAAACTAAATTTGGATTACCGGGTTTTGGAACCATGTAATCACGCTCGTCGCCGCCGACCGGATGCCAGTCGCGGTCTTCAATTACTCCGTAGGGGCCGCGGCTAAGTATTCCGACCGTGCCATTATCCTGCTGGCCGCTGTAAATCTTGTATGGAAATTGGTCGTCAACCGCAACGTGATAGAATTGTCCGGTCGGCTGATTGTACCAGCTTGACCAGCTTTTGCCTCCGTCAACGCTGACGACACAACCCTGGTCAGAGGCAGTGATCATATATGCCGAGTTAGCAGGATTTATCCAGAGGAAATGATAATCGTCGCCGCCGGGTGAGCCCTTAAACATCTCGAAAGTTTTTCCGCCGTCATCGGAGCGATGAATGGAACGGTCCATGACGTAAACGATGTCTGGATTGTCCGGATCGACTGTAACGCGGCTAAAATAATTGTTTGCAAGATCCGCATCTTTGTTCACGAAGTCCCATGTTTTGCCTCCGTCGGTCGATCGGTACAAGCCGCTCTTGCCTTTGGGTCCAATAATGGTTGCGTATACAATCTGTCCGTTGCTTCCGCGTGCGACTCCAAGTCCAATCCTTCCAAGCGAATCGCCGGGAATGCCGCCCCCATTGAGTTTTGTCCAATTTATTCCGCCGTCAGTGCTCTTGAAAATTCCTGAGCCCGGGCCACTTTGCGGCATGAAATAATCCAGCCAAGGATGCATCTGCATTTGCCAGAGTGCGGCATAAACGATCGAAGGATGAAGCGGATCAAATGCGAGATCAACAGCTCCGGTGCTGTCGTTTACATACAAGACTTTCTGCCAGGCCTTTCCGCCGTCCGTTGTCAAGTAAATTCCGCGATCCGGATTCGGAGCGAAGACATTTCCAAGCGCGGCGACCAGAACTCTCTGCGGGTCGGCGGGATCGACAAGAATTCTCCCGATATGTTTCGTCTCTCTCAATCCGATGTCATGCCAGTTCTCTCCGCCATCAATCGAGCAATAAACTCCATCACCTGAAAGAATGTCCCATCTGAAATCTACCTGACCCGTGCCAGCATAGATCACGTCAGGATTAGAAGGAGCTACATCGATCGCACCGATCGATGACGAAGCCTCGTGCTGCATGAAGCCATGCCACGTACGGCCCGCGTCGGTTGTCTTCCAGACTCCGCCACCAGCGGCGCCGAAATAGAAAACCTCAGGCTCATTTGCTACTCCGACAGCCATCGTGGCCCAGCCCGCGCGATAAGGACCGACAAGCCGCCAATGCAAGTTTGAATAAGTTTGGGGAGATACGGTCTGTGCCATGGCCATTCCGTAAAGAGCTGTTGAAATAGCCGCGATTGAGATAACTAAATTTTCGAAAACTGGTAGAAAATGTTTCATGATGTTAATCCTTCGCTTATGGGATGGTACTCATGGTAAAACATTGATCATTGTGGATCGGTTCCTCTTGAAATAATCTTTTTTTCTTAATGGTGAGAGAATGTTGCGTGAAACCTAGCGGCATGAAATGCGCGAAAAGGGAATATCGAATTGCGCCTGTTGGAAATGCTGAACTTGAGATGAAATGCCGTCAACGTATCCGATAGAAGCGTGAATGTTGCAAAGCCGACTTGCACGAAGCAGGACAAATAGAGAGACTAATTCCAATAAGTGCCGTGTAACACTTTGAATCCTTAGATTATTTCTACGGATGGAGAGACTATTTGGCGGCAGTCAGTCCCGCCCTGCGCGATCCTGACATACAAATAATTTTGAAAGGACAAAACAGGCGGGCAAATTTTGTTCATGGGAAGTCTTACGGGGAGGATTTATAGAGACAGAGATTCCGTGTTCGACAGAACGGATGTTGACGTAACCGTCTTAATCAGCAGTAAGTCGGGAATTAGATGTTTGATGGTTTCGCGAACAACGCTTGATTAGGAAAGTCCCTAACGCACAAGCTGGCTTGACCAAAGTGTACGCTACTAATTCATTAGGATATTCGCCCATAACATTCTCTCCCATTATGACGATTACTTTTCCAGCGTATTTTCGGGCAAGCTCCTTCTCGTGCTCTTTAAAGTATTTCAATTCTGTTTCAAGCATATCTTTCTACACCTGCATTAATAAACATATCAGAACATCAACACAGTATTGTCATCTCACATCGTTAATACTATGTCGGAATTATTCGACGAAACTTGAAACACGATTTTCAAATTAAACTGTTGCGATAAATTTGAGGTGGAGGCTACTATTTCCTGCGTTTGTTTATCCGAACAGGAGCCTAAGTTGTACCATATTGGGTCCCGGATTTTTGTTCGACGTTTCCTGGAGGCTGTCTCCAAGACATCAATGCTGCTAATTGTGAGAATGCTCTATTAGAACGGGTCAAATGCTGAGAGGCATTTGACCCCGCCATGTTCTGGTGGGATTATCTTTTCGTGAATGCCTCGGTGAATTCAATCAAAGCGCTTCGCACTGGTAAATACCAAGACCCTTTTACTTCGAATTAGAATTGTAAGCCGTCCTGTTTGCAGAAAGGATTTCATCGTGATTATTGAAACTGTCCATGGTGAGTAATTTGAGATGTTTACCCTTTTCTTTTCTGTTCAGCGAGTCTGTTTCCGCCAGCTTAGTCGTGTTTTTGTTTGGCGGCCGTCTATCCAACACCAAGAAGTTGTCAATTTGTGCGTGTGGGATCTGATCTGGACCTACGCCTATGATTTTATATTCTACTCTTTCTCCGGCTTTAAATGGCTCTAATATCGCCGTCCAGTAACTATTATTCCTACCGTAATCGTTGTACCGCCATTCGGCCTCTACGTTGTAAGTCTTTTCTACCGAGTTTTTGTTCGAGACGGAGACCTCCACGCTGATTGCCTGCCCTGATTCTATCGGATAACTACCGATCCATATTACAACCTTGTTGTTTTTAAAGATTTCAGCTGGTGTTCTCGGCGCGTCCTCTGTGTTATGCCAGATTACCATCTAACACCTCAGATTTGGTTTATGAAAGGAAGACAAACTCTGCACCATACCTCCATCAGTTAATGTAAAGGCTTGAAGGATTAATCGCGCATAGTTCTGGATAGTGGGCATTTTGATTTTCATAATAAAAAGTCAAGTACACATCTTAATGCAATAGTATTATCGGAAAAGTTCCGCAAAACTTGAGCGATATTTTTAAAGCGCCATGCTGCCGACTATGGATTTCGTAGGGGCGCACTGATTATATTGCTGTACCATAACACTCTCCGACTGGACGATACATTTCATTTTGAACAATGCATCGTCCACAAAAACTGAACCCGACCATAGAATCATCCTTCGGGCGGGAGAAATCAAGGGTCATCATAGGCTGGATGGATCAAGAAATGGAGCTAATCCATGGTAGTTGTTTGGCCAAAATGGCTCTTCAGTCTCTTGATGGGCAGAGATTTAGTATTGGAACTTGAATCCTAAGATTTTATAATTGATTTGTGCTGACGTTACAGCAAATGCTCATTCGACTTGGTGTGGCCGTTCTTCTGGGGCTCCTCATGGGACTGGAGCGTGAATCCATCGGTAAGGAAGCTGGTGTACGAACCGATATGCTGGTTGCAGCTGGCGCGGCCATATTTTCGATTATCGGGCTTTCGCTGCCCTACATAATAGCTGTAGGCAATCTTCCAGACGTGATCGCTCGGAACAGCGGATTTCTTACTGTCATCGGAAACGTCGTCGTAGGTATTGGATTTTTAGGCGCGGGAATCATAGTGAAACAGGGAGTCCATGTGCGCAGCGTCACCACCGCAGCCACGGTTTGGTTTGTTGCGGCAATAGGAGTTCTTTGCGGTATTGGTCTCATGGAATTCGCCGGGATCGTAACAGTTTCGATGATTGCTCTGCTTCTTATATTCAGAAGATTGAACTTTCCGCTTTTGATCGAAAAAGTGGAGGAAAAAGAAAAGGAACATAAGTAGAAAGTTCTTGCGTTTCTACGTTTGTAAGGGGCTGTACCATCTCCTAATTTC
>JBAPNE010000168.1:0-8870 GCA_049278975.1 Candidatus Kryptoniota bacterium
TTCTTCATGTCTACGGAACTATTTAAAAGGAATAGCCGGTTAATCTAAGCGACGAGTTAGTCGTCTAAGATGATAGTGAATGATATTTTAGTGTTGATTAAATTATGGGGAGACAAGATGAATAAAATATTAATAACGATGGCGTTTCTCTCCGCGGCCCTCTTCGGATTGACAGCGCCCGTGGTGGCGCAGAAGTCCAATACGACTACTCCACCTGACTCAGAGTATGCGTTCATGCCAATAAAGGACTTGGTGCCAGACACTACGGATAAAAGAAGTTCCATAGGACTCGACATAATGATAGGCAATAATGGATTTGGCGCGGGTTTTTTCTACAGGCAAGATCTCAACGGGACTCTATCATGGACGCTCTCACTCAGCGGCTCGGAAGCAAAAGCACCAAACGAGGTGACAACTTATTACTACGACTATTACGGCTATCCCCAGGAAACGGTGATTGGTAAAATAAACCAACTGTTTGTTATCCCCGCCATGGTAGGTTTGCAATATCGACTTTTTAAAGATGAAATCACAAACACTTTTCAGCCATACATAAATGCAGGGGTTGGGCCGGACGTAGTCCTTGCTTTGCCTTATAATGTACCATTATCCTCTAGCCTATCTAATGGGCATTCATACTTTGGAGCCGGCGCATACGTTGGTGCCGGTATGTACTTCGGCCTCACATCAAACAGCGTGATGGGTATAAGCGTTCGATATTATATCCTACCGATGTCCAAAAATTATGGAATTGAAAGCCTGCAGGACGAACCGATGGCAAACTTCAACACGTTCTTTATTACATTCAATATCGCGACTCAGTACTGAGGGACTGAATTTCTACCGCGTTTCTTTCAGCATGACTTTTTTTAAAGCGAGACCGGTCCTTGATTCCTTGACCGTGATTATTTTCTCTGGTGTTCCGGCAGCTACAACTTTACCTCCATCTTCACCGGCTTCGGGTCCTAAGTCAATTACATAATCAGCGCACTTTATTACATCAAGATTGTGCTCAACCACAATGACGCTGTTTCCTCTATTCCGTAGTTCTAGTAAAACGTCTAACAATTTTGCAATTTCCTCGAAGTGCAAACCGGTCGTTGGCTCATCAAGAATGAACAGCACTTCGCTTTCAGCGCTGCCGGACAAATAGCTGGATATCTTCAGCCGCTGTGCTTCCCCTCCAGATAATGTGGAAAGCCTTTGCCCTAATTTAAGGTAGCTGAGTCCAACACGGTCGAGAAGACCAAGCCGTTTAACTATATCTTTATTCTCGTTAAAAAAATCCCGTGCTTCCGCAACTGTTAAATCGAGCATGTCGGCAATATTCTTGCCCCGATATTTTATCTCCAATGCTTCGGAGCTGTACCTTCGTCCGCCGCATGCTTCACATTCAAGAGTTACATCTGCGAGAAACTGCATCTCAACAACTTGTACCCCTTCGCCGCTGCATGCTTCACATCTTCCTCCGCCTTCGACGTTGAACGAAAAATAACTCGAAGTAAAACCTCTCTCTCGAGCAAGCGGCGTTTTCGAATAGACCTCTCGAATCGGATCAAAGACACCACTATAGGTTGCGGTATTCGACCTAGACATTCTTCCTACGGCGCTCTGATCAACAAGTTCAACCGAGTGCGGCATATAATCGAAGACAATACTCTTCGCATGAGCTGAAGAGACTTCCGCATTTTCCGGTAATGCAGATAGAGGAGCATCGGGCTTTTTCTCCCTGATAGAATCATAGAGGATATCGTAAACCAAGGTGCTTTTTCCAGACCCGCTTACACCGGTTATGCAGACAAATGAATAGAGAGGAATGTCAACATTTAAGTTTACGATGTTGTGCATCGACGCACCATGAATATGAATAAACTTATCGATAGGCTTTCTTCTTTTAGGCAAAGAAATTTCCTTTTCCCCTCGCAAATATTTTCCCGTTATCGAAGTTTTCGATTTCACCAATCCCGAATAATTTCCCTCGTACATTATTTCTCCGCCCAACGCACCTGAACCAGGACCGAGGTCAATTATGTAATCGCCATTCGCCATCATCTCAGCATCGTGCTCGACAACAATTACCGTATTCTGGTATGACTTCAAATTCTTCAGGATCGAAACGAGTCTGTCCATATCGCGTGGGTGAAGTCCGATGCTCGGTTCATCCAAGACATAAGTGGTTGCGACCAACGTCGACGCAAGACTCGTCGCAAGATTGACCCTTTGTGCTTCGCCCCCTGACAACGTTGAAGAGAGTCTATCTAACGTGAGATACCCAAGTCCAATTTGGAAAAGGTAACCTATCCTTTTCCTTATTTCCTCAAGCACCTGTTCCGCGATTACCGCATTTTCCCCTTCGAGCTTCACTAACTCGAAAAATTTAGAAGCTCTGGAGACAGTCATCGCAACCACCGTTGCTATATTTTGTCCGTCAATGTCAACTGCAAGAGCTTCCTGACGCAGCCTTGCACCATGGCACGTCGGACAAGTTACATAACCGCGATATCTGTCAAGAAAATACCTGACAGAAAAAGAGTGCGATTTCTTTTCAAGGTTCTTTACGAAACCAAATAATCCTATAAATGCTTTATCACCATGGATTAGAAAACGCCATTCCTTCTCCGTTAAATCCTTGACAGGGATGTCCAAACGAATCTTTTCTTTATTCACAGATTTAATGAGCGAACGACGGTACAAATCAAACGCTGGTGCCGAAACAAGACTTATACCTCCATGCAATACGCTGAGAAACGGATTCGCAATTGTTTTCTTCCAGTCGTAGCCTATCACCGTGCCAAAGCCCTGGCATTCCGGGCAAGCACCATAAGGGTTGTTGAACGAAAAAAGACGCGGCTCCGGTTCAAGAAAAGACCTCCCGCAGTTTGAGCACTCGAATTTATTTGAGAAGCGGTGGAGTTTGCTTTCATCAACATCGTAAACAAAAATGCTTCCCCCACCATTAAGAAATCCTTGTTCACAGGCTTCAATGATTCTTTCATTACTTCCTTCGGCACCGGTTGCAACTCTATCTGCAAGAACAAGAAATTCATTATCAGGAGAAAACAAGGATAAGTTCGAATCAACGATGCTGCCTGGAGAATGGAGAGTGGCAAATCTGTAAAACCCACGCCGCTTCAATTCCGAAATAGAAGCCTCATAATTATTTCCTTTCCCATTAAAAAAAATATACAATCTCTTATCTTCTAAGTTGTCGTTAATGAGGTTTAGAATTATCTGCGGCGTGTACTTCACAACCGGAAGTCGGCAATCGGGACATATCACGGTTCCCGCCCTGCCGAATAATAGTCTGAGATAATCGTAAATTTCCGTCATCGTGGCCACGGTTGACCGCGGATTTCTGCTTAGCCGGCGCTGCTCGATTGCCACAGTGGGAGAGATACCATGGATCGCATCAACGTCAGGTTTTTCCATTCGCTCAAGAAATTGCCTGACGTAAGCGGAGAGACTTTCGATGTATCTCCTCTGGCCCTCGGCGTAAATTGTGTCGAAAGCTAAACTCGACTTCCCACTTCCCGACGGACCCGTAATAACAGTAATTTTTCCTTTAGGTATCCTGACCGAAATATTTTTCAGATTGTGTGTACGAACGCCCTCAAGGAAAATTGAATTGTCTGCCTCAACTTGTGCTTCCTCACTCATACCCTGATAATTTAATAAAGCCGGAGCAATCTTTCGCACGTATTCTTCGCAGAAAACTTGAAACCCAATCCTCGAAAAACTATATTTTTGAAGTGAAGTTAAGATTGCCGACCCTTTCGCTACGAATGAGAATAACTGCGGTTGTTGTGTTGATCCTTTTTGCGGCAGGAATCCTGATTACATATTTCAATTCTATTGCTGCCCAGAGGATGGAATTCCGCGACTCCGAAAACGACTCCCGATTAATGGCTGCTGAATTCAATTTGACTACGACTTCGTCTCCGGAAGTAAATATTTCAACTCTCCTGACAAATGCACAATTGGCTCTTAGATTAAATCATGACGCGGAATTCATCGGGTTTTTTAAAAAATTTGGACCTGATTCATTTTCCAAGCTTGCTTTTGCCGGACAAGATTTATCCGATAGCGAAATTACCTCATTCATGGCGGGACTAAAAAATTACGAGATGAAAAACACTGTTGTGTCGTCCGTGAATTCGGACAACACACTTTACTACTGGTCAAAACTTTTTCAAAACGACGGTAAGGTTTGGGGATATGTTTTTATCAAAATATCGTTGGCACAGGTGCGTCAGATTGTCCTCCGAAACTGGATAACCGGAGTTGGGATAACATTAGCTATCAGCATTTTTGCATCCGTACTTCTCCTCTTTGCGATGCGATTGACTTTCTTGCGACCTTTTGAAGATCTTGCGAATGCAATGCGTGAAGCAGCAGAAGGCAAAAGGGATACACGCTTGTCCCTAACCGCTGGGGCTGAATTCAGGACATTATCTTCCATCTTTAACGAGATGATGACAGAAGCGCAAAAAGCTCATGAAATTATCAGATCAGAAGTCAAACAACATTAAGATTATAACATGAGGCTTCAAAATGAAATTACAATTGCAATAGATGCCTTACACGAAAAAAGCGGCGAGATCGTTTCGCTTCAAGAAAGGCTTCGCACTTTTGAATCGCAAGCTGCGCTCGGAAAAATTGCTGCAAAATTAGCACATGAAATAGGAAGTCCTCTGAATGCTATCTATACATCTGTCCAACTCATGTTAGAAAAAGATATTCAAGATGAGGAGAGGGTAAAACTTCAAGTAATAGAACGCCAAGTTGAAACGATGATTACCATAATCAACCAACTCCTTCAGACAAGAAGAATTGCTGTGCCATCAAAAAAGAACGTGGTACTGAAAGACCTCATCGAAGAAACCCGGCTTGTAACAGAACCGAGATTGGAAGGAAAGCCTATCGATTTAAATATCCAATTGGAAAATCCCTCCGCAATAATTTGCGCCGATCCTGTTCAGATTCAACAAGTGTTGATTAATCTTTTTAACAATTCGATTGAAGCGATCGAGTCAAGAAAGAAAATTCCATCGGGACACCACACCGACGGACGTGGAAAAATAGAAGTTAAAGTGTATGAGGATTACGAATTGCGAATTTCAGATTTCGGATTTCCCAACATACGTTTTGATGTCTCGGATAATGGCACTGGTGTTCCGGGAGAGATTGTCAGCCAGCTTTTCAATGATTACATTAGCAGCAAGAAGCCGAATGGTAACGGAATAGGTCTTGTAATTTGCAAAGAGATTATTGACAGACATGGCGGAAAAATATTTCTTTCGCGGAATTCAGAAAAGGGTTCGACTTTTTCCATAATATTACCGATTGCGGATAGCGGGAGGGATATCTGATATGAAAGATAAGATTGCTGTGATCGACGATCATGCAGATTCTCTAGATCTTCTTCGCGAAGCATTGTCGCCTAGCTACGATGTGGAGACATTTTCCGATCCGGTCACTGCACTTGAAAAGATCAAGAGCGGCAATTTCTCGGTTGTCGTTACAGACGTTATGATGCCAAAGCTTAACGGCGTCGAGCTGATGACCAAAATATTGGATTCAGCTCCGAACCTTCCGGTAATTCTTATCACCGCTTTCGGAACGCTTGAAGCAGCTGCGAGTACGATAAAGACTGGAGCATTCGACTATCTCAGCAAGCCTTTGAACTTGAACGAAATAAGATTGGTGATCTCTAATGCCATTTCCCATTTTCACGTCGCGCACAATGCACAGCAAGCCGGCGAACCGAAGTCGCAGGGAACAACTGCTCCCAGCGTTGTCGGCAAGAGTGAAAAGATGGTTCGTGTTTTCAAGATCATAGGACGCGCAGCTCCGACGAACTCCAATATCTTAATTCAGGGCGAAAGTGGCACAGGAAAAGAACTTGTTGCACGGGCAATACACCTAAACAGTCTTCGTGCAGATAAGCCGTTCATACCGATTAGTGTCGCAGCAATTCCTGAGCAACTTCTCGAAGCAGAACTTTTCGGGCACGAAAAAGGCGCTTTTACAGGCGCCCTGTTCGCAAGGGATGGTTTGTTCACAGAGGCAGAAGGTGGGACACTCTTTCTGGATGAAGTCGGAGAAATACCACTTCTGCTTCAACCGAAACTCCTCAGAGCTTTACAAGAGCATGAAGTCAGGAGGATTGGAAGCAGTGTTTCGAAAATAGTCGATGTGAGAATTATCGCAGCAACAAACCGCAAATTAGAAGAGCTTGTAGCTGAAAAACTTTTTCGAGAAGACCTTTTCTATAGGCTAAGTGTGATACGAATCGAGCTTCCTTCGCTTCGAGAGCGGAAGGACGACATACCGTTGTTAGTTGAATATTTCATAAACAAGTATAATCAACTTCATAACAAACAAGTAAAAGGAATTTCAGATGAAGTCTTAGAAGCGTTGGAACGCTTCGAGTGGCGAGGAAATGTCAGAGAGCTCGAGAATTTTATCGACCGCACGATTGCGCTTTCAACAGGCTCCATTCTCTCTCTTGCCGACACCGAACTTCCGACAACCAGACTGACCGACAAAACTTGGGCGGAAAAAGTTCCGACCAATCTTAGCATCGAGGAAGTCGAAGTTGAATATATAAAACACGTGCTGAGAACCTGCAATAATAATTATGTTCAGGCCGCAAAAATTTTGAAAATTGACAAAAGCACTCTTTACAGAAAATTAGGAAAGCCTCCGAAATGAGAACTGTTTCGAAATTCTGCACCCTGTTTATTTTCTTCTTTGCTTCATTTCTTGCGAGTGGACGAACGAAAGAAACGAAATCTCAATCGCTCCTCAAACACGAAATCAATTTCATTATTCAGGCATCAAAAACTCCGCGGACTATTAAAGCGGTTGAAATATATTCGCGAAAAAACAAAAAAATTCTTTTCCAAGCTAATTCTCAACTCCTCCTCCGCCCAGCAAGTAATTTGAAAATAATAACCACGTCGTTCGCACTCCAAAATCTCGGCGGTGGCTACAATTTCAAAACAGGATTTCTCATTTCAGGTACACGGCATGGGAATACGATCGATGGGAACTTGATTGTTTCCACATGCGGAGATCCAATCATCACTCATGCCGATCTCGATTCAGTAGCAGGAATCATTTCGCAAAACGGAATCGAAACGATCAATGGCAATCTAGTCATCGATGTTTCCGAATTCGATTCACTTCAATGGGGCGCGGGTTGGATGTGGGATGATGAACCAGGCGATTACCAAATGTTCATCAGCCCGGCGTGCCTGGACCACAACACAATTACCGTCGACGTTTCTTTAGACTCGATTAATAACAGACTCTCAATAACACTAAAGCCACAGACCGGTTTTGTCCGTTTTCTTTCCACTGCAGTTGCAGATACATTAGACAGCTTGTTTGTCACAAGAATAATGAATGACGACACGAACACGATACTCGTGAGCGGGAAATATTCCGGTCATCTCCACCCTTACGAAGATGACTTTTCAGTTCGACATCCCGCACATTATTTCGGGACAGTATTCAAAGAAATGCTTGGTAAACATGGTATCGAAGTGCATGGCGAAGTTCTCACAGAGCCGAGAGACCGAAAACAGGAAACCAGAAATGCAACAGTCACACTTTTCACATTAGAACATTCAATCGATACTGTCATTACTTATATCAACAAAGTATCGGACAATTTGGGGGCAGAATGTCTATTACGGAAAGTGCCAAATGAAATATGCGGACAAATAGGAAGCGCGGACAACGGAATAACGTTAGAAGGAAATTTCTTAAGACAATGCGGCGTTGACTCCACAGAGTTTTACATTGCGGATGGTTCGGGGCTGTCGCATTACGACCTCATTACTCCGGCTGCAATAGTAAAGGTATTAAGTTATGATTTGACTCAACCAACGGACGGTCCTAACGTTGGGTCAGGAGATATTTTCTTTCACAGTCTTCCCCTCGCGGGAAAAGATGGCACACTTGAAAAGAGAATGTGCCAGGAATTTGTAACCGGGAAAGTGATTGCCAAGACTGGTTCGATCAGCGGGGTAAGCACACTCTCCGGTTATGTCTTGCTGCCTAAAGACACGCTTGTTTTCTCGATGATGATGCAAAATTTTATCGCGAGTGGCGACACAATGCGTGCGCTGCAGGATAGTTTATGCAGCGTTCTCGTTTTGTATAACGACAACTACAGAACATTCGCGCGTAACCTGAGGCACCATGATATCGGAACTTACCGGGCAATCCATAGGAAACACCCCAAGCAGGAGCATGAACCACATCGCCGCATCAAAAGAAGGAAACATTCACGAACGGGCGATTAGAGCAAATAACATCCACCATATATTGAGGTTGTAGAGCTAATTCGTTAAATTAGACTATAATCATTGCCTTCAATGCTGGCGTAGCTCAGCTTGGTTAGAGCGCCTGACTGTGGATCAGGAGGTCGACGGTTCGAGTCCGTCCGCCAGTACAAAGAAAATCTTCGCAAGCTTTAACGGTTGTTACGGGAAATTGTATGAATCTCGCAGCGGTTGACATTATAAATTTTATCGCAATTTTTCAACTCCTGGTTTTTATCTCCTTTTTGTTCCGCAGGAAAACGAATAGTCACGCAAACAGGATTTTAGGAACCTTCCTGTTCGTTCAGCTTTTGATCATTTTAGACTTTGAAACTTTGCATTTACACCAGTACGTGCTCAATGCACATCCACATCTGTTCCTGATTGGTACACCATTTATTCTACTTGCGGCACCGTCGTTCTACCTTTACGTCAAATCATTAGCCTTTACGGATTTTCGATTGAAGTCAGCGCACCTCCTACATGCCCTGCCGCTCGTTCTGGCATATTTTCTTTTCACATTCAAGTTCTATTTCC
>JBAPNE010000169.1:0-2476 GCA_049278975.1 Candidatus Kryptoniota bacterium
AACGTACGGTGAGTTCTATGATTCGCAATTTAACATGCCTTATTTGTACAGCGATGTATCAACGGGAGCGGTGCAATATTTTTCCGATGGAGCGTATCCGGGCGACATGCAGAAGATCGCCGTAACAGTCACAGACGCTAATAATCCGAGCAAGAGCGGAGGAGCAAACCTATTTGTTGAAGGAGACATCGTGGTGCAAGTCACGCCTTCGCAGATTTCACCTGGAGATACGGCATCCATCGTCGTGATGCATAGAAACTGGGATGGCAGCCTATCCGATTTTTCACCGGATCAATCTTTTGAAGTCGGAATAGATAGCGGAAGCGCTTATGGAACAATTCTATCTTCTGGCAGTACAGGAGGATATTTTGCATCTATACCTCAGCCATTCCAATTCATAGCTGCCGACAGCATAAACGCGGACTCGGTTATGGTTAGTATAAGAGTCGGGTACCAGCCAGCGGTTGCTTCTTCCACAGTGCCGGGTGGAAAAGGAAAATTGGGGCAAAATATGAAAGCAAAATCTCCAACGATTAATGCAAGCATTGAAAGTTCGGGTATCAAGACATCTGCAAAAAAGATGAGCGTTACCGCGACGGAACACAAATCTGTTTCGGATGATAACAGTTTTACTATGCCTGATTATGGTTCTGGGTGGGTGGAGATAAAGAAGGCAGGTCACTTTTATGTTTACGCGACGCCGGATACAATAAATGATTCCGGGAGTACCACGATACATGTTCAGGCGCAGGACGAAAATAATGAGAATATGAGTTACAGTGGCAAAGTGCAGATATCCGCTTCGCCTTCAGAGTATGGACACCTTGGCAATTCGTCAATAATACCGGCGGCGATGCAGAAAGGCGTTGTGAAGGGGAAACAAGAGACTTTGCAGAGCGTTAACGTGGCGAAGAAGAGACTCGCTACGATGGGAGATAGTGTGGTTGTGGTGGATTACGGGACAGCACAATCAGGTCAGGTGATATACACCGCCGACGGCATCGCTCCCGACAGCAGCATATCTATCGCCATCACGGTTACTGCTGTTGACCAGACAAGTCTAACGGGGAAGGCAGCTGTGCTGATAACGGGACCGAAGCTTATCATTTTACAGCCGACAGCCAATTCGACGAATCAAGAAATTACTCATGAGCCGCTAATGCCGACAGTGACTTGTCAAGCTCAGTTGCAGAATTACACGGGAGTGCAAGTAACATATAATTGGATGTATTCAACAGCAGATACTCTGTTGGAGAAGACCACTGACGGAGATCCGCTACCGCCACGCTATAGCGGAGTTGGGTTCTTCGGAAATACGTCGGCAACAGGTTCGAATGTTTCTGAGTGGACAGTTCCGTTTAATGGAATATTCACCGGAGGAAAAACTCTTTTGATAGTGAATGCCACAACAAAAGAAGGGAAAATCCATTCAGATACGGTGTATGCAAATTCGATAGTGGGAGATAATCCACTCAACCCTGCTGAAGTGAAAGCCGGTCTAAGCTTGGAGGAGCAGGTAATAGTTTACAAGGAAAGCTCGCCCAAGTGGAAACAGTTCAATGAGGGCTCGAATAATAATGATGAGTATAATGTGAAGGGTAATCCGATTTACGGACCGCCTGGCGGATTTGGACTAATGCAACTTGACAATCCACCTGCATCAGAAGCAGAGTTGTGGAATTGGAAAGACAATCTAAGCGCAGGAACAAGCCTTTTCGCACAAGAAGTAGCAGGTGCTGCTGGATATGCGAATCGGGTTAGGTCTGGAAAAACATGGTATCAAGACAATTCTAAGTATTGGCATGCCAGCGACCCCGTCCCATTTAGTTGGTATGGTGAGGTTTCACCATCGGGTAACCATATACTTCAGGTAGCCTATCCGAATGCTCGGGACTTAAACCAAGGCGCGGAGCTACTAAAAGAAGCGTTCCAGAGATATAACGGTGGAGCTTACTGGAGATGGATTCCTCACCTTGTTGGGAATTCTAAGAGTCAGGGTGATTGGGAGAAAGGAACCTCATCCAATTATGGTGATAATGCGTGGAATTTTTATCAAGACGTATTAAACGGCAATCCACCTCCGGATTGGAATTAAAAGATTAAGGAGTTGAAAAATGTTCACTAACGATGTTAAAAAGACATTATTTGTCTTACTTTTTCTTTTTTCGAGCGAAGCATTTTCACAGCCGTATTATTTCTTTCCTAAATTCTTCAGCGACAGAGGCGATATAAATTATGGAGCAGACATCTATCGTGTCGATCTGAGCACGGGAAGTGTCCAGCTATTTATGTCAGGCATTCCGCGATATAATGGGATAATAGTTGACCCAACGGAACAATGGGCATATATCAATTTTGGTCACGACGCATTTCTACTAATACAGGACATTAACGACACATCTAAGCATTTCAACCCTGTCATAGATGAATCGTTAGGAGGAAAAGTTGATGGATTTGCCGGCGTTATATATTTGCC
>JBAPNE010000170.1:0-14325 GCA_049278975.1 Candidatus Kryptoniota bacterium
TCCACAACATTGCCATATCCGCCGCGCCGTCCCCCATAAGATACCACACCGTCTCCTGTAGCATGCACTAGCGTTCCGCGTCCGGCTTCTATGTCAATACCTTCATGTATGAGAAGTACATGTAAGATTGGATGAAACCGCAGCCCGAATTTATCAATGACCATTCCATTTCTAATTGGATCGATAGCAGGGATATGTTTAAACAGTTCTTCGTTGCTCTTATATTTTGCACTTATTTGGACATAGCTCAGGCTTTCCAAGTTTGCCTCTCTCTGTAGAAGGTCAAGTGATTTCATCGCATTTGCAAGCAGACCGTTTTCATCTGACGGAAGGCCATAGTCCTCATTGATCTCGACGCCGCCGATCGCGGCTCTCCGTTCATCTTCAGGAATCGGGGAGAGATTCTCTAGCGTCCTGATCTGATTATCACTTTTACCTAATGATTTCATAACCGATTGGAAGTCATTTAATTTTTGGTTCACTGAAACGAGTTGAGCTTTCAATTCGGAGTTTTTATGTGCCATATTGTGCGCGAGAAGGGTTTCCAAGCCAAGGGGATCTAATCCGGTATGCATCACATAGGCAGTGATTGTGGAAGACAGAATTATCGGCAATGCGATTGCAGCAAGCAGCCTAATCCGTTCGATCGATTTGTACTTCAAGTCAGAATTCGAGAAGAAGTATAGTTTAAATATCACGCGTTCCTTTCACTCTATTTATCGGATTGTGACACATCAATCTGCAGGATGCGTCGACGTAGTTCGAATCGAGAAATCGGACGGTTACCTTTCAAATTCTATCTTGTCTCCCACATTAATGCCATATTTCGCGCAAAAATCTGCATTTACTTCCACGACATATTTAGCCGGAGCACCTGACGATATCGAAGCCTCACTGAGCGGTGTTGCTTCAGGGTATATCGAAACGATGTTTCCTGACTTGCCCGCGAAAACCATGTCTAATGAAATGTATGTATTCTTCATCCAGAATGTCAATGGCTCCTGCTCGTCGAAAATGAACAGCATCCCTTCGTCTTCAGCCATGGACTTGCGCCACATCAACCCTTGAGTTCTCTCTGCTTCATTGTCTGCGATCTCAATTTGGATCAATTTTATTGTGGTGTTTGTGTTATGTCTCATAAATACAAGCTGGCCTTCATCCTTGAAAACTGGCCCGGTCGATACGTCTGAACCATTTGTGATTTGCTGACCGAAGTTGGCGGCAATAATTGGCAACGTGATCGCAAGAGCGATCCATAGGATTTTTGTCATTAGCTATTCTTTAAGATTCAATCTACATTCACAGAAACTTTAAACAAAAAACTCCTCGGCATGCCCCAAGCCGCACCGCTGAAGAACGAGCCTTTGAGTAAGTAATTGTGATCAAGAATATTGTTGATATAAAATTCGGGTTTGATTCCGGCGGTTTCCATCTGAAATGTTTTTCCTAGAGAGCCACCTAAGATAAAGTGTGGAAGCAGTGACTATTCATTCCACCGTTCGAGAGTTCGCTTCCATACCCGAACAAACTCAGCAGCAGATTACCGATCATCAGTGCCAGCCGCCCCCACTCGTTTATATATTTCCTGGACTTATCGTGGATTACCAACGATGCCGGCATTCTTTTCATTTGAGAAGCAAAACCTTATTCGTCTTATCACCTGAACCCGTGTGAATTTTGAACAGATAAACTCCGCTGGCAAGATCTTCACCATTGAAGGTTACAATGTATGCGCCAGCTTGTTGGTATCCTTCGTCGAGCGACTTGATTTTTCTCCCGATAATATCATAAACGTCAATTGTGACATGGGAATCAGATCCGAACGAGTATTCTATCTGAGTATTTCCGTTAAACGGATTTGGAAAGAGTGTTATGCTTGGCGGTGATGAAAGTTTCGGAAGCGTCAAATCTGTCGGGGCAGTTATTTGCTTGAGTATTTTATCGCCAGGATCGAGAACGACCGAATCGATCGGCGAAGAGCATGAAAACCTGACTGTTTGAAGCCGCAAAGAATCGACAAAGGTTAGAACTGTCTCCTGACCTCCCGAATATAGTCCGATATCTACCGGCATTTTGAAAATCGGTGCGCCGTTTTGTTCCTGCATCAAGTAAAAAGTAATTGAGTTCGCAGTCGTTTGGTATGAGTAGCTATAGATCGGATAACCCTCACCGTAAATCCATTCGTCGAAGAACCAGCTCAAATCGAAATGAGCAACCTCGCTTGCAACATTAATCAAATCCGACGTCACGGCATTACCAAATCGAAAGTCGGCAAGATATGTGTGAAGAATTGAGAAGTAGGTCGAATCGCCCACAAAGCTATTGAACATACGGAGGACCCATGCCGCTTTGTAATATTCCGCCAAACCAAAGATGAGCCCAGGTGGTGGAGCGTATATAGGATACTTTGTTGTGTCGTATTCCTGAAAATACTCGCTTGCGTAGTAATCCATTTCTTCTTTGAATGACTGTGGATTCAAGTGTCGCAATTCAAGTGCTTCCGAATAAACTGCAAATCCTTCGTTTAGCCAGATATCCTTCCATGTTCCTAAAGTTACATTGTCTCCCCACCAATGGTGTGCCAATTCGTGAGCAACGTACAGTCTTGTAAACTCGTGCCCTCTTTTTATGGTGGTCATTGTCGTGTGTTCCATCCCGCCGTATTTAAACGGCTCTACCTCAGTCATGGCATATTTCTCAAAGGGATATTCGCCGTAGATTGACGAATAAAATTTTAGCATTGAAACAACTGTATCGATATCGGTGTCAGAATTAGAAACGGCTGTGCTTGAATCTTCGGGATATACGTAATACTGAACAGGGATAGTATCTCCCGGTGCTCTGACATAATTGGTCTGAACAACTGAAAAAACTGATGCTGTGACACACATGAGATAAGTCGCCACTGGAAAATTTTCCTGCCAATGAAACGTCCTGCTCCCGTCGCCGTTGTCGGTTACCGAAAGAAGCTTTCCGTTCGACGCTGCAGTGTAAGCAGTGGGTACCCTAACGGTTACTTCCTCCAGAGCTTTATCCGAAGGGTCATCGTAACATGGCATCCAATATCTGGCATCGCTCGGCTCGCTCATTGTGTACGCAACTGTTTGTGGAACGACGTATCCGTCCGCAAGCGGTTCTCCGCCGTAATAAAAATAGAAGCCTCTTTGCTGAGTGTAGCCGGATAAACCCGGATTATCTACATGGTAGTACAATGAGATGATGGCAGTATCCGTTGAATAATATGGTTTGTCAAGATCAACGGTGAGCGTCCCGTTCGAAGTTGTGAAATGAAATGTCGTTGCGCCCGAGTAAACCGAATCGACCGTCAAATATTGTGATCCGACATCGAGAGAAACCGAATCGAGCGGGCTCTCAAGATCGGGCTTCAATGTAATCTTCATGAGCCCGTAGTAACGAAGAGAGTGTTGCGATAGGACGTCGTACCAATCCATGAAAAGATTATATTTAAGAACATCATAAGAGTGATGTTGAGTAGAACTCGCTTCTGAGATTACGCCGCTGGGTTCAAGCGGCATCTTCGGTTTCCCAGAAGCGATTCCATTACAGGAAAAAGAAGAGGCGATACCAACTACGAAAATTACAGTGGCTATTCTTTTCATCACTATCGCCTCAATATACATTTCTTTTGATTAAATGTGATATGCAATCTTAAACACGATATTTCGCGGCTCTTCCCAGCTAGCTCCAGTAGTGTACGCGCCCTTAAGCAAGTGTATGTGGTCCAATAAATTTGAAATATAAATGGATGGTTCGAAACTGCTCCCACCAGCAAGATGAAATGTACGCCCTGCGCTGCAATCAAGTATCCAATATGGAGTTGTGTGTGCTGCCTGATTAAAATCAAATAACCCTGTCTTGTAGTTGGAAACATCTTCTGGGTGACCGTTAGAAAGCCCGGATCCGTACGTTGCCTCAAGATTGACAAACCAATCCCGTGGCTGGTAATTGATGACAGCTACAAACGAAAGCCTCTGATCATGATCAAGGTCGGTCGCGGATCCGTCACTGCTCGGAGGCAAGAAGCCTCCCGTTAGGAGACCCGAACCAGTAGCGTGGATGACTGAAGAGTTCACATGGCCCGAAAATGGGGTGGACGGATCGCTATAAGAGAGTGACAACTCGAGTCCGGTTGTTTTCACCGTGGCAATATTGAACGGAGTTTTGATTGCGGTGTTGCCGATTTGTGCGTCATCCGTGAATGGACTAGCATACTTGAAGAAAGCTGCAGTCTTTAGCCTCAGATCAATTGGAAAACTACGTGTATAGACGGCCTCATAATAAGAGTCGCGTTCCGGAAATGTGGCTGTGACTGAGTTGCTTGTGTATTGAGCTATCGATCTGAGCGCTTCGATATTCGTAGGCATGAATAGCCTGCCGAAATAAACGTACGCCGAGCTGTTCTCATCTATCAGGAAATTCCACCGAATTCTAGGGCTTACCTGATGCTGGAGCGGGACATCTGGAGCGATGTGTTGATCGTAGCGGATACCGAGGTCGAACGAAGTCCAGTCAAGAGGATGCCATTCCGTCTCTGCGAACATTCCAAAATCTGAACCACTGAAGTCAGTGAGGATTGACGGTCCGGGGTTTTGTAAAGAATCGCGCGATGTGAAATCCTCTGCCCCACCAGTGCTGCTGATGTTGAGTCCAACCTTATACATGAACTGCTGAGAAAGCCTTTTGTCAAACGTCGAGCGGATACCGAGCGTGGTAAAGCTTCTGTTCTCGAAAAGATTATAATCTGTGGTATCACCTGAAAATTGGAAGGTCGGCGGATCAATCGCGCCGGAAGTATAGATCAAATTACCTTCTCGGCTGTACGCTCCGATGAACAGGTTTTCCTCTTGATCGGGTTGTGAATTTATCGCACGGAAATAAGAAACTGCCTGCAATGAATTGGTTGTTTCTTGCAAGTCGGAAGTAATTTGTACCGTGGGATCGTAAGGAACTTGTGTGGAGGTTCTTCCAAAACTGAGATTGGCCGTTATATAATCGATGTCGCTCAATATATAATCAAACTTGCCGTAGAGAAAATAATCGAATCCGTGATCGTGAAAAAGATTTGGCACAGGTGTGTCTATGCGACGATCTGTTTCCTGACGTGATGCGGAAACATAATACCCCAGTTTGTCAAAGTGATCGCTTATCGACAAAGCCTCGCCGTCTGAATTAAGTGCTCGGAAAGGACCGACTCGACCACCGAGTATGTCACCTGGTGTATTGGATGACGGGCCGGATGCGACTTCGACTCCAGGCGAAAAGGGTTTGGTTCCGTTGAAAACAAGATAACTCCCAACATACGTCGAAGCGTCAAGATGCAATGTTCCTGTCGGGACACGGTTATTCAAGTCGATTATGGCTGACATCTGCCCACCATATTCGGCAGGGAAGCCTCCTGTGATAAAAGTTGCATGGTCAATGACTTTTGGATCAACAACTTCATTTAATCCCCCAAATACGCCGAGCGGAACCGGAATGCCATCGATGTAATATGTGAATTCTCCGTGTGATCCTCGAATATGAACCTCGCTTGTAGGCGCTCGTGCTGCTCCCGTGAGGTTCTCCTGAATCAAGTTTGTCATTTGAGCCGTTGGCGGTGGGTGATAGGTCTCTGACTCGAAGGTTTGATTGCCACTCCCCAGATCTATATTTGAAACACCAAGTTCACGCTGACCGACCACTTCAATATCCTGCAGTTGACCCTCCTTTGGCTGGAGGTTGACTGTGTATGTGGTATGATCCTGATCTACCACAGTGGAGTCTGTGAAAACCTGATAGCTTACGAACCAAGCGGTCAACGTGTAAGAGCCGGGTTCAACACCGTGAAACCAAACTTGGCCCACCGCGTTGGTTGCATCCTCAGCAATTACTCTAGTTCCGCGTTGCAATACAACTCGAGCAAGGCCAATGGGAACTTTTTCATGAGCGTCATAAACCGTCACCCTGAAATCTACACCCCCTTTGCTTCCAGAGGTGGAAGTTGTCCGCTCCGAGTGCACAAGAGAGGAACTCAACATGCACAGGCAGAATATTATCACGTAATGAGTTCTTGGAATTTGCATCTCTATACTTAAGGGTTCAAATGGCAGATAACTAATTTAATTGCAACACTATGTTATCTCTCTGACTTTTTGATTCTGCGCATTTGACCTAAAAAGGTATTTCTTTTACCTGTTAAGAGCAAATCGGTTCTCGACATTGGTATCATGGATACCATGATATGTAATGACGAGTCCATCAAGTGTCCTCACCCACATAAGATTCACTGTCCTTTGCCTTCTCAAGTGATTCACGCCCCTCCTTGAATGAGAAATACGCTAATGCCAACGAACCCAGAATATCGACATAAGCAACTTTTGTTAGCTCGTATAGTGCACTGGCAACAAGCAAGACGATGGACATGTATACACAAACCCTGGTACATTGTGCGTCTGCCATTATTGGTTCTGAGTTTAGAGTTTTTCCGACGGAGATCTTAGAATACATGAGAGCGATCATTACCGCAATTGAAATCAATGAAAGTATTACACCGACAAGGGTGGTCTCCGGTTTTTCTCCGGTGATCAGCTTGTGAACGCTTGTTGCAAGAAGTCCGAGAACAAGGACATAAAATGAAACACCAGTAACTCTTAAGGCAGTTTTTTCAAATTTATCCTTGTCACCCTCTGGGTTACGTCGGATACGTAATACCATGTGAGCAATACCAATGCCTGAGATTACCTCAATGAAGCTATCGACGCCGAAGCCGAAAAGAGTGAGGCTCCCATCCCTTTGGCCAAAGAAAATTGCAACAAGCCCTTCGGCAAGATTGTAAACTATAGTAAAAATGGCCAGTCTGAAGGCTGTTCTATATAGTCGTTCTAACTTATCGTTCAAATTGGTTATCTCATTAGCGGTCGTTGATGGCGCTGCACATAACTTTCTGAACAACGCACTGCTTGGTGTATCACGCTTGAGGCGAACCCGCAAACTCTCGTGACGCAAGTAAACGAGCCCGACAATGCCTATTAAGATGAGCACAATTGAGATAAGCTGTGCTTCACTTAAACCAAATAGGAGTCGCAGGTTCAGTCTTATGAATTCAATGAGGAGCCTTTCCGATCCGTCCAGTACGAGGTAGATCATAAATAGTTTGCCGCTAGAAATCCTATTCCCATTAATAGACCGTAACTGTAGACATTAAGCGGGCCGATCTTGAATAAAGCCGGAATGACAGTATCGCTCAAGATTCTGCTGGGCATTCATATTGTCCTTTGGAAATTTCTTTGGGAGGTTTCATTTTATAAAATTTTTCCCTTGCTAAGCTCAGTGTGTTAGCCAACAGATTCGCCAGAGCTTCTACACCGATGTATTCAGCATAAAAGCTCTGGCGATGGGCTGTCAGGCGTGGGACAAGGGCCTGGTTCGTTTACAAGCGAGAATTTCTCGGCTTAAATATGATACGCGATTTTAAACACGATATTTCTCGGCTCTTCCCAGCTTGCGGCGCTCGCGTAAGCACCTTTTATCAAATGGATGTCATCAAGAATGTTCGTGACATACAAGGACGGCTCAAGCGTCGCACCGCCGTTGAGATAGAAAATATAACCGCCTGATACATCAAATATCCACGAAGGCGTCGTGTGGGCAAATTGATTGAAGTCAAACAAACCTGTCCCAAATGGAAGACCATTTGGATTACCGTTCGTCAGTCCGGAGCCGTAGATCCCGGTAATATTAGCGTACCATTGTGCAGGCTGGTAGTTGACGGATGCGACGACGGAAAGGCGCTGGTCGTGATCGAGATCTGTCGCAGGGCCGTCAGTACTTATCGGTAAGAATCCGCCAGTGACCAGCCCCGTGCCATAGGCATGAATAATCGAAGAATTGATGTAGCCTGAGAACGGGGTTGACGGATCATTGTAAGACAGTCCTAACTCAATTCCCGTAGTGCGAACTTGCTGAATGTTAACAGGCGTCTTAATGGCGCTCGATCCAATTGTTTCGTCATCCACTCCGGGAGTCGCGTATTTATAAAACGCATCAAGCTTGCTTCGAAGTCCGATTCCAAAATCGTGTGTGTAAACCGCTTCGTAAAAATCATCACGTTCGGGAAGTGTCGGGTTGAGCACGCCGCTGTCCGACACGGTTAATGCAATGGTTCGCAAACCTTCAATATTAGTCGGCATGAATAACCTTCCGTAATAGAGATAGGCTGAGTTTGATTCATTAAAGAAGATATTCCATTTGATTCGCGGACTTACCTGATGTTGAAGAGCCATGTCAGGAGCAATATGCTGGTCGTACCTCACTCCAAGGTCGATCCTTGTCCACTCGAGTGGATGTATTTCACTTTCGGCAAACACACCGAAATCTGAGCCTGAATATTTTGTATTAATTGCTGGCCCGGCATTGCCCGCGCTGTCCTGCGAAGTGAAATCCTCGGTACCGGTGGTGCTGCTGAAATCCAAACCGATCGAGTACATGAAGTGGTGGGACAACCTGTCGTCGTACTTGATCCTGGTTCCGAGAGTCGTGAAGGATCGATTTTCAGCAAGGACATAGTTACCTGTTGTATCGTTCATCAGAAGCGGGGTTGTGGCAGGATCGCCGGGACCAGGCGTATAGGTAAGTCCACCTTCGCGCGCATAAACACCTGCGAATAGATTACTCTCCTTGTCAGCTTCGCTTGAAATTGTGTGGTAGTATGACAAAGTCTGAAAGGAATTAGAAGTATTTTGAAGATCGTTCGTGATTAATTCAAGCGAATCATAAGGGACTTGAGTGTATGTTTTACTGTCGTTCAAGTTGGCGGTTATGTAGTCGTTTTCACTCAGCGTGTAATCGAGTTTGCCATACAGGAAATAATCAAATCCATGGTCATGAAAAATGTTAGCGATGGGTGGATCAATGCGGCGATCACTTTCTTGACGCGTGCCCGACAGAAAGACTCCGAGATTGTCAATATGATCGCTCAGTGAAAGGCTTTGTCCATTTGAGTTCAGTGCCTTCAACGATCCGACTTTACTTCCAAGGGTGTCATTTGATCCGGGAGCATAATAACTGCCGCCATAAGTGGAGGCATCTAAATGAAATCCACCGGGCGGAACGCGGTTTTGCAGATCGATCACGGCAGTGACCTGTCCGCCATATTCTGCGGGCCATCCACCATCCATCATCACGGCTCTATCAATCACTTTGGGATCCACAAGATCGTTTAGGCCGCCGAAGACTCCGAGCGGAACCGGAAGGCCGTCGACGAAATATTCATATTCTCCATGCTGGCCGCGGATATGCACTTCTCCCGTCGGGGCACGCGCCGCACCCATGAGGTTCTCCTGAACTAACGTGGTCATCTGCGCGCTTGGTGGTGCATGGTACGTTTCCGCCGAGAAGACCTGGGTGCCTTCAGTAAGGTTGAACGTGGTCACGGGTGTTATTCTCTGTCCTACGACTTCTTGCTCATTGAGGGTTAGTGTGCTGAGGGTGACGGAATCGACAAGGTGGTTCTTGTCAATTTTTACCATTCTGGAGAAGTCGTTGTATCCAACCGAGTGGACGACCAAGTTGTAAGTGCCGTCTGCGATATCGCTGAATACAGCCAAGCCTAACTGATTGGTGACCTTCTCTGCGATTACGTATCCGTCACGGCGGAGAGTGGCCAGGGCGAGTTGTATTGGTACTTGAAGAAGTGAATCAGATACGATGACTCTGTAAGGCTCTCCCTCCTGAATGATTGATCCGCCGCCGCCCGAAATTACAGACGGCTGTGCTGCCACCTGTGCATGGAGTGAGGGTGTTATTTGCAGAGTGCAAAAAATAATTAAGACCACAAAAACGTTTCTAAGCATTGTAAACTCCTTTGTGAATTACGTTTAACATAATGGTACACCATACGCATAGAATTGCTTATGGAGACGATTCTTGAAACTATATTAGGGAGTTATGCTTGGGGAGGGTCGCGACTGGAAAGATTATGTGATGGAGCAGTAAATAGGTGACAATAAAACTCTGTCCTGAAAATCGAAAAATATTCCGGCGGGGCAAAAACTTGTGCTAGAGCAGCAGTTCCGGTTGTCGATTGTGCAAAGTTGTGAGCAGGGCAGACGAAATCGTCATCGCTTGCATCGAAAGCGTGATATAATGGATTTACAGGCGTTAAGCTGAGGCCGCTCTCAAATGGAACGAAATCTTTATGGGCAAGCGAGAAAGTTACTGTTATAAAAGCATAAAAAGCTAGAGTAACTCTCGCGGCTGTTTTTCGCTTCTTAAGTGACATCGTGGGTTACAACTTTTCTCTAGACATATTAAATATTACCGACAAAAAATAGGGCAGATTAGTTCCCGATGCAAGGGAAAACTCTCGGAGGACGGGGAAAGTAGATGGTTATCGGATTTTGTCGAGCGCCTGTTTCAAGTCGTTGACAAGATCTTCGGGATCTTCGACGCCGACGGAGAGCCTTATCAACGTATCTTCCAATCCGGATTTGAGTCTGACCGCACGCGGTATCGACGAATGTGTCATGGATGCCGGATGTTCGATGAGCGATTCGACACCGCCGAGACTTTCTGCTAGCGTAAAAATTCTTGTGAGTCTTGTCAACTTCTTTGCGGCTTTTATGTCATCATTTTTCAATGTGAAAGAAACCATCCCGCCGAAGTCGCTCATCTGACGTTTGGCGATTTCATGATTGGGATGAGTTTTGAAACCCGGGAAATTAACTGCCTTAACTTTCGGATGCTTAGCAAGAAACTCGGCGATCTCATTGGCATTCTCGCAATGCCTTTCCATTCTAAGGTGCAAGGTCTTCGTTCCGCGGAGCGCGAGAAAGCAATCGAATGGCCCCGGCACAGCACCACTGGACTTTTGGACAAAATGGAGTTTCTCAGCCATCGCATCGTCATTTGTGATAGCCGCACCTAAAATTAAATCGGAATGTCCGCCAATATATTTTGTCGCGCTGTGTACCACGATATCGGCGCCAAGCGATAAAGGCTTCTGAAGAAATGGAGTCGCAAATGTATTGTCAACAACCGATAATGCGCCGCCCTTTTTGGCGATCTTCGCGACGCTTTCTATATCGACAATTCTGAGAAGCGGATTCGTCGGAGTTTCAATCCAAATCATTTTCGTGTTGGGCTTCAGCGCCGTTTTCACATTCTCCGACTTGCTCATGTCGATGAAGTCGAAACTCAAGCCGAACTGCTCAAAGACTTTAACAAAGATCCGGTATGTTCCACCATACAAATCGTTCCCCGCTATAATATGGTCGCCGGCTTTCAAAAGTTTCACTATTGCGTCGATCGCTCCCATGCCGGAAGCAAATGCTGCGCAGTATTTCCCGCCTTCGAGGGCAGCCAGGTTTTTTTCGAGTGCGGTACGTGTTGGGTTGCCGGCTCTTGAATAGTCATAGCCTTTATGGACGGTTGGCTCGGCCTGCACGAATGTTGATGTTTGATAAATTGGCGTCATGATTGCGCCGGTCGCAGTGTCTGCTTCTTGACCCGCGTGAATTGCAACCGTTCCGAACCCCAATGGCTTCTTTTGTGACTTCATTATACTTCCTTTTCTTCCGCAGAGTTTTCGGTCAAGGCATATATGAGATCCGATTTTGTAATAATGTCGAGCGAGTTGTCCTCGTGTTTAACCACAACTGCCGCAGTTTCTTTATCGAGCATCTTGTAAATGTTTTCGATGGAAACCTTCTCCTCCACGACAGGAAACGGCTTGTCAAGAAATTCTTTTACCTTATGCTCTCGTAGGGCCGGGTTTGATACGAGTATAGATAGCACTTTGTTTTCTGTGAGACTTCCAATAATTATTCCGTCTTCGATAACAGGCAATTGTGAAATGTCGTTTTGTTCCATCAAGCTTGTCGCCTGCATCAGCGTCGCCTGAATGCCCACGTTGATTAATGGGCGTTTTCCTCTTCTTCCGTACGTGACATCGCTAGCGGTTAATTTGAACCGCGGCTCAAGATATTGGTTGTCTTTCATCCATGTGTCGTTATAAAGCTTCGATAGATATCTGGAACCATGGTCTGGAATAATGACGACAACCATGTCGTGTTCAGTGAGGGTTGCGGCAATTTTCAGAGCGGCAAACATCGCGGTGCCCGTGGATCCGCCCGCGAACACGCCTTCTTTTTTTGCGAGCTGGCGCGTAACCAAAAATGAATCTTTGTCGGAAACAGTGATCACCTCATCGATGTTTGTAAAATCCATTATCTTTGGCATCGAGTCCTGTCCAATTCCCTCGACTTTGTATGGATGACTGTCCGGGAATTTTCCACTCTTGAAATATTCGGCATAAATACTTCCTTCAGGATCGACGCCGATAACTTTTATTTTCGGATTCTTCTCTTTTAAATATTTTGCGGCGCCGACAATTGTCCCGCCGGTTCCGATGCCGCAGACGAAGTGAGTCACTTTGCCTTCAGTTTGATTCCAAATTTCCGGACCGGTTGTTTCATAATGTGCCTGAGGGTTGCTCGGATTGTCGTACTGATTGGGAAAGTATGAATTTGGAACTTCGCGATTTAGCCGATGCGCAACCGAATGATAACTTCGTGGGTCATCCGGCTCAACAGCCGTGGGTGTTACGATGACTTCGGCGCCGAATGCGCGGAGTAAGTCGATTTTTTCCTGGCTCATTTTGTCCGGCATCGTGAAAATACATTTGTAACCTTTCATGGCTGCCGCAAGCGCCAATCCCATTCCGGTATTTCCGGATGTCCCTTCGATTATTGTCCCACCCGGTTTTAATAGTCCTCGGCGTTCTGCGTCTTCAATCATTGCCATGCCGATTCGGTCTTTCACTGAGCCGCCGGGATTCAGGTATTCAAGTTTTGCAAGCAAAATTGGTTTGATGCCCGGAGCTATTCTTGTTAACCTGAGCATCGGGGTGTTGCCGATAATTTCAACGATTGAGTTGTACCACATTGTCTTTCTCTAGTCGATTTTTAACGAAGCACTTATGAAATGTTTGGAATAGCCGAGCAGGTTGCATTCCGTCATCAGCTAAGAGCTATGAGCTACTTATATTATACGAACCTTTGTTCCGGTTCGAAACCTGCAGCCTTTATCGCACGAGTAATATGATTTAGGCTGAAACCGGCGAAATGTTTTGTACCTGCGGCGCTCACGACATTTTCTTCAATCATCAAACTGCCGAAGTCATCCGCGCCAAACCGGAGTCCGATCTGAGCGATCTTTAATCCCTGAGTGACCCAGCTTACCTGAATTGAAGCGATATTGTCCACCATGAGGCGAGAAATTGCAAGCGTTTTCAAGTAATCGAATGCAGAAGATTTTTCCCGAAGATTATCATGGTTCTCTGCCAGCTCGGTATTTCTCGGTTGAAAAGTCCATGGAATAAATGCCGTGAACCCGTGTGTTACATCCTGCAGCTCGCGGACGACGATCATGTGCTGGAGCCGATCTTCATAGTTCTCAACATGACCAAACATCATGGTTGCCGTAGATTTAAGTCCTAACTTATGAGCTTCATACATTACGCCAAGCCATTCGTCCGAAGTGCATTTCTTTGGGGCAATTTTGTCGCGGACAGTATCGACAAGAATTTCTGCGCCGCCTCCGGGAATTGAATCGAGTCCTGCAGCTACCAACCGTTTGATCACTTCGCGTGTTTTGAGTCCACTCTGGTCGGCAATGAAACAAATTTCTTCAGGCGACAATGCATGAAGGCAAATGTTGTAATTGGATTTTATGAACCGGAAGACGTCTTCATAATAATCGAGCCCTAATTCCGGATTCAACCAACCCTGCAAAAGTATTCTCGACCCGCCAAGGTCAAGAGTTTCCTGGATTTTATTTCCAAGCTCTTCGTAGGTAAGTGTATAACTCTTCTTTTCATCACCGACCTTTGCATAAAATGCGCAGAAAGTGCATTCAGTGACGCAAACGTTTGTGTAGTTGATGTTCCTATCGATAATATATGTAATGACGGGTTTTGGATGTTTCTTCATTCTAACATGGTCTGCCATCATACCGATTGTCAGCAGATCGCTTGAATTAAATAACTCCATTCCATCTTCGTGAGTAAGGCGTTCACCTTCACGAACCTTATCGAAAATCCGCTTCATCATAAATTCATGTCCATATTAAAATCGCAAAAAGTGGTCAAAGAAACAACGGCGAGCAAAGTGGAAACATGACAGGTATAACAATGCGGGTTAAGAAAAAGGTTTCAAAATTTTCATTGGACCTTTAAGTTCTTAAAACCCTGACAGGTCCTATAAGTATTCTTGGAACTTCCGCCGCCGATTGTTAAATTTTTAGATAAACAATCGTTGAGTAGATGAG
>JBAPNE010000171.1:0-3599 GCA_049278975.1 Candidatus Kryptoniota bacterium
TCAAGACAGTGTGTCTACCAATTTCACCACTTCGGCTTGAGTTAAAAACTTAAAAAACTGTCCCTGAAAAAGCAACTAATAAAATTCACAGACCAAAAGTCAAAATTAAAAAGCTGAATCGCGCTGATTCTAAATTTTGACCTTTGACATCCTACCTTCGCGGCCCTCTTCTCGATCTATCGGAATGTCCATGAGATCCTTCTGAGCGATGCTGCGAGTGCTGGTGCCGCTCTTCCTCTGGCTCGGAACCGGGGTTGGGATTCTCGATCAAAGCTTTGCGGCTCAAGTTGTATCTTCCCATATCGTCAACTTCCATCAACTTTACTTCAACCTCATCACCGAGTTTGAAAACATCTTCCACTTTGTTGACGCGCTTGTGGTCTATCTGGGAGATATGCAGAAGCCCTTCCTTGCCGGGAAGGAATTCGACAAAGGCTCCGAAATCCATGAGCCGCTTCACAGTACCTTTATAGACCTTCCCGACTTCGGGGGATTCAACAAGCCGCTCGATCATCTCTCTCGCTTTGTCGCCGGATTCGCCGGAGACCGCCGCGATAACAACTGTTCCATCATCTTCTATGTTCACTTCCGCGCCGGTTTGCTGAACGATGTTCTTGATCACCTTTCCGCCCGGCCCGATCACCGCGCCGATCATGTCAACCGGGATCTTCATTGAAGTCATCCGAGGTGCATACTGCGAAAGTTCTTTGCGCGGCTCAGAAATAGTCTGTTCCATGATTCCGAGTATATGATAGCGTCCTTCTTTCGCTTGTTCAAGGGCTCGTGCCATGATCTCGAAGGAAATGCCGCGGATTTTTATATCCATCTGAAATGCCGTCACGCCGTTGCGCGTTCCCGCAACTTTGAAATCCATATCGCCGAGATGATCCTCGTTGCCGAGAATGTCGGTAATCACTGCGACATCGTCACCCTCTTTGATGAGCCCCATCGCGATTCCTGCGACCGACTTCGCGAGTGGCACACCGGCATCCATCAGCGCCAGCGATCCGGCGCAAACCGTCGCCATTGAAGACGAACCGTTCGACTCAAGAATATCAGACACTATCCGAACTGTATAAGGGAAATCCTTTTCCCCGAGGACGAGATTTTTTAAAGCCCGCTCAGCAAGATTTCCATGTCCGATTTCTCTTCGACCTGGTCCCATCATCCTCCCGACTTCGCCGACGCTGAAACTGGGAAAATTATAATGGAGCATAAACCGCTTCGACGATTCAGGAAGCAGCCCGTCAATTGTCTGTTCGTCTAATTTTGTGCCGAGCGTAACCGAGGTCAGGCTTTGCGTTTCTCCTCTCGTGAATAATGCCGAGCCGTGAGTCCGCGGAAGAAGGCCGACTTCGCAAGTAATCGGACGAACATCTTTGTATCCTCTTCCATCTAGTCTGCGGCTTTCCTTTAAAATCATTTGTCGCATATCGTCGCGATCAATTTCGTGGAGAATTTCAGCGATTGTCTCCTCTTGCTCAGGATATTTTTCACCAAGGGCAAGCGTCACATCAGCCTTGATCGCTTTTGTTCTTTCGCTTCGCTCGGCTTTCTTGACGACGCTCCTGTTCAGCTCGCGAATGCGATCATGAACGAGCGATTTCACTTCAGCAACAAGTGCCTCGTTGACTTCTGCCGGTTTCACTTCCCGTTTCGGCGTGTTCAGGACCGCCGCGAATTCTTTCTGGAGTGCCACGATCTCTTTTATGTACTTATGTGCTAATTCAAGTGCGCCTACCATCTCAGTTTCAGAAATCTCCCGCGCTTCTCCTTCGACCATCACGATGGAATCTTCAGACCCGGCAACAATCAAGTCCATGTCGCATTTTGGAAGCTGCGAAATCAAAGGGTTGATTACATATTGACCGTCGATTCTTCCGACTCTGACTTCGGCAATCGGTCCATCGAACGGAATCTCGGAAATCATCAAAGCGGCTGAAGCTCCGATTGCTCCTAGCACGTCGGCGTCGTTTTCGCCGTCGAACGAGAATACCGTGGCTACAACCTGTGTTTCGTATCGCCATTGTTTCGGAAAGAGCGGTCGAATCGGTCTATCGATCAAACGCGATGACAGGATTTCTTTCTCATTTGGTCTTCCTTCTCGTTTTATGAATCCGCCTGGAATCTTCCCTGCCGCAGATGTCTTCTCGCGATATTCGACTTGAAGGGGTATAAAATCCGTTCCTTCAATTATTTCCTCGGCCGCAACCACTGTCGCTAGCACGAGCGTATCGGCATAGCGTACCATGACAGCTCCGCTCGCCTGCTTGGCGAACTTGCCGGATTCTATCGACAGCTTTCTGCCGCCGATTTCTATTTCTTTACTTACAAAACCTTCCATTATTTTTCCTTTTCATTCGATCTGAATCTGCAAAATTTCAAAGTGTGTAATTCTTTATCCTAACTTGCCGCTACGGTGAAGCCGCAGTGCCGCGAAGGGAACAAAAATTTTTTAATCCTGCGAATTCAAATTATTTTCTTAAACCTAATTCCTCAACGACCTTCCGATAGCGATCCATGTTCTTGGATTGCAGATAGTCTAAGAGGCGTCTCCTCTTTCCGACCATCTTCAGCAAACCTGTGCGCGAATGGTGATCCCCTTTATGACTCTCGAAGTGTTCGGAAAGTTCATTGATCCTTTTCGTTAGAATAGCGACCTGAACTTCTGTGCTACCGGAATCGTTTGCGGATTTACCATACTTTTTGATTAATTCCTGTTTTTGTTCCTTCGTTAAAGGCATTCAAAAACTCCTATCTTTGTTTGTTAAATGTTTTTACCAAATATTCGTTCATCATCTTTTTGTCTTCATCCATTTGCTGGATGAGCTGATCGGCAGAATCGAATTTCAATTCGTCTCTGAGCCTGTGAATAAGCGAGACTTTGATCTTTTTCCCGTAAATATCCTTGTCGAATTCTGAAATCCATACCTCTACAGTCGGGATCGCTGAATCTTCAAAAGTCGGTCGCACTCCGATGCTCGCGAGTCCGACAAACTTATCTCCTCCGGTCGAAGATCCCGCTTGCGGGGCAGTAACTTCAACAATATAGACACCGAACGAAGGAACCAAAAGACGTTCATCAACCAATCTTAAATTTGCGGTCGGGTAACCGA
This sequence comes from Candidatus Kryptoniota bacterium, assembly GCA_049278975.1. Lineage (GTDB taxonomy): Bacteria > Bacteroidota > Ignavibacteria > Kryptoniales > JAKASW01 > JAKASW01. Next base: position 3,117 of record JBAPNE010000171.1, read on the forward strand.
GAAGTCTGCCGCGACCATCACCGCGTATTACAAATCCATCAAATGAGTATGGCCGCCCAAGCATCTTGTTCGCAAGCGAAAGGTTTCCTTCCTTCAGAAGTTTCCTAATGTTAGAACTTGAAACGATCATTCCTTCTATCAAAATCTTGTCTACGAAATCGACATTGAAGCCGATTCTTTTTCCGACTTCGCGGGCAAATTCAACAGTACCTTCCGCCTTGTGACCGAAAGTGTGGTTGTAACCGAGTACCAATTCGTGCAGTCCGATTTTTTTGCAAATTAATTTTACGAGAAAATCTTCCGCGGTTACGAGCGAAAAGTCGCGGTCAAATTTTAGAAGACAAATCTCATCGATACCGGCATCACTTATCATTTGCACGCGCTCTTCATCGGCCATCAACATCTCAACTTTTTTCTTTCCAAGAATTTCCTGCGGATGAGGTGCAAACGTGATCAGCACACTTCTGCTTGACGAATATCCCG
>JBAPNE010000172.1:0-6270 GCA_049278975.1 Candidatus Kryptoniota bacterium
AAGAAGTGTGAGTGAATCTTTGCTCGCAATGTTGACAACTTCGTTGTATGTTCCTGAGTCAACAAGTATCGTTGTCCCCAGCTGTGAAGCATTGACGGCTGCCTGAATAGTAGTGAATTGCTGAGGTACGCCAATCACTTTTCCTATCGCCCCAAGATTAGTCAGGAGCTGTGATATATTTGCAGCGAGAAGATTGTAACCGTCCTGAGTTACAAAGTTCTTAGACAGCGGTTTGCCGTTTTGCTGCTGCTTGAGAGTGTTGTTAAAGACTTTCTCGATTCGATTAAGGAAGTTTTCCAATTGCGCGGCTGCTTTCGCAGCGTTTCCATTCTGCAAGTTCTTTCCCACATTGGAAAGCTGCCTGCTAAGTGAATTGACAAATGTCGTGTCTCCAACCCAGCGATTGGAATACGCCGTTGTAAGATTAGCCGACAACGAATCAAGCTCGCCGACAAATTGCACGGGCTTCGGAAGACTATTGATAAGTGTTTGAGCATCCGCATTCAAAATATTCTGAGCATCAAGGCTTATCGTACCCTGAGCAGGAATTGTGTCGATTGTGTCTATGGATTTTGAATCGAGCGTTTGTTGGAATAGAACTAGCTCCTGACGAGCGGATATGGAATCAGCTTTGGCAAGATATTGCTCAAAAGATGTGAGTGCATTTCCCAAGCTGGTACAAAGCTGCGTGTCATTAAGAAGTTGTAATTTGATACAGTTGTCGAGGTCCTGTTGAATGATCTGAGGAGTTATAATTTTCATGAAGGTAGGAGTTACCATGGAATCAGTGGAATAGCTAAATACAAAGGTTTCAATCTGATTTGAGTCAATCACGCCCGCAACGTGAAATCCGCCACCCTTTCCAGAACGGGTTTGTCTTCCACCACCATCACCTGTGAACTCACCACTTCCAGTCCCGTAAAGCCGGATGGTGTAAGTGGTACTAAAGCTAGTATCCGTTAATGCACCTCTAAACCCAAACTCACGTGATCCTTCGTCTGATCCGTCCCCATACCCTGCATAAGGGATCTCTTGATAGTATGCACTTTGGCCAGGGATATATCCAGATCTTTCCCCTTGCGCATCAGTTACCAAAAATTCTACTGGACCTGAGAAATCCATTTGGACATAGGCATGAACCTGTGCAAAAGTGTTTGAAGCCAAAAGAAAAAACAATGTAGCTCCTAAAAAGAAACTTGATTTCATTTTGTCACCTTTATTTTCCTTTCGTCGTTGATACAACGATGTACTTCCAGATATTGTTATCGTAATACTCATCCATGGTGGTTCTGTCTCCATATCCGGCGTCAACTATCGGATATTCTCCATTTGTTTTCGGTTCAACAACGACCCAGTGTTTGTCTCCTCCGTTATTGACCTCAGCTATGACAAGGTCGCCGTTATTCAGGTAATTATCGAGAATGCTTACATCGTATGCGTATCTCGTATCGCCGAATGTGCCATCTGCTGGCATCGGGGTAGCGGTCAAGTTTCCATCTGAAAGATCACTAAGGGCATCCCAGTTCACTTTAGATCCATCGAACCCTCCATCCCATTTAGTCCTCTCATTCATCCAGTCGTTCAATTGTAGAGGATTAATTTCGTAACCGAAGGCACTCAGCACCCAAGCCATTCCGCATAGTGCGCAGCCTGCTTCGCTGATAGTCTCATCTGAATGATCATAAGTTTTGCCACCCCACGGCGAATCGCCTTGAGAGTATCTGGGAAAGTTGAGGTTAGGGCCACTTCCTTTTATCATCAAACTTCCTTTGCCCGTGGCGTTCGGGTTTTCCATATCGGAGACGGCAAAAGTAATGGTGGTGTTGTTTTGTGGTACGGTGCCGTCAGGAGAATAATACAAATAACCATTGTTGGCATACCAGTACCCAACCTGTAACTCATCGGTTGTGGCGACCTCTTTTCCGGTGGACTGCACGCTTGACATAGTTGCAGTTTTGTTCTGGAGCTTCATAACTGAAGGTTTCTTAATTGACAACACAGTCGGTGTTGTACGCTTGCTGCCTGCATTACCTTTTACAATTGCGTCCGCTATTGGTGCTGTATTACCAAGATCGCCATACCCTGTCGGCGAAGCGGAAATCTGTATGAAACCATCATAGTTGCAGATATCCTGATCAAGCGAATCCTTTGCCTGAACATATATGATGGTACTACCGGAATCAGAATTTGCGATTGTATCCGGTGAGACGGTTACATCAAAATGGTCAAGAGTCTGCAGCCAATACAGTGAGATTCCCCAGTTTTCAAAATGATAAAAAAACCCGTCCGCAATTCCGTAATCTCCCTCCTCCGATTGCAAATTAATATAGCCACCACAACCATCCAGATATCTTGCAACCATTGGTGCCTCATATTCAGCATGACAAACAAATGTGATGTAATCTCCTTTGCTAACCCTAATTGAGCAGGAAGAATCCAGTTCCCACGTATATTGATACCAAAAGGGACCAGCTGGTGACGTCCCAAACGGAAAATTAGCCGGAACGACTTGAACATGGGAAAGGATATTGAACTGATATGTTAACGTGTCCTTAACTGAAACCTCTAATGAAGCATTTTCAGAGAAGGGATCATCTGTGCAAAAAATATCGTCTGGCACTATTAAGAATGTGCCACTTTGGGGAGCTACAAGACCTAAGCCTGTGCTCGTCGTATGAAAGTGCCTCGGAGTAATTATCGCATTCTCTTTGATATGCACTTGCGCCATAACTGCATTTACACTTAGAAGAATGGCAATCGCAAAAACCGCTACAGCCCTTCTCATCGCACAGCCCTCTGTTATGTTGATTTATCTTGTAAACAAAAACCAGCTTAAAACCAGTACTGCGGAAGCTCTCATTTCATTTTAGGAAAAGTTGGAACGATTGTCAATAGCAAACAGGAAAAACTATTATGACGTGAGATACGTCACATAGGGAAGTCCTCGGCGGCGTCAGTGTGAACACGTAGGCTAACCACGATCCATGAACCAGATACAGCTTTCAGCATATATTTGAATGAAAGCTTAGTGGAACAAGCAAATCCCAGACATACTTCTTTAAGTGAAGCTTCCCAGTGGGAGCTTTTTCTATTCCATTGAAACATGCTCATCTTTCACTTAGATTTTGCAAGTTATTTGTAGAGCAAACAACGGAGTGATTCAAATGACGGTTTCAATAAATTCATTCTCGACGAAAAAAGATCTCAAAGTTAGGACTCGGAATTTCAAAATATTTCATTTGCCTGCTCTTGAGAAGAACAATCACGACATTTTCAAGCTTCCGTATTCAATCAGGGTACTTTTAGAGAATCTCCTGAGATTCGAAGATGGGAAAGTGGTTACCTCGTCCGATATCGAGGCGCTTCTGAAATGGAACGGTAAACCCGCAACCGACAAGGAAGTTGCTTTCATGCCGGCTCGCGTACTGCTGCAGGACTTCACCGGGGTCCCGGCTGTCGTGGATTTAGCGGCGATGCGAAGCGCCGTCGAACGCATGAAAGGGAATTCCGACAGGATAAATCCTTTGATACCATCCGAGTTGGTCATAGATCATTCCGTGCAGGTCGATAAGTTCGGCACCGATGATTCATTCCTGTTTAATGCTGAATTGGAGTTTAAGAGAAATGTCGAGAGGTACACGCTGCTTCGCTGGGGACAGAAAGCGTTCAAGAACTTTAAAGTTGTTCCGCCGGACACCGGAATAGTTCATCAGATTAATCTCGAATATCTCGCCCGCGTCGTAGAAACAAGAGAACAAAATGGCGAGGTCATGGCTTTCCCGGATTCGCTTGTCGGCACAGACTCGCATACCACCATGGTCAACGGACTCGGTGTATTCGGATGGGGAGTCGGCGGAATCGAGGCAGAAGCCGCGGTAGTATCTCCATCAATATCCGGTGTGTACTTGCCAACATCGAAATATGAATAAGCTGTAAACGCCCTTATTCCCGGAAGAGCTTTGCTCATTATGGTAAAACCCCTGACCGTGGAGCCTGGACCGGGCAGAAGCGTATCCACGCCAAAATTTGCAACGGAGTTGTGGGCTATGACCCCATCCCAGTCTAAACTCGGTAACGACGGAAAACCAACTGATTCGATAGCATTTGCAGCCGGTGGATAATAACGTCTGAATTCAGTTTCTTCAAAGTTGTCCACAAACTTTAATCCTGAAGTATCATAAATGATAGAACCAGGATGCCGTCTAATGTCAATTTCAAACATCCAAATGTCACCGCTGTTACCAGGGCCATTTGTAAGAGCATAACTATAGAAATAAAATCCGTTGGTTACACCAAAAGATACCTCGGATGCTAACTCCACTTTGTACAGGAAGGGATAATCTGTGCTTAGACCATCTTGAATAATCCATGCTTTTATACTGTTCTGAGCAAATAATTCGCTCCCAAACAGAAACGTAGCGACTATCAAAACAAGTTTGATGTAACTTCGACTCTTCATTTCTTGTCTGACCTTTCTCCTACCTCAACTCATACGCCCCAAGATCATACGTCAAACCTTGCGGTCTTGCGTTTTCATCTTTGTCTTCGTCGGGCAGTTGTCCTGCTAATGGATCTGGCGCTACGAAGCTCGACGTTCCCTTGTCGATTGCAATCGAAGTATCCGTCAAATGATAATCCGGCAGAAGAACATCGCTAAACTGTGCACTCGATTGTCCTGCAATACCGATTCCTTCAGCTCCAGTTGTGGTGATGTTTCCACCGTCCGAAGCATCCAATATCAACTGATAGTTAGACATGTCTTGTGAGTTTTTCTTATTCACAGTTCCAGCATTCCCGATGATAAGATTATTGAGCAGCGTGATGTCTGTTGGATTTGTACCAGCATCTCTCTTTATACCATATCTCCCGCCAGATGTTCCAGCCGCGTTTCCGTTGAAAGAAATAATATTGTTGACTAAGAAAATCCCTTGCTGCGATGCCGCTTCAACTCCGTTCCAGCCGTTCTTCACGATTGTGTTGTTGATGACATATTGTGCTCCGCTTGTTCCATCTGCAAAATCAATCCCGTTCTCTTGGTTGTTCACAATGACATTATTGACGATTCTCGTTCGAACGGCATATTGACCCACCTTGATGCCGTTCTTTTCAGAGTTTTGTATCTCATTGGATTCTATGGTGATATCGCTGTCCTCCGCCCCTGCAATTTCAACAGCGTTTGTGTCCGTGCTCGAAGCGTCTATGTCGAAGCCTTCGACGTCAACGACGCTCGACTTAGCTATATGCACACCTTGAATTGTTGTATTTCCCGATGCAAGAAGGGTGAGTGAATCTTTGCTCGCGATGTTCACGACTTCGTTGTAAGTTCCAGAGTCAACAAGGATCGTGCTACCCGGCTGTGAAGCATTGACGGCTGCTTGGATAGTAGTGAACTGCGAAGGGACACCGACTGTTGTGCCGATGGATTGCAGATTGCTTAAGAGTTGATCGATGTCTTGCGAGAGTGTCGTCCAGCCGGCTTGTGTAACAAAGCTCTTGGGAAGTGGTTTGCCGTTTGGCTGTTTTAGAAGTGTATTGTTGTACGCTTTCTCTATGCGTGTGAGGATGCCGTTGATCTGCTCCACCGCTTGTACCACTTTACCCTTTGACAGATTGTTTTCCGCGTTCGTAAGTTGTTTGTCTAATGAATTAACGAATGCCGTGTCGCCAATATTGTTGCTCGTTTGTGCTTGAGAAACCGCCGAGATGATCGCATTGACTTGAGAAACGTAAGGTATTTGTGGCGGCAGAGCCGGAAGATAATATATCAGATATTCTGTATTGAACCGCAGGAGTGCATAAGCCTCGCTGGTAATATTTGCGGTGCTGTCACTGACAGTGTTTGTTACAACTGTTTGCAGTGTTTGCCGGCAACCGCTGGTATCTCCCGATTGCAATTGTTTCTTGGCTGTCGCAAAATAATTTAAATATTTGTTTGCTGTCCCTTGATTGTTGATCCAGCCAAGTGAGAGGGATTGGGTGGTGTAGCTGCCGAGTGTGTCGAGCCACGAACCGTCGTCAAAGTTTAATGGGGGAGCAGTGGGACCAATTGTCCAGCCGCTGTAGTTCACGTTTGTTGCCATGGAGTCAATGTAGTTGCCGACCGCGACGTAAATCGAATCCAAAGCTGCGGTAGTATCTCCATCAATGTCCGGCGTGTACTTGCCAACATCGAAATATGAATAAGCTGTAAACGCCCTTATTCCCGGAAGAGCTTTGCTCATTATGGTAAAACCCCTGACCGTGGAGCCTGGACCGGGCAGAAGCGTATCC
>JBAPNE010000173.1:0-6087 GCA_049278975.1 Candidatus Kryptoniota bacterium
CTGGAATTCCGTATATGTCCCGCAACGTAATCAACCTTTTAACCCCAATTCTGTCTCAACCTCTTCGCGATCGTCAAAGTGATGCTTCACCCCTTCTACATCCTGATAATTCTCATGCCCTTTTCCGGCAAGTACCACGATATCGTTAGGCAATGCGCGCTTTAAGGCCTCTGATATTGCTTCATGCCTGTCAACAATCCGCAAAACTCTTTCGTCGTTCGCGTTCATTCCAGCGAATATTTCATTCACAATCGCCTCCGGATCTTCGAAGCGCGGATTGTCCGAGGTAACAATTGTTATATCACTTAAGTCTTGAGCAATCTTTCCCATCTTCGGACGTTTTGTCCGATCGCGATTTCCACCGCAGCCGAAGACAGTAATCAGTCGTCCGCCCTTTCCGGCTGAACTCAAAATCTCCTTTGCGGATTGCAAAGTCTTCTGAAGCGAGTCGGGACTATGCGCGTAATCCACAACCACCAGAAAGCCTTTACCGGAATCTACACGCTCGAATCGACCTTGGACACTTCGAACTTTACTCAGCGCATCCGCAGCAGTTACCGGGTCATACCCGAGAGATACTGCCGTTGCGAATGCGCCGGTAAGATTGTAAGCGTTAAATCTTCCAACCAATCCGGAATTGATCGAGAAATCTTTTCCGTTATGACAAACGACGACGGTTGTTCCCTCGACTCCGAATGAAGACTCGACTATTCTAAAGTCCGCACGTGACCCGAAACCATAGAAAATTTTTTGGGCGGAAGTGTCCGCTACGATTCTTTCCCCGTACTCATCGTCAAGATTAGATATTGCAACGCTACTCGCCGTCAATGTGTCGAATAAAATTTTTTTTGCCTTAAAGTACTCTTCGATCGTCTGATGAAAATCTAGATGATCCTGAGTTAGATTCGTGAATACCGCAGCTCTGAACGGAATTCCATACACTCGATTCATCACAAGCGAATGTGAAGAGACTTCCATCACTGCTGAAGTCGCGCCTTTCTTGACTGCGACAGCCATCATCCTGTTCAGCTCGAACGATTCCGGAGTTGTGTTGGTCGCAGCTTCAAGCGGCTCATCGTTGAACAAATAAGTAATCGTTCCCATTAAAAGAATTTTCTCGCCTGCAGCTTGTAAGATGGACTTAATCAAATAAGTGCTGGTGGTTTTTCCGTTCGTTCCTGTTATACCGATAACTTTCAGCTTTTCTGCTGGATGATCATAAAAATTTGAGGAGATAAGCGCAAGAGCGCGGCGGGTATTGAGGACTAGTAGTTTAGTGGTGTGGTGAGAGAGGAAGTAATCGTCATTGACGATGCTGTTGTCCTCGACCGCGACCGCGCTCGCGCCGCTACCTATGACGTCCACGATGAAACGGTGTCCGTCGAACTGCGCACCTTTCATCGCCACGAACAGCGAACCTTCTTTCACTTTCCGTGAATCATAGACAACATCGATTATCTCCTTATCCGTGTCGCCCGCGACTTCGTTCACCGGAACATCTTTTATGAGTTCGCTAAGCTTCATTAGTAGAGCCCTGCTGTATTCAAATTTTTATCGCCACAATTGATGAGCACCGGAATGTTCTTGTTGATCGGTTGGCCGGGATTGGGAAATTGGCTCACGATTTTTCCGCTCCCGACCACGTGAAACGGAATTCCGGCGGATAGAAAAAAACTTGCCGCCTTTCTCACGCTAGCGCCATAGAAATCCGGCATTTTTGTTATTTGCTTCGCAAATGCAAGGTTCAACTGTACTAACGTACCTTTAGGAACTACGGTCCCCACAGCAGGTTTTTCGAATTGGACAATGAAACTGCTTTGATCTGACTGAGCGAAGGCGGGCCATTCCTCAGAAGTCATGCTTACGCGTGACGAAGACTTAGCGGCGTATGATGGACCGGCAGGTGACTCGGTATGATCTACGGTGAGACCATGGCTTTGCAGGATGGCTGCGGCAGAAGTGTAATCGAGAAAAGAAACATCCGGAATTTTTACCATATCTCCGGAAACGACGCTTGATCCAAATGCGCCTGAATTCATTTTCGCGTCCCCAACTTTAGCAGTAACAAATTGCGAATTGGTTCCACCCGGTCCTGAAATCTTTCCGCTATTTCGGTATGAATTAGAAACCAACCTCACATCATCATTTGAAAAATCTGTCGTTCGACGCTGCATGATTCCGTAAACGCGGGATGCAATCTTTTTGAAAATTGGCGCCGCGACTGTGCCTCCGGTATATCCATTCATGGGAGAGTCAACGGTTATGAACCCGACTATCTCCGGATTCGGAACAGGAAAAAATCCTGCGAAAGAAGCCCGATAATATTTTTTTGAATACTTTCCATCAACCAACTTCTGTGCAGTACCGGTTTTGCCTGCGATGAGAAGGTCGCTCATTTTTGCGGCGGTACCTGTTCCATGTTCCACGACATCCACAAAAAGTCCGCTCAATGATTGAGCAACATCAAGACTCACGACACGCCTTATTGCAATAGGCGCATTCTGAACCAAAATATTTCCCTTTGAGTCGGTGATCCTGTTGACGATATATGGTCTCATCAGCATACCGCCGTTTGCAATTGCCGCGTAAGCGTCAGCCATCTGAAGCGCAGTTACCATCACTTCGTAGCCGAACGACATGAACGGAAGAGAAATTTTGGACCATTCGTACGGCTTCTTCAATTCGCCCGAAACTTCCCCAGGAAGCTCTATGCCCGTCGATACACCGAATCCGAAATCTCGTGCGTATCTGTAAAATTTATCAGGCGGAATTTTCATTCCCACTTTCGAGAATGCAATGTTGCTCGACAATTCTACTGCCTGCCTGAATGTGATCCATCCAACGTGCTCGAAATCCTCAATAAGTCTGCCGTATAAAATATACTTACCGTTCTCAGCAAAGATTCTGTCGTTGGGGTTTTCGCTTCCTTCTTCAAGAGCTGCGGAAGCGGTGACGACCTTGAATGTTGAACCGGGTTCAAACACATCGGTGATCGCTCTGTTTCTCGAATCGTCGAACGTGTATTTATCATGCTGGGAAGGATCGAAAGAAGGATAATTTGCGATCGCAAGAATTTCACCCGTGTTCGGATTCATGAACACCGCAGTCCCTGCTGTACCTTTTGCAGCTTCAACACCTGCGGATAATTCGTCCTCCACGATCTGCTCAAGGTTCATATCAAGAGTAAGCTGTATGCTGCATCCTGGCACAGGATCGATACGCGGATAATCGACCGACGGCATCTTCCTTCCAATTCCATCTCGCTGCAAGATCTCGTATCCATCTTTTCCGGCAAGCAGCGAATCGAATTCAAGTTCGACACCGCTCGCACCCTTGCCGTCAACATTTGTAAATCCAAGAACTTGGCCTGCTGACGCGCCATAGGGGTACAGCCTTTGCTGCTCCTGAAGTCGAATCAATCCACAGACATCAAAACTTTGAAGTGCAGATGCCTGAGCGGGGTAAATATTTCGTTCGAGCCAGACAAAACGTGACTTCGTGTTCATTTTGTCCATGAAAAGGGACGCCGGCGTATTGAAAACGGCTGCGAATTTTTGAGCGATTTTTTCCTTGTCGGAAGAATCAAGAAGCTCGGGGTCCGCGGCATAAGAGTAACCATAATTATTCGAGACTATCAGGCTGCCATTCCTGTCGCAGATTATGCCCCGGTTTGCCTGAAGCACAACTTGACTTTCGTATTGTTTCTGCGCAACTCGCCGGTAATAAAAACCATTGACTCCCTGAACAACTCCGAGCCTTACAACAATAGCGGCGAATATCAACACAAAAATTACCCGGATGAAATTTATTCTGCCGGTCCGTCCATGAACCATGGAATCGCTATTTGCGAGGTTATTTTGTTGTTTCTCTTGCATCTTGTTTTTCAGCTTCGTCCAATTTGCTCTTGTCGATCTCGATTTGATCGAGAGACTGGCTGCTGTATGCGAGTCCAAGTTTTTCAGAAGCGATTTGTGTAATCCTTTCTGCGCTCGAAAGTTTTTTCAACTCGGCTTGCAATGAATCGTTCTGAAATTTTATTTGCGAATATGCCGACTCAAGCGAACCTATATCACTCGATAACCTGTCAACCGTTACACTATTGTTGACAATTAAGAGAAGCACTGCCACAACTCCAGCCAATATTAAAATAAATTTGGAAACGGTCGGTGACGAACGTTTCTGCGCAGGAGTTCCGGTTATCTTCTGCTGTTTTAAATCAACAGGTTTGTCGAATTCCTCACTCATATAATTTTTTCGACTGCTCTCAGTTTTGCACTTCGAGCTCTGCGATTATGTATTATTTCAATCTGATTTGGCAAAACAGGTTTACGTGTAAGAATTTTGACGCTAGGAATCTTACCGCAGGTGCAAATGATTGCTTGAGGCGGACAAACGCATGCCGCGGCTTCAAACTTAAATTTTTCTTTGACAATTCTATCTTCAAGTGACTGATAAGAAATTACGACGACTCTGCCGCCGCGGGATGTGAGACTCACGGCAGCTTCCAATCCTTCAGAAAGCGAATCGAGTTCTTTATTCACTTCGATGCGAATCGCTTGGAAAATTCTCGACAAAGTTTTTGCGGATTTCCCACAAACCTTTCCGACGATTTCCACAAATTGCGACGTGGTCTCAATCTTGTTTTTCTCCCGATATTTCACGACAAACCTTGCAAGCGCACGTGAGCGCGGCTCTTCGCCATACTTGCTGAACACTTCCGCAAGTGCGCCAACATCGTACAGGTTTATTACGTCATAAGCCGAAGCTTTAAGACTTTTATCCAAACGCATATCAAGTTTTTCATCGCGCCTGTAGCTGAATCCTGACTCATTATCTATTTGGTAAGATGAGACGCCAAGATCAAATAAAAATCCGGCGGCGGATTTCAAATTCTTATCCTCGAAAAAATTTCCTATCTGGGAAAAATTCTCTTTGACAAACGACAGCCTATCGTCCGACGAGGAAATTTCATTTGCGGCTCGTTGTGAATTCACGTCGACGTCGAAGGCAAATACACGCGCATCATGGTGCAGTCTGGAGAGAAGCTCGCGGGAATGACCTCCGCCGCCGAAAGTTGCGTCGATGTATGTTCCGCTCAAATCACTGACCAAGAAATTAATGCTCTCCTTGAGCAATACTGGTTCGTGATAAATAGTCATTACTTGCCGACATTTACAGCCATAATTTGTTCGACAACATTCGCGTAACTCTCAGGCTGCGAATTTAAATATTCGTTGAAAGTCTTCGGGTTCCAGAGCTCGATCCTTTCGAGAGCGCCGATGATCACGACTTCCTTTTCGATCTCGGCAAATTCAAGTAAGGTTTTTGGAATTGTAATGCGTGATTGTGAGTCGAGAGAAAATTCCTCCGAAGCCCACATGAGAAGTGTTCTGGTAAAGTATCTATGCTTTTCAAGAAACTGATTGAGGGAGCGAAGTTTTTCCTCAAGCTGGCGCCATTCGTCGAGGGGATAAACATACAAACATTTTTCGACTCCACGAGTCACGACAAAAGTATCGTTCGCCTCCGACGAAAGACTTTTCCGCAACTTCGCCGGAATACTGAGTCGTCCCTTGGAATCTAAAACGTATTCGTAGCGACCTTTAAATGACGACATGCTCCTCTTAAATTATCCGAAAGAATCACCGGACACATCTTTTTAGTAAACCAGGGAAAAATTGGGAACTTCCCCACTTTTCCCCACCACATTGGAAATTTAACCAATGCGCTCCAAAAGTCAAGAAGTTTTTTGTCACGATTTCCCACCTGAACGTTGCCGAAAAATAATATCTTTAAATTTTCAAAGATTTTACGTGTTTTCCATATTTACTGCCGTTATAATATTTGTGCTAAACAAAGTAAATAAAAGTTCTCTATTCTTCTTGACAGCTAAACTTGTGTTGTGTAATTTACTTTCCGATGGCAAGAGGATTAACAAAAAGGCAAGGTGAGGCGCTCGAATTTATTCGGCGATATATTAAAGATCATTCCAAGCCTCCGACATTCCGTGAACTGGGCGCACAGATGGGAATCAGTTCGACGCGAGCGGTTAGCGACTTGTTGAAAGCACTTGAAAGAAAGGGGTAC
>JBAPNE010000174.1:0-34861 GCA_049278975.1 Candidatus Kryptoniota bacterium
CCCCAATGTGTGGTATCCCGGGCACATGACAATTTACGGGCGTGAAGCCTTTGCTAATCGACGGTCAGCGGGTGAATGGGTAACTACAAAACCCGACAGCGACTCAACCGAAGTCGCCATAGCGGCACAGATATCTTTCCCAAAAGATCTGGCTAATTTACAGGTCAGTGCAAACACAACGCAAGATGGTACATCGCTGGAATTTACTTTCGACGCGAAAAGAGGGAAGAGTTATACCTTCTGCAAATTTGTCGGAATATTTTCTTCACGCGAATCAAAGAATTTCTTAACTGATGCGAAAAGAAATGTTTCAAACGCGACGCTCAAGGGGTACGACAAAGTTTTCAAAGAACATGAGGCAGCATGGCATGAGTTGTGGAAAACAAATGTTACCATCCAGGGAAATACTGAGTTGCAGGATGTTATTCACTCTTGCATGTTCTACCTTTTCGGCAGCGTCCGAGCCGGAAGCGGCTTCGGAATCCCGCCGATGGGACTTTCGAGCGATGGTTATTATGGTCATATGTTTTGGGATTCCGATACTTGGATGTTTCCACCTCTATTGTTGATGCATCCTGATATTGCAAAGTCCATGGTGATGTTCAGGTACAAAGCTTTACCCGCGGCGGAAGCGAATGCAAAGTTAAACGGCTACCATGGTGCAATGTATCCCTGGGAATCCGATGAAAACGGCGATGAGGCATGTCCGAAGTTCGCATATCAAAACGCTCTTTATGAAAACCATGTGACGGGAGACGTTGCATTTGCTCAATGGCAGTATTTTCTCGCGACGGAAGACACGTCATGGTTAAGAGACTATGGTTATCCCGTAATCAGAGAGACCGCAGAATACTGGACTACGAGAGCGACATATGATTCGACGAAGGATAGGTACAATATAAATAAAGTAGTCTCAGTTGATGAAGGGCTGATAGGTGTCAACAACGATTCTTATACAAACTTAGTCGCAAAAAGAAATTTGGAGATCGCGGCAAAAGCTGCTGGACTTTTGGGAGAACAACCTGATGCTAAGTGGAAGGAAATTTCGGACAAGTTGTACATTCCGTACGACAGTACCAACCATTGCTATCTCACATACGAAAACGCCCCCCCGCAGTCGCTTGGAGCGGTCGTCCCGCTTTTGTATTATCCTCTTGAGTTGAGTGTTCCGAACAACGTAAAGGAAAATGATCTGACTAATGCGCTCAACTTCACCAAAGAAAAAGGCGGCGGTGCAATGATGGGAATTGCACTGTACCAGAATGTTGCCGCTGAAATTAGAAACCGGGAATTGTTCGATGAGTTTTTCAATTTGAGTTATAAGGCTTACTTAAGAGCTCCGTTCAACGTCCTGGCAGAAACGCCCGAGAATATGTCGACGAACTTTCTTACGGGAGCAGGCGGATTTCTTCAGCAGGTTTTGTTCGGCTACACCGGACTCCGGATTGCCGAAGACGGGCTTGTCCAAAAATATGAGCCGATGCTTCCTGAAGGAGTGAAGGAAATGACGATCACGAGCCTTAACTTTAGGGGAAGGCAATATAATGTTGTTGTGAAAGATGGAGTAACAAAATTGATTCGAGAGCGCTGAAAAAGTAATTCTCCTAATCCGGGCTCGCAGCAACGTCCTGCCCGATATTTTGCAGAGGCATCAAGTGAAGAGCTTAAACAATATTTTTCTTCTCATCGCAGTATCATTTCTCTATTTTACTTCGGTCGCTGCGCAAGAGACCAATCAGACATCGATCAGAGTTCTTGTGCGTCCGACTCTCGATTCCTTGATTGCCAAAGAAGACACCGACGGCGATAAGAAAATTACGATCGACGATCCACACGTTGCCGGCACCGATAGGGGCAACAAGCGATTCTGGATCATGGCTCTCGACGGGAAGAAGTACGAAGTCGCAGAAACTTATTACCTTGCAAATCTTCTGGAAGATCTTAAACTGGCGGAAGACGAGGGGAAAGATACACTCGCGCTGAACGGCTCTGATATTTTTGAACCGCCGATTGAGTATATCGCACAGTCCATAAAAGACCTTTACTGGAACGGCCTGACGAGGCGGATCGACGAAAGCGGCCTCGAAAACATTTTTAGAGACGAGAAGACTCAAACCGTCGATGGCTTCAATTACGTTTACGTCCCGCACAACGATACCATGGCTTTTAACTATTTCTGCGATGTTGCGGCTCGGCGTCTCGAATTTAAAATGAAAGTCGTCAGACTGCCAGAGAAAATCACGCCGGAATATGTTGAGAGTTTAAATGACAGACCGGGCATTCTGAGTCTGCAGCTCGCCAGAAAACCCGACGGCAAAATCGAAGGCGCGCCGTTTGTCGTTCCTGGCGGGAGGTTCAATGAGATGTACGGCTGGGACAGCTACTTCATCACGCTCGGTTTGCTGCAAACCGGCAAAATTGATTTAGCGAAATCCATGGTCGATAATTTCATTTACGAGATTAACAACTATGGAAAGATCCTTAATGCAAATCGCACCTATTACCTGACAAGGTCGCAACCTCCTTTTTTCACTTCGATGGCTCTTGCGGTTTATGAAACACTTCCTAAGAACGATGAAACAAAAAAGTGGCTCAGACAGGTGTTAGCTGCGGCGATCAGAGAATATAATGGCTACTGGATGGCACGGGGACATCTGACGAATATTGGATTGAACAGGTACTATGACGATGGAATCGGTCCGCCGCCGGAAGTCGAGCCGGGCCGATACGATGAGATATATGCGAAGTATGCCGCGAAATACGGAAAAGATCCGAAGGCTTTCGAGCAAGAATACTTATCCGGCGAGATCAAAGCCCCGGCGCTCGATAAATTTTTTACGGACGACCGGAGCAT
This sequence comes from Candidatus Kryptoniota bacterium, assembly GCA_049278975.1. Classification (GTDB taxonomy): domain Bacteria; phylum Bacteroidota; class Ignavibacteria; order Kryptoniales; family JAKASW01; genus JAKASW01. The sequence goes on from JBAPNE010000174.1 coordinate 2,855, forward strand.
GAGAGAATCCGGGCACGATGCGAGTTACCGTTTGCAGTACGATTGCGCCGAGCTTGTCACCGTCGATTTGAATTCGCTGTTATACAAAGTCGAGACGGACATCGCCGATATAATTTCCGACGACATCGGCGGCGAGGTTAAATTGGATGATGGTACAGTTGAAAAAAGTGCGACATGGTACGAGAGAGCCGAGAAGCGAAAAGCGTTGATGACAAAATATCTCTGGAATGAAAAACAGGGGATGTTCTTCGATTATAATTTTGTTGAGCATAAGCAAACGAATTTCGTGGGCGCGGCGACTTTCTACCCAATGTGGGCAAAGTCGGCGACAAAGAAACAAGCTGAAGCTCTGATCGCGAATGCGCTCCCGCTTCTCGCAATGCCGGGAGGGATCGTCGGTTCTACAAAAGAATCGCGTGGCACGATAACGGAAGACCATCCGCAGACACAGTGGGATTATCCTTTCGGCTGGGCGCCGCACCAGATGCTGGCATGGCAGGGGCTGAAAAACTACGGAAAGAGTAAGATTGCGCGTGATCTCGCTTATCGATGGCTTTATGCAATTACGATCAACGCTTACAACTATAATGGTACAATCGCGGAGAAGTACGACATGACAAACAGGTCGTCGCAGGTTTTTGCCGAATATGGCAATGTCGGGACGAAGTTCTCTTACATCACGCGAGAAGGTTTTGGCTGGACGAACGCGTCTTATGTCGTGGGCCTGACACTACTTACAAAAAAATTAGTTGACGACTTAGATCGGCTCGTTCCGCCGGAATGGGTATTTACTAAGGAGAAATAGAAAGCTTCGGCGCTGCCGCCCACCGGTCAGCTGGAAGGACAGGATCCTTCGCATCGGCAAAGCGGGATGAAGCGAGTTCCATCATATACAATAACCGAGCGTCTTTTTTGCCGCGTGTTAGGCGACGGCACGTGACCACACAAGATTATCTTGACTGCCCCGTTCACTTTAGCTCTGTTCCTATTCGACTTAAACGCGGTGACCAATAGACAAACAGCGGTCTGCTAGTTATTGCATCCAGATCCACGAACCCCCAGTAGCGGCTGTCGTAGCAATCGGCAATGTTGTCACCGATCAAAAAGTATTTCCCTTTTGGCACTTCTACTGGTCCATAATTATCTCCGTTACCCGCGTTCGGGGGATAGATGCCATGGACCACGGTGCCTTTAGAAACGATGGGGGTCCAGACCCCAAGATTATAACCCGCAACAGCAATTGGATTACCGTTTACGTAAGGAACCCGATCACGAAATTCAACGGTGTCGCCACCAACAGCCAGACAACGGCGGGGATACGAGTAAGACGAATCAAGGGGATACCTGCAAAGGACTAGCTCTCCCCGTTCCACTGGATGATTCCGAAAGTACCGTTGATCCGCTACAATCCAATCGCCAGGTTGAATCGTCGGCTCCATAGAACCAGTTGGCACCCTGTATCTAGCAATTGAAAATTCGGGCCTGGTAGTCGAAGGGTCTGGCAATACCACAAGCCACGCGATTGTTATCAAGAGAAGAAAATACCACCTTTGATAAATATGAACGCGAATACTCTTGATCCTGTGAGCAGCCATGGGCGCCTGGATGACTGAGTAAAAGTAGGAGCCAAATGCAACGATAATAATGAGCAGGAAGCCGATAGGTGTTGTCGGCAGAGGAGTTAGAAGCGACACAATGGCCAGACCGAGGATGCAAAGAACAATGACAGCCTTCTTCAATTCGTCGTTGTAGAATTGTCCGAGGCCAGGAAGCACGAGTGATAATAAGAAAGCGACCACGATGTAACGCCGCCTTTCATTGGTCGATTGCTCTTTATCAACTAGCTCAAACAAGATTCCTCCTTATAGCGTGCTGTCGCATAACGTCCTGCCGGAAGAAGTCGTGGCGCGATCCTTCTTTTATAATGTTCGCGCCATGAAGCGATTACCAATTATAGAAATGACGAGCGTCTTCTTCCGGCTTGTTATGCGACGCGCAGCCTAAGATACTGCACGGCTCCAGCTTGTCGTTCTGCCTCGGCATCAATCCACCTTTGAGTGTGTACCGTGGGGTATGCCAACTTTGGCGGCTATTATGTCCGCCAATCGTTCGGAGTCTCGTTGCGCGATGGACTCAACCGACCTCTTCCCTTGGTAAAGTATATAACACTTTCCTGACCGTAAAACTGCCTTGACTTGGGCGAAAGAGAAGGAGGCACCGCCAGAGTTCTTTCTGTAAGATGTCGCTTTGATTGACTCTACCGAGCCTGATTGCAAGCGCAACTCTCGCCTCAAGACGAAGGCGTATTTAAAAACGAGAGTCAGAAAACCAGACTGCGCAATGATTTCCACTGGCTTGTTTGACCAGTAGTAGGAAACGTAGGCGAAGCCCGCTATGAGAATAGCAGCGGTGATTGCCACGCCTTCGCTCGAAGCTAGATACACTGCCAATGCCACAACGGCTATCAAAGCAATGGGGAGCTGCTGTGGCCTGACAATGGAGCCGCGCTTGAAAACTAATTTGCCAGGCTCATTGGCAACCAGCTTGAATGACGACAAGCCTTCTGCGAAGAACTCTTCAATTCTCTGATTGTGCGCTTGCGTCTCAGAATTCATGAATTACTCCTTTTGAATTAAGATATGGCTGCGTGTCGCATAACTACTGCAATATCGTATTGCGTTGTTTGTACCATATCGGTATAAAAGACGAACCTTTATTTCGTTGTTCCACCTTTAACCTGACACTTTTCATCTAAATCTAACCACCGCTTCATGAAATATCAAATCTTCTCTCTCATTTCAAAGCGGGGGTATGGGAAAGTCACCATACGGATTTGATTATGAGCCTGTTGACTAATTGTCATTGCGGGTCCCGGTCGTTGCGGGATAAACTCCGCGAAGCAATCTCGGACTTAAAATCAAAACGAAAATGTAGATTGCCACGTCGCTTTGCTCCTCGCAATGACAGTACCATGGTATTTGGCAACAGGCTCATTAATCCAACTCTTAAGGAAAAGCCCTTTGCGAGCGGCAATCACCTCTATAGCCGGTGGATTCGATCGACGTAGCCGCGGCTTACGACGAGCTCGGTTCTATTTTTGTCTTTGAGTCTCACTTTATATTTCCCGCCGAACCACTTTACCAATTCCAGCATATGTTTTAGGTTGATTATGGTCGAGCGATGGATCCGGACAAAATCCATGGCGTCCAGCTTAGACTCCAATTCGCCAAGAGTGAGATCGACAATGTACTCCTGATCGGCCGTGTGGAGGTAGGTGTATTTGTCCTTCGCCTCAAAATAGACAACATCGGCAATGTCAACGAGTATAATCTTGTCACCGACTCTCACTTGCATCCGTTTCATCGGGGCGGCGGCAAGCCGGGCGAGAAGCCGTTCAACGTTTTCATCAAGCCGGAGCGATTGACGATTGAAGAGCTGACGAAGTTTATCGATGGCTTTGTCGAGCCGCTTCTCGTCGATGGGCTTCAAAAGGTAGTCCACGGTGTTCTCTTCGAATGCCTTTAAGGCAAATTCGTCGTATGCCGTCGCGAACACAATGTGCGGCTTCGATTTCAGGCGGCGCACCACTTCGAACCCGTCGAATCCGGGCATTTGGACGTCAAGAAAAATCACATCCGGACGAATTGCGTCAATTCGCTCGACCGCCTCTTCGCCGTTCCGCGCTTCGTCCACGATCTCAAGCTCAGCCTCGTACGCTTTCAGCATTTTGCGAAGACGCTTTCGAGCAAGCTCTTCATCGTCAACTATGATGGTACGGAGATGCATTGCAGTCCTTTACCGAAGCGGAAAGCTAATGACAATTTCAGAGTGGCCGTTCTGGACAATCTCCAGCGAAGCTTTTTCTCCGTACAGAAGTCTCAGTCTATCCTGGATGCTCCTCAATCCGAATCCTGCCGGATCACCGTCGTTCTGGAACCCCTTCCCACTGTCGCTGACCGTGATGACACAGTTTCCGTTTGTCTTTTTCGCCTCGATGAGAATCCCTCCTCCGCCGATTGCAGGAGCAATTCCATGCTTGATGCTGTTTTCCACGAGAGGCTGAATCAGCATCGCAGGTATTTCCACTTCACCTAAGCCCTCTTCGCACTTAACATCATACTGAAGTCTGTCGCCGAACCTCACTTTCTCAATTTCCAGATACGTACGTATGAGGTCAAGCTCTTCGGCCAATGTCACGGTGCTCTTCTCGGTGTGTCTCAGCGAATGCCTGAAGAGGTCAGAGAGCTTCTCGACGGTTTCTTCGGCTGTCTTCGGGTTCTCAGAAATCAAGCTTGCAATTGAATTCAAAGTGTTGAAAAGAAAATGGGGATTTACTTTCGTCTGGAGAGCTTCAAGCTCCGCCTTCGTTTTCAGTTGAGTGAGCCGTTCTTCGTTCAACTCCTTGTCTTTCAGCGCTACTCCCAGCTTCCTCGCTCGTTCTCTCATGGTAAAATAGAGTGTCGCTGCGCTGCCGAACAATACAGCCATAATAAGATTGAAGATCAGAACATGGACGTGGCCCGCGACATCGATGATAGCTCCGAAAAGTAGGTGATAAATCTCCAGTCCCACTTCGGTGCCTATCATGCCACCGACAAGAAAGAGCCCGACCATGATGCCCAGACGGGCGATGACCGGCAAACCCTCGCATCGCGGCCCGATATAGTTTGTGAGTACGAAGATAGTGGAGCCGATGGAGAATGAGAAGATGAACGAGCCGATAAGATATTGAAGCCAGAGCTGCGGGTCGTTGTACGTCAAAGCGGCCGCTATGATAATCGTGATCATCGAGTTGACCAGGATGAAAAGAAGGATCTGATCTCTTTTCATAATTGTACCTGGATGCCGAGGTTGAAGGTCGTCTTCCAGAAAAGGGCGCCAAATTCCGAGTCGTTACTGCCTGTGAACACCGTCAACCTTCCGTAAGTGGAAAAATTGTCGGAGATCTTGAATGAAACGGTCGGTATGATCACGGCGCTAACGTCCTGTGCATTCATGAACTCAATAAGCTCAATTCCCCAGCTATCGATTCCCCAATATTCCCGCCCGAACAAATAATCCTGCATCGCTCCGCGCGGAGACAGCGTCTCCAGTGCCCATAAAAGGTTTGACCGTGAAGGGCCGATAAGCTCGGGAGAGATTGGAATGAGTCCACGCTGAATATCATTTTGAAATTTAACAAAGTTCAGCCATCTATTCCATTGCGTGGTGGACAACCCTTCCGTGTTGCGGTAAAACTCGATCGCGATATTGACGCCGCCGTCGAATGTGAATTGTCCGCCCACAAGGAATTTGTAGAAGATTTCTTTCGACCCATCGTACATCTCGGTGTATGGATATGACGAATAGATCTGTTGGTCGCTGTCTGTCGCGATCGCTTGGTGGTACAGCATTGATGATCCCTGCTTACCCAGGAATTCGCCATGGAGCTCCAAATTGTTGCCGATCACATACGACCAGTTTGTTCCTAACTCAAGTCGGTCGCCCTCCATATAATGCCCCACGAGCGATAGATCGAGGCCGGATAAGAAAGTGTATGCGCGCATCGCAAACTCCTGCGGTCCACTTTGCCATTTCCATGACTCGATGTTGCTGTCGTTTACATAGACCAATGTCAGCGAACTTTTCCCGACGAAGAAGTCAATCGATGCAAGATTGCTTCCTTCGTTTTGACCGAGCCTGTCCGACGGATCCGATGGTGACCGCTGCGGTTCGACCACTCCTGTCGGATTAAATGCGTAACCGGTACCCCACTTAAGAATTTTCTTCCCGACCGTGATGTCCACCGCATCGGAGACCGAATAATCGAAGGCGCATTCGCGAAGGGAGCCTGTGTAGCTGGGAGAGCTAAGATTGTCGGTGCTGGCCGAAAGGTTGAGCAACATGGAGAATCCTCCGACACCTAGAGATAAATTTGACGTACCGATGTTGCCGCGGTAAGGCTGTGGCAGAATGGAATTATCGTAGTTGATTGGCGTGTCCATGTTGATCGAATTGAGCGTGCCTTCATCGACGATTGAAAGCCTGTAGTCCAAATCCTGTGACCAGAGTTGAAGTGGAGTAGCGAAAAAAGTGATTATCAGGATGAAGCTTTTGCAGAATACCTTTATAATGTCATTGCGAGAAGCAAAGCGACGAAGCAATCTCAATTCCCAATTCAATTTCGCGTACGAGATTGCTTCGCGGAGTTTATCCCGCAACGACCGGGACCCGCAATGACAATTAGGCCGTCGACTCATCTTAATTTCTCCAGATAGTCCTTGTTGAAATACTTGTCAGGAAGGTCTTTCGGACCGTAAGAATCGTACATCATAATGGTGGTACGGCCACTGCGCAGCCTGTCAGTAATTGTCATCTTGGTGAGCAGCACCCTGCCATTTATTTCGTCATATTTGTCGAAGTCAATCGTTTTGTAGTGCATTCCCGATGTGAGATAAATCTCGGCTCGCTTCGGCCTGTTGGTGCCCTTGGCGACCCAGTATTCGATGCGATTGTAGGTTGCGCCATCCGTTTTGGCTCTCAAATCGAGAACATAGCATGGTGTACCATCAAGCGCTTCTTCGCGCAACAGCTTCGCCGAGTAATCCTGCGCGTACCGCGTTCTGGCAACGTCACCGTTGGAGGCATTGCCCATCAGCCGCTGCAGCGGGGTAATGCGGATTGGTTTTCTCGTATCCGGCATGTAGATCCACATGTCATCATCCACCATCAAAAGGTACTGACCCTTCACATCGGAGTTCAGAAACTTCACCAATGTCTTGTTCATTCCTTTGATTGTTACGTCGAAGCGTCCCTCGTCTTTCATCTTGCCGTCCTCGTAGTTATTTATCGTGGTACGGACGGCGTATGAATCCCAGCCGTTGCGGCTCATGTCAGATTGTTGAAGTATCTGATCCGCAGAAAGGCTCTGGGCATGTGCCGCGCTGAGTGGCAACATCGATACGATCGAGCAAAAAGCAACTATTCGATTCATAGTTATTCCTCTCATGTTAAATGTGCCCTAAGGCGTCAACGATTTTCAATCTCGACGCTCTAAATGCAGGAATCACCGTTGAGACAACTGTTGTTGCGGACATCAAAATGAACACTCCGACAAATACCATGGGTACCGTATCGACGAGAAGCGGATATCCTCTCGTGCCGCCCGGAGGCGCGGGCATCATGATATGCGAATTATTTATCAGGAGCGCGAGACCGTATGCAATCAAAAGTCCGAGCAGCCCACCAAGCACTCCTATGATGAGTCCCTCGTAAAGGAAGTTCAGCATAAGACGCAAGCGTGAAGTCCCGACAGCCAGCTGTGTGCCGATCTCTTTCGTCCGCTCGAAGATGGACATCATCATGGTGTTCGAGCTGCTCAACACGACGATGACGAAAATGATAACTCCGAGAAAACCGAAGATGGCATCATACAGACGGACGACGGCATTGTAAAAAGTTGCCAGGTCGAACCACCGCTTCGCCTTGATATTTGGGAACATTTTTTCTAACGACGCCGCAGTAGATGTTGTTTTGTCTGTCTGGTCGAGGACAACGACAAGATTCGTGACCTTGTGCGAAACGAGTATCTGCTGTGCCGTATTGATGTCCACCATAAGGGCGCGAGCATCATATTCGGGAATTCCAGTTGAATATGTGCCAACAACTTTAACATCCATGGCATTCAACGCGCCCTTGGAAGTCGTGGTCATTAGTGTAAGGTAATCCCCGATCCTCGCGTTCATCGATTTCGCCAATCCGGCCGCGAGTATCACTTCGTGGTCCAGCGTATCGTCGGGATTTTGTCCGAGAAACTTGCCCGATTCAACATCGAGTGCAAAGTCGGAAAGCTTAAGCTCCTTGTCCGGCTCGACGCCTCGCCCGAGGAACGCTTCGGACTTGTCTCCGTTGGAGATCAATCCCATAAACTCGACGCGTGCCATGGTGAATCGAACGTGATCCAGCATGATTACTTTTTTCTTCATTGCATCCACACTGTCGAGTCCGAGTTCGAGAGGGCGGTCTTCGTCGCGCTCGAAGAATTCTTTATTGAACAATTGGATGTGGCCCAACTGTCCGTGGATAGCGGATTCGCTCAATCCTCTGAATGTGAATTGTATGAACCCTCCCGCGAGAATTAGCGCCGTCGCACCAAACACAAGCACAAGACCGGTTATCGAGGTGCGCCGTCGATTACGAAATACGTTTTTGAAAGCGAGCTTCATGAAACTTGACATTGTTTTCTCCTCAGTTAGAATTAGCGTTACTCGATTGACCGTTCACGATGACGCCATCGTGCAGCTTGACGATGCGTTTGGCGTGCTGCATGACAAGCTGGTCGTGGGTGGAAAATAGAAACGTTACTTTGTCCTCCTCGTTCAACGTGTGCATGAGATCGAGTATCTCTGCCGCCGTTGCCGAATCGATGTTCGCCGTCGGTTCATCCGCAAGGATCAATCTCGGCCTGTTGACGAGAGCACGGGCGATGGCGACGCGCTGCCGCTGGCCGCCCGAAAGTTCATTCGGCTTGTGTTTGCGAAATTCCCAGAGCTTCACTTCCATTAAAGCCCTCTCGACCATCATCCGCCGCTGCGAGGCGCTCTTCTTCGCAAGGAGGAGCGGGTACTCGATGTTTTCGTACGCGGTAAGGACGGGGATCAAATTAAACGATTGGAAGATGAAGCCTAATTTCTCGAGCCGGATCGAGTGCAGCTTCGTGAGACCGTTGTACTTAACCTGATTGCCCTCGAGGAACACCGTGCCTGCCGTAGGCGAATCGATGAGGCCGAGAAGATTAAGCAGCGTCGTCTTGCCGCTTCCCGACGGCCCCGAGATCGCCGTGAATTCTCCCGACTCTATGTCGAGCGTGAGCCCACGGAGCGCGTGCACTTCCGTTTTGCCGAGAGTATAAGTTTTCGTGATAGCTTTTGTCTGAACAAGTAAATTCATGGTTTCTCCCTTGTGTGGTTATGATAGATCTTTTAGTTCCTGTTGTGCGTTCTTCGCATTGTCGGAACCCGGTGCGGCATCGATCGCCTTCTGCAAATACTCCTTCGCTTTGTCGCGTTGGTTGTCTTGCTTGTAAGCGACCCCGGCCCAGTAATAGATGGTTGACTGGAGACCTGCATCGAAGTGCGGGAACGCCGGCATTTTGAGCAGATACGAAAAGTCTTTCAGCGCAGTTCCGAGACGCTTGAACATCGAAGGGAGGTGGACGCTGTTGATTCCCCGGGTAAGCCGAACAGTGATGTTGTCCGGTGCGAGATCGACTGCCTTATCCATCTCATCGATCCCTTTATCGACGTCGTTCATTTTAGTAAATGGCCAGAATGCATCGCGCCCGCGCATCGTCCAGAGGCTTCCTCTGTACGCCAGCGCCATGGCGTTCGTCGGGTCCAATGCAAGGACGGTATCGAGACATTCGAATCCTTTTTCAACGGCATCTTTATTTCCTGTAACGGCTTCGGAGTGGTACGCGATTCCAAGGCTCATGAGTGCCTTGATATCGTGGGGTGATTGGCTTACTTGCGCTTGAAGATCCTTGATCGACTGCTGTGAATAGCAAGCTACAGTCATAAGGAATACGGCAAACGCGACTTTGATGGTATATCGGTAATTCATGTCAGTTCTCCTTTTCTATAATGTGAAAATACTTTTATTGACGCGTGTAAGATGGAGGTCACGGCCAAAAAATCAGAGGAAAATCTGACGAACTGACAAAGAAAGAGGATAAAATGATTGGAGGGAGGATGAACGACACATTTGTCATTCCCGAATGCTCCTATCGGGAATCCAAAGGGGTAATTGAGATAGATTCCTGCTAAGAACACGCGGGAATGACAGTGAGAGAATTTATCAAGGTGACTCTCTTTGAAAGTAGCCCACTACCGAATTTCGTCTATGCCTTGGAATTACATAAACCTGGATGCCGATGAAGTATTCGTAAAAATGTATCTGTAGTCCCGCCTTTTGTATAATATCTTGCCGGCATTTCAGAGTTAATTTATATCCGTAAGTTTTGATTTATATTTACCATGAAACTAATTATGAAGAGGATAAACAATGCAAAAGCGTAAATTGGGAAAAAGCAATCTGGAAGTCTCGGCCCTCGGTCTCGGCTGTATGGGAATGAGCTTTTCCTACCCTCCGTTTCCGGACAAGAAGGAGATGATTTCACTGATTCGTTCGGCAGTCGAACGCGGCGTCACATTCTTCGACACCGCTGAAGCGTACGGCCCATTCAAGAACGAGGAGCTTGTTGGTGAAGCGATTGCTCCGTTCAAAGGGAAGGTGGTCATCGCCACGAAGTTTGGATTCAAGTTCGGTCCCGAAGGAAAGCAGATAGCACAGGACAGTCGGCCGGAGCACATCAAGCAAGTTGCTGAAGCATCGCTGAAACGACTCAAGGTTGACGCCATCGATCTGTTTTATCAACATCGAGTTGACACGAGCGTGCCGATCGAAGACGTGGCAGGAACGGTGAAGGATTTGATTCGGGAAGGGAAGGTGAAACACTTCGGCATGTCTGAGGCGGGAGTCAAAACCATTCGACGCGCGCATGCCGTTCAACCTGTCACGGCACTCCAAAGCGAATATTCGTTATGGTGGAGAAAACCTGAAGAGGAAGTGATACCGACGCTCGAGGAACTCGGAATCGGGTTCGTTCCGTTCAGTCCTCTTGGTAAAGGTTTTCTCACGGGAAAGATCAACGAGAGCACGACTTTTGAGAAGTCCGATTTCCGAAACATCGTACCACGCTTTACGGCAGAGAATAGAAAAGCGAATCAGGCTCTGGTCGATCTGCTTGCCACTATCGGAAAGCGGAAGAAGGCGACACCTGCGCAGATTGCGCTCGCCTGGCTTCTTGCTCAGAAGCCGTGGATTGTCCCAATTCCGGGAACCACGAAGCTGAATCGCCTTGAGGAGAACATCGGAGCGGTCTCGGTTGAACTTACCCCGGACGATCTCCGTGAGATCGAGGACGCGGCATCAAAGATCATGGTACAGGGAGCCCGGTACCCCGAAGAGCTGGAACGAAGGACAGGACTATGAAAGGCCACTAGCAGGGTGTTGAAAAACCCTCTTAGTGTCATCGCGAGGAACGAAGTGACGTGGCGATCTTCTTTCTATTTCGGAAAGCGAGATTGCTTCGCGGTGAAGCCGCTCGCAATGAGAGGTAGCCTTCTTCTTTCAACGTTATTCTATGTGCAGATCCCGAAGAAGTTCTGTGACAGATTCATGGCACACTTGAGATTCCACTAATTACAATGAGCGAAAGGTATCTACAATATGAAAGCAACTATAATGTATGGCGCCGGTGACGTCCGCGTCGAGAACGTCCCGGATGCGAGTATAATCGAGTCAACTGATGCCCTGGTCGCTATCACCCGCGCCTGTGTATGCGGCAGCGATCTTTGGCCGTACAAGAAGATGGAGCACAGCGAGACGGGCCGCCGCATGGGACACGAGTTCATCGGCATCGTGGAGGCTGTCGGCGCCGGCGTCCACAAAATCAAGCCCGGCCAGCTTGTGGTTGCTCCATTCGCGTTTTCAGACGGCACATGTGTTTTCTGCCGTGCAGGACTTCACACATCTTGCATCCATGGTGGGTTCTTCGGCTCGGAAGAAGCGGGCGGCGCACAAGCCGAAGCGGTACGTGTACCACAGGCAGATGGAACGCTCGTCGCACTGCCGGTCGGTAAGGACGACGCACTAATGCCATCGCTTCTCACACTTTCCGATGTCATGGGGACGGGCCATCATGCGGCCGTCAGTGCAAGGGTTGGTCCCGGCAAGATTGTGGCCGTTGTTGGAGATGGTGCAGTCGGCCTTTGTGGAGTGATCGCTGCACGCCGGCTCGGCGCCGAGCAGATTATTATGCTGGGACGCCATGCCGACCGCATCGTACTGGCACGGGAGTTCGGCACGACTGACATCGTCAGCGAGCGAGGTGACAAGGCAGTCGAACGCGTGCGCGAACTAACCCATGGCCTGGGCGCGCATTCTGTTCTTGAATGTGTTGGTCTCGAAGAATCGACTCTCACGGCTCTGAGCATCGCGCGTGCGGGCGGCACAGTCGGCCGTGTTGGTGCTCCCCAGGAAACGTCGATTCCAGCGGCTCAGCCGACGTTCTACAACAACGTCACCATCGCCGGCGGGCCTGCTCCAGTACGCGCCTACATCGAGGAGCTGTTGCCGGATGTTCTTGAAGGTAGGATTGAGCCGGGGCGCGTTTTCGATCAGGTCACGAATCTCGACGGGGTCCCCGACGGCTACCGCGCGATGAACGAGCGCAAGGCTCTAAAGGTCATGATAAAGATCTGAAAAAGCACAGGAGAAAAATTATGCAAAAGGTTGTATTGAATAACGGCTTGGAGATGCCCATTCTTGGGTTTGGTGTTTATCAGGTACCTGATGCACAGGAATGTGAAAGAAGCGTCTATGAAGCCATGCAGACAGGCTATCGCTTAATAGATACCGCAGCTGCGTACATGAATGAGGAAGCTGTCGGTAACGCAATAAAAAAAAGCGGCGTGGCGAGGGAAGAACTGTTTGTCACCACGAAGCTCTGGATTCAAGATGCTGGTTATGAGAGCACAAAGAAGGCTTTTGAAAAATCGTTGAAGAGGCTGCAGCTGGATTACCTCGATCTCTATCTGATTCATCAGCCAATCGGGGACGTTTACGGCTCCTGGCGTGCCATGGAAGAACTGTACCATGCAGATAGAATCAGAGCGATCGGTGTCAGCAACTTCCAGCCAGACCGGATTATGGACTTGATTATGCATAACGAAGTGGTCCCCGCCGTCAATCAGATCGAGACCCATCCTTTCAACCAGCAGATCGAAAACCAAAAATTTCTTCAGGAAAACAGAGTCCAGATTGAATCTTGGGGGCCGTTTGCCGAAGGCAAAAACAATATTTTCAAAAATGAAACGCTCCTTTCTATTGCCGGCAAATATAAGAGAACAGTTGCTCAGGTTATATTGCGCTGGTTGACTCAAAGAGGAGTAGTTGTTATCCCAAAATCAGTACACAAAGAAAGAGTCATAGAAAACTTTAACGTTTTCGATTTTGAACTAAGTCCTGAAGATATGAATACTATTAAGGCTTTGGACACAAAAGTCAGCAGTTTCTTTGACCACCATGATCCGGAGATGGTGAAGTTGATAGGAAGCAGAAAACTTAATATCTAGTATCACCGCGATAGGAGTCAACAAAATGGAAATCAAAAAGAACGGCACACAGCCTTCCGGCAAAGGACCGGAAGAATATTTCACCGGTAACGTCCGCGTTGACCCGCTATTCGAGGCACCCGCTCCCGCACGGGTGCGCGGTGCCAGCGTCACGTTCGAACCCGGCGCGCACACGGCATGGCACACTCATCCGCTTGGACAAACCTTGATTGTCACATCCGGCTGCGGTTGGGTGCAGAGCGAAGGCGGTCCGAAACGGGAAATCCGGCCGGGCGACACTGTCTGGTGCCCACCGAACGAAAGACACTGGCACGGCGCCACGCCGACCACCGCCATGACACACATCGCAATCCAGGAAGCACTTGATGGTAAAGTGGTCGACTGGATGGAAAAAGTCAGCGATGAACAATATCTGGCATCATTAGGAGCCGAATAGAGTACACATTCATTCTTGCGAAAATGGAGTCTCGTCCCCTTACCACAGAACCTTTCAAGATGCATCGAGAGGCGATTTTCGGAATCTCATCTGCGATATGTGGACCACTATATATTAAAATCGCCTCCCTTCCTAGGGGACGAAACGGTTTCGACAATAACAATTGTCGGAACCATTTTCGCGGGGCGCCCTTTTCTTTTGGTTCGTTTTCTTTTGGGCGGGCAAAAGAAAATGAACAACCATCACGTAACATCTTCACACTTGAAGATGTGTGGTATTGTGTTGTTTTTGAATAGTTCTTTCTTTTGTCTTGATACAAAAGAAAGAACCAAAGAAAAAATCAAGGCTGGAGAGAAAATGGCGGAAAATTTCGCATCGGAGCGGAAACAAATAAAATACATCACATTTCCGAAGGGCAGAGAAGACGGGTATTTGTTTCTTATCACTCCGCTGCAAAATTTTCTAACGCCATTTTTCTCAGGCCGTCTTTCTGTTATGTCCGTTGGTTCCCTTTGTTCAAAGATACTCTTTGGTTTCGGCTACGCGGGTAAGGTTGAAGATTTGAGATTTTGAATTTTGTATTTGTTAGGTTTTAGGATTTAGAGATTGGAGGTTTTTCTATTATGGTACACTTTAAAACAATCAGCGAGTTAGATCAGGCGGAAGGTTTTCCGCCGCCGGAGAATCCACTCTTCAGCCTGAACCTCCTTACGGCCTCAAGTCATCTTAAGAGTAATCTGGAGTTCGCCTGTGGTTGCTACATCATCTGCTTCAAAAAGGTTAAAGTTGGCGAATTATTGTATGGCAGGACGAAATACGACCATGATACGGGCCTTATGTTTTTTACGAAGCCAAATCAAGTGCTTACTGCGCGTGGTCTTCAATTGGCAGAAAAAGGATTCGCCATCCATTTTCACGAGGACTTCTTGATGGGACATTCCCTCTTCGCGGAGATCAAAAAATATAACTTCTTCGATTACGAAATTCACGAGGCGCTCCACCTTTCACCACGCGAAAAAGAAATCATGTGGTCGTTGTACCACAAAATGGAAACGGAATATCATAACAATCCGGATGAGTTCAGCAAGTCCATCATCCTTTCGCATCTGGATTCAATGCTGAAGTATGCGCAGCGTTTCTACAAGAGACAGTTCATCGACCGGAAGCAATTGTCGGGCATTACGGTTACAAGATTTAATGAGCGTCTTGAAGCGTATTTCGAAAAAGGAGGAGCAGGAGAAATGGGATTGCCTACCGTGAACCACATGGCTTCCGAACTTCACCTGTCCTCAAAATACTTGAGCGATTTATTGAAGCAGGAAACAGGCAAAACTGCTCTTGAGCTGATTCATCTCTACGTGATGTCCGAAGCTAAAAATATGCTCGTCGCCGGAGACCGAAGCATTTCTGAAATTGCGTACCAGCTTGGCTTTGAAAACCCGCCTTACTTTTCTCGGCTGTTCAAAAAAGAAATTGGCATGAGTCCGAAGGAATTCAAAAACCAGCTTCTGAATTAATTCGATCCCCTCGCGCCTCCGCCTCTCCGTTGTTTGGCAGCCTCTTGGTGTCGTTTCTTCCACTGCCAGAGGCCTGCCGTAATATCCGGTGGAAGCCGGTGACCCAATTCTCTGGCCGCGAGAACAATTTGTCCGCGATGGTGGGCTTCGTGAGCCACAAGGTAAGCCATAAAGTGTACCACGTCGGAGGGAATATTGCTCCATGGAACGTTAATCTCCAGCACTCCACCATGGTCGAGACCGGCGTTCAGTAATTCGATGATCCCCCGGCTGCTCCGTTTCAGTGCCTGGAGCAATGCTTTTCGGCTGACACGCCTTCGGTCAACACTCTTCGGTATCTTGATCGCGTATTGTTTGCCGATCATTTTGATCCACATACACCGGGCATTATGGATATGGCCCGCGATCATGCGGATCGTCCGCTGCGGGGCGCCTGGAATCTTCTTGCTCCATAATTCGCTCGGGAGATTCTCGAAAAAGAATTCCGTCACCCGGTTATTGGTTTGCCAGGCGGACAATAGGTCAATGTGTTGATGGTTCGCATTCATTCGCATCATTCAACTTTCATCTACATATACTGGGCGCTGGAGCCTAACGTCCGCGGGAATCACGCTGCGCCGCACTCCTTCTCGATATAATGTGTGCACCGTGAAGCGAGCACCATAATATACAATAACCGAGCGTCTATTTTGCGCTTGTTAGGCGACGTGCCGGTCGTTGCCGGTTGTGACAACTCCTTTCCATTTGTCTGGTGCCCGTCAACAAACGGCGCGTAGAGACATCCCGAGGATATGCCACGCGATATAGCAGATCGCGCCAGCCACCAAGAGCCTGAACTGCAGACGAGCAAGGCAATTGGAACGATCGGAATTCGACTGGATCGCCTTACGGATGCCTTCACTTGCGGCTTGAATGCGTTGCGGATCAGTGCCACTTAAAGGATTGGATCCATTTTGCACTTTGGTCAACTCGAAATTTGCATATAGGCTCGACGCAACATATTGCAAGTGTCTGCACCCGAAAAAGAAACTCAATCCCCAGCATACAACAGCAAAGCCTAGGGGAATTTGAGACCAAGAAATTGAGGCAGTCCGCGTCTGGGTCATCGCGAATCCAATTGCTGCTCCTGATGCCGCGAGAAGAAAGTAGTCGTACTTCTCCTGCGCTGCACGGAGCGATTTGTATATCTCAGTAGAAATGTCATCAGCCATTGTTTATTCTCCCAACTTGGTCGTTGATGGCGTGGTTCAGAAATCCAGAAGAAGCTTACTGTAGCCGGGTGCGAGGAAAGTGAAATCGCTAAAGCTTGACTGTTTCGTGGATACCCTTCTGATTAATCCATACCCACTTGTATCGAAGTACACACTTGTCGGAGTGACGGTGATTCTGTCCCCCTTGATTCGACCGAATGGCAATCCGTTGGCAAGATACTTGGTGAGAAGAACTGGAGCCTTGGAAAGATACTCAGTACTAACGACAGATTTTCCCGCTGGGATGGTCGTTACAACGAAGGCGTTGCAATCCGAGTCGTATAGATTACTGTCAATCGAGATCGAGCAGACAAAGCCGCTGACGGAAAAAGAGCTCCTATTGTCAACTTGGACAGACGCTTCAGCAGAGTAATTGCCGTAACCAATACTGTACACTTCGATACTTTTGGGGACGACCGTCACTTGAGACGAATAAGACCGCATCATGGTTTGGTAAGAGTCCACGAATTTCTTGAATCTGTCGAGACCAAGATAGATGTAATAGTCCCCGTGCTCTTTCACCAAACAAACCGTGCGTGAGCTGTCAAGCTTCATGGGTACTGCCTTTTCGGAGTCCATCTTGGCAAAGAATGCAGAGAATTTGACATCCGCGGGTTTGGTTTTGTTGATGAGAGTATAGTCGGGCACTCGCCACACCTGCCCAACCCAAGTGGTATCACCCGCGGTTCGGTCTATGAAAGTAGAAATGGCAGAAGAACTGTCTAAGCGGGCGATTTGGTCGTCCATGTTGTAGAACATGACGTAGAAGCTGTCTGGAGACATGGAGTGCTTGTCGGTCGGAGATAAAAGAGTGTATGCCAGCTTGAAGTCTTTGTGGTCACAGGCATTCAAGAACTTCTGTGATAGATTGACGACCTGAGTGTCCCTCGAACAGGAACTAAGCACTGAAAGGCAAAGAATGAGTAGAAACTTTCTGAGCATTATTTCTCCTTTTGGTTGAGGCATGGCGGCTAACTACTCGAAATCTGCCATATGGCGTTTTCCCGCCATCTCCAGCATGTTATACGCCATATGGCGGTTTTCTGTCTTTTGCATGGAGATCTTCATCTAAATCTAACCACTGCTCCATGAAATATCAAAACCTTCCTCTCCTTCAAGTTTGGAAATGGCAACATGCATCTTGAAGTCCTTTTGCTGAAGTAGTACTTTGAAACCATCATGATAAATCCAAACTAAAGAGCACACAAGGAGAATATGGATCGTCCCACTCAACTTGAGTCTAAATACATTAATCGTGACGTAGTGCTCCCATATGATTTAACGATCGATGAAGTATCAAAGGCAGTTTCAGAAACACATCGCTTGTTCAATGGGCTCAATGACTACCTAACAAGCAGTGGCTTCCGGCCATTGGAGGAATTATTGTTAGGCAATTCCTTTTCTGGAATACTATCAGAGTTGCTTGTCAAAAACATTGCGAGAGTATCGCATACTCTTGTTGCAAATCTAAAAGTTGGAGGACATCCCGATTTATTGCCGAAGGGGTACTATAGTTCCAACCTTATTCTAAAGGGAGACGAAGGAATTGAAGTGAAAACCTCCATTCAAAAAGGCGGATGGCAAGGGCATAACCCAGAGGATAGTTGGCTCCTTATATTCCGTTATATCGTGGGCAAGCAAGATAACGATCAAATTGTTCCATTAACATTTGTTGAAATACTCTGTGCCAAGCTCACAAAGAAAGATTGGTCTTTTTCGGGAAGGAAAGGGGCATCACGGAGGACTCCCACTGCCTCAATTGCGACATCAGGAGTTGAAAAACTACGCGCTAACTTCCTTTATAGGCTTCCGGGAGTTGGGGTAGGGAAGCACCGAAACATCTTAGCCAACCACAAATAGTTCTTCCTGAGACACGTTATCCAAGTATCCAACTAATGTAGCCTGTCCGTTAGAAGGCAGAGCGGCAAGTTTAGAAATTGACTTGACCGCGACGCGATAATATTCCAGATCGGACTCAATGCCGATACTTCGATATCCTGCCGAGCAGGCAGCTGCTATTGTCGAGCCGGCTCCCATGAAGGGATCTAGGATAATACCTTCTCCAAGAGGCAACGCTGCACGAACAATCTGTCGCATGAACGCTTGAGGCTTAAGGGAAGGATGCGGTGCGATCTCCCTCTCGCTGGTTCTCGTAGGAGAACTTTTTATGACATCACAGAATGGTTGTTCTTTTGATAAGCGGCGAAGACCGCCGGTTTTCCATTTGCGTAGATTGTCCTGAACTCTGCCTTCGCATGGTTTTCTGAAAAGGCCCCATGGTTCCCAGCATGAACGCGGCATTACTGTTACATCGCTAAACTCGTGATGAGCGTTTTTCGGTCTATCTCCGCCCCGAAGGGTTTGTACCAAGCGGATGATCTCTCCACGCTTTTCGAAGCCGGCTCTCTCAATCGCTTCGTACACTAAATGAGAGAGAAGGGGGTTCGTGGCAATAAAGACATGTCCACCCGGAACGAGCACTTTGAATGTTGCCTGTGCCCATTCAAAGAAGAAGTGGCTTAGTCTCTGTTTCTCTTCCCGGTCGAGTACTGTGAATCTTGGCAGAGGCTGGCGTTCGTATCCGTCAAGCTTTGGCGGGATGCGCCAGACGCCCCCGTTGCCGTTTCGGAGCTTGGTCTTTTCTATTTCGGTATATTCCTTCAATCCGTAAGGTGGATCGGTCACAATGGCGTGGAGGGTATTACTTTTCTGCTTTTCCAGCCATCGAAAGCAGTCCGCGTGTACTAATTGGTAGAGAGAGTTCCACTTGGAAGAGTTAGGCTCTTGTTGATCGTTTTTGTCAGCATATTCTTCTTTTGGTCTATGGTATTCTCCAAACGTCTCTCTCAAAATGGCTGGAGCCGTAACCGGATTTGCATAGAGTATTTTTTCAACGTCGGAAGGAAGATAACCAGCAAGGATACCAAGTTGAGTTGAATCAAGCTTGAGGAGTTTCGCTAACTTCTTAACCATGGTTATTGATGGCACAGCTTTGCCCGATTCAAGGCGAGACAAATAACCTTTAGTAACCTTCAGCTTTGGACTCAAATCTGACAGAGACAAATTGAGTCGTTGTCGTTGCTCTTTGACTGCTTTGCCGAAGTCGGTCGTGCCAAATGATTTCATGCCTTGACTCCTTTCGTTCTTGTCAAAAATATAATAAGGTTTACTAATTTAGTCAACCCAAAGAGCGAGCATGAGTAACTACAATTGAATTGCGTAATACTCCTCCTCTTTATTCCAAGCCCTCGCTTGCCGGGCCTGGAAAAGCCACCTTATGGAATTCATTAATCAAACCCTTAACACACCATTTAAAGCGGGACGGGGTGAAAACGAACCTCCCGATTATTTAACCAGCGTACCCGAATATCTCACTAACTTGATTTCACTATTGAGAGTAACCATGGCACAGAGGGGCTTCTTGTCTTGATAGCTCCCTACTTTCGCTGCATTCTCGCCTGTCAAGGCGATGCTGAATGTTAGCGGGCTGTCAAGTACGAGCTGCCTTAACTCCGACACACACGATACGAATTGGAATTGGGGAAGTGATTTGTCAACAGAATTAGTCAGGCATAAAACGCAGGCAAGCTTTACATTCTGCTCCTTACTTAAATCGATGCCCGTCGAATCACCGAGAGGCGCCAATTCGGCAGTGACGGCATTCGTTGAAATCGAGGAGCTTGTGCAATCGATAGCAAACCCGCTGCCTGCCCAGGATCTCGATTGAGGTGGAGTTATAGTGGTTAGTCCTGTGACCGTACCAGGATTAACCAGATGGATATTGGTTTGTAAGATAAAATGATAGACCGAGCTTCCTTGCGGCGCAGCCAGCCGCCAGAGATAAGCTAAGTCGGGAAGGGAATAGATCGCACTCGAAAGCTTTGAGGAGAAGGCAAACTTTGATCTTCTCTCTACAGATTTTTCATCAATGCCGGGCATGAAGCTTTGAGGCTTTCGAGAGACGAATACCTTTCCATTTCTTTGTCGAAATACCACATCACCGATTGCACCTCTGAGTTTTCCGATTACCGATTTATTGAGTTCCGCCATTTCATTTCAATCCTATTTTGAGAAATCTATCGTCGTGATGGGCAAAACCTTGCGCCAAATCCTTGTTTCATTGGTCGAATAGGGTAACCCGTAATGCAAGCTAAAACATAGAATAATTAGAGATCTGACGCAAGATGTACGGAAGATACACGAAAGATAAACGGAAGATTAGTGGAATCACACTGGAGGATCAATGGGCGAATATCGAGGGAAAAAGCCGATCGAAGTCTAATCATCGAGGGGATTCTGCGCTACCCTTTGGGAACCGGTAAAACTATCAGAAGAGTATTTCCCTGTCATTGAAACAATCAGCCTTCCAAAGGATTTGGGTAATTGTCCCGACGATTGGCCACCGTTAGTCGATCTGTCGCCATCGTTGTTCGAACCACAAGGTTGGTAAGCTGAACCCATGGCTCCATGGTATGAGACATTAATTCGGGTCTGTTCAATAAAGTGTGTGTGGTTGGAGGAGGAGAGGGACTCTGTTTCTCGTTGAAGAAACTTATTTTGAAATACTGAGTCTATGATTTAGTATATAATCAATTCTATTTATAATTTGTCAGGGAATTCCATGAAAAGAAAATCATATAGAATTACAAAGGTTGGTTCACTTAATAATCTAAAATTAGTTGAAGAAGAAATTGCCGGACCTTCCGACAATGAAGTTTGCATCGAGGTAAAAGCGATCGGACTTAACTTCGCCGACGTGTTTACCATCATGGGATTGTACAAAGCCGCGCCGAAAAGTGATTTCATCCCCGGACTTGAATTCAGCGGCGTGGTCATTGATAGAGGGAAGAGCGTGACAAATGTCGAAGTCAATGACCGGATAATGGGCTCGGTCAGATTCGGATCATACACGACTCATTTGAATATCGATAGCAGATACGTTGTTAAACTTCCGGACGATTGGTCGCTCGAGGAAGGCGCATCTTTCATCGTGCAGGCGCTGACGGCATATTACGCGCTCATTCCGCTTGGAGACATAAAGCAAAATCAAACCGTGCTGATACACAGCGCAGCCGGCGGAGTTGGAATCTATGCAAACAGGATCGCGAAGAAATTTTCGGCTTACACCATCGGGACAATCGGAAGTCCATCGAAGATTGAATTGTTGAAGTCGGAAGGATACGACGGCATCATAGTTAGGAACCGGAATTTCAAAAACGAATTGGCAAAACATCTCGATGGAAAAAAGTTGGACCTTGTCCTGGATGCCGTCGGAGGAAAAGTTCAGAAAGACAGCTTCGACTTTCTTACGACGACCGGAAGATTAGTTGCTTACGGGCTTTCACAGTTCGCATCGCCGGGCGCAAGCCCCAACTATCTCAAGCTTGCGCTCCAATTTATTTCGATGCCGCGGTATCAGACCTTAACGCTTATTGAGTCGAACAAATCCGTCATGGGTTTCAACTTAATATGGCTTTACGACCGCCACGATATGTGGATAAAAATGTTGGACGAAATTCAGGCGCTTCATTTAGATAAACCTTATGTCGGAAAAGTATTTCCGTTCGAGAAGCTGAAAGAAGCAGTCAAAGTATTTCAAGCCGGCGGGACGATGGGAAAAGTAGTAGTGAAAGTCGGGTAACAAATTGTCAAACGGAACATTGCAAAGGCTTTGAGCTTTGGCAAGATTAGAACTCGTCATGTTAGTGAACTCATTTTTCGAGTTGATTGTTCCATGTTAATGAAACACGACTTGAAACATTAGATAAAAAAAGGAATTGACAATGTCTAACCAAAATATAGTCCTTGTCGCCGGTGCAACCGGCAAGCAGGGCGGTGCGGTTGTGCGGGCACTCTTGAAAAATGGACACAAAGTGAGAGCGCTAACAAGAAATCCATCATCGCAGGCAGCCATAAATTTCCACAACTCGGGAGTCGAGATCGCGCTTGGCGATATGACGCACGAGGATTCGCTTGAGAGCGCATTGCGCGGTGTCGATGTAGTTTTCGCGATGACAACACCGTTCCAAAGCAATTATGAGAACGAGGTCACTCAGGGAATAAACGTTGTGAATGCAGCAAAGGTAGCAGGTGTCAGCCATCTCGTATTCAGTTCTGTGGCAAGTGCGAACAAAAATACAGGTATCCCGCACTTCGAAACGAAATATAAGGTGGAACAGCACATTGTACGATCAGGCATTCCATACACCATCATTGGCCCGACAGCCTTTATGGAGAACTTTATCCAGCCTTTTGCGTTGCCAAACCTTCGACAAGGTAAAATCTTCAGAGGGCTTCCAGCTTCATGCTCGGTTCAACTTATTGCCGTAGAAGATATCGGCTCTTTCGCCACGTTTGTAATCGAACACCGCGAGTCATTTCTCGGAAGCCGAATAGACATTGCGGGCGACGAACTTGCGGGAGATGAGACGGCTGCGATTCTATCGAAGGCGATCGGCAAGCCCATCGGATATGAAGCTTTTCCCCCTGAAAATATGAGAGCGCAGAGTCCTGATTTGGCAATAATGCTTGAATGGCAGGCAAAAAATAATTACACCGCCGACATTAAAAGCCTGCGCAAAAATTATCCGGAGGTGGGGTGGCACACGTTTGAAGAATGGGCGATGGCGCTGGATTGGAAAACGCTCTTAGGAAGTTAGAAAGGCTGCATCGATTCCTATTTCGGCACCATGGTATCATACCAGTTTCTCTTCTCCCGCGGAACCCCGTCGTCAACGTGGATGTGTTTAACTTCCAGATATTCCTGCAACCCAATCATTCCAAACTCTCTCCCGATTCCACTTTGCTTGTAGCCGCCGAACGGTGCGCGCTCGTTGAGCAAATGCCATTCGTTTATCCAAACTGTTCCAGCTTGCAGCCTGTCCGCGATTGTTTTCGCACGCGCTATATCTTTGCTCCACACGCCGGCGGCGAGGCCGTATGTCGAATCGTTCGCGCGAGAGATTGCTTCTTCGTCCGATTTGAATTCATTGACAATTAAAACGGGTCCGAATATTTCTTCCTGTGCAATCTTAGATTTGCTGTCAACACCGACAAAAATCGTCGGCTCAACAAAATTTCCTTTCGATAACTCCGGGGCAGATGGTACACGGCCGCCGAGAGCAATTTTGAAATTATCCCTTCTACCGCTTTCAATATAGCCTAAGACTTTCTCCTTCTGTTTCTTCGAAATCAGGGGACCAATATCCGTTGTTGGCTCCATCGGATTGCCGATTCTCATTTTCTTTGACCTCTCGACAAGTGCGGCAACGAAGTCTTCGTAAATTTTTTCATGCACATAAAGTCGGGTCGCGGCTTCACAGCATTGCCCGGAATGATAGAACATACCATAAATGCTTCCGTCGATTGCGATGTCAAAGTCGGCATCGTCCAGCACAATATTAGCCGATTTTCCGCCGCATTCGAGGGTGAGCCGCTTGAAGTTTTCGGAGGCAAGCTGCATAATCTTTTTTCCAACTGCCGTCGAGCCCGTGAACGCGATTTTGTTTACATCCGGATGTTTGACAAGGGCTTCTCCGGCATCAGATCCGTATCCGGGGATTATGTTGACGACTCCCTGCGGCAAACCGACTTCATCAATAATTTTCGCCAGCTCCATCGCAGTTACTGGTGTAAGCTCCGAAGGTTTCAGTACAATGGTACACCCAGCAGCAAGCGCGGGGCCTAATTTCCATGCAGCCATCTTGAGCGGAAAATTCCACGGAATGATTGCGCCGACAACTCCGACCGGTTCATAACGTAAGAAATTTTTCGCAAATCCCGGCTTGGATATCTCCGTTAACTCACGTTCGCTTTCTGTCGGTGTCAATTTAGAAAAAATATTGAATGAACGCGCGCTCAAGAAAATATCTTCCTTCGCTTTTTTTATCGTCGAGCCGGAGTTGAGGACTTCAAGTTCGGTAAGCTCCGCCGCTTTCTCGTTTATCTTGTCGCCAATTTTTTTTATGAATTGTGCACGTTCTTCCGGCGGTTTCTCACCCCACACCCCCGAATCGAATGCTCTTCGAGCCGCCGCAACCGCAAGATTTACGTCCTCATGTGAAGCTACTGCAAATTTTGACACGACAGATCCATCAAACGGGTTTAGTGTCTCATCATATCTGCCACTTTTCGGTTCTACAAATTTCCCACCGATGTAGAGATTGTATTCACCCACCCTGTTCTCTTAGATTAAACCGTAGAAGTATAGTGAAATCAATAAAGAAACACTGAGGTTGTGATACTCGTGCTCAACTTTTGCTGCAATGCGAATTCAAAAGTTCTCCATGTCTAATTTCTTTACTACTCTATTTTAAACTTTCTCTTTATTTTATCGATCATCTTCGTGTGATGTTCGGCGTGCTCGACAGTGTGTTCGAGGAGATCGAACAGTGTTATTTTTCCATCTTCAGTATGGATTCCCGTTCTCTTGAAATCTTTGTCTTTCAATTCTTTCAGTATCGGCCCCATCGAAGTGCGAAGCGTGAAAAAAAGTGCAATTGAGTCATCAACTGATGCTTTATCATAGAAGAAACTTCGAGCCCACTTGTCCTGATCAAACGCAGGCAAGAGAGGATTGTCTTCCGCAATAACTTTTTTCATTCGGTGGATGAGGTTCATCTCCGCGTCTGCCAAATGATTTACTTGCTGCCTGATGCTCCACTTCCCAGGCTCAATTCGTTTGTCTAATTCAGCGTCCGTCATACCTTCGACAGCGGCAATCAAGTCGCCGGGTCCATCCAAATATTTCCTTATTAATTCGGCTGTCCTAGATTTCATAGTGCCACTTCTTTCCTTAATCGAATTTTTCTATGGCTTAGAGAGTGTTAAGACCAATATCAAAAGAACGAGCACCCAGTTGGCCACGAAGAAAATCGTTTGTCTCTTGTTCAGCGCAGATAGTTTGTCATTAATATCTTCCGGTGGATTCTGTTGGCTCATCTGTTCAAGAAGGCTCGCACGCTGACGTGCCGTTTTCGGACTTAACACCATTCCCATGGCAAGCAGAACTATGAAGAATATGATTTTTATCCCAAGCCATGCCGAGCTTCCAAATAAATTTACAAAACTAATATTGAGACCGATCATGTTTCCGATTCCACTGAGCATCAAGACGAGCGCTCCGAACGGTGAAAGCAGCCCGATGTTTCTTAGAAGTTTCGCCGCATGTCGCTTCATGCTAATGTCATTTTCCCATCTGAAATTTGTCTCGACTATTGGTCCGGCGAAAAGAAGTGTGAAAATCATTCCGACGCCGATCAAATGAAAGAACAATGACACTGTGAACCAATTCATAAATGTTTCTCCCTTATCGTGAAACGCTGAAAACGAAAGACCAAAAGTTAAAACTTATCACATTACGCCCTTTATTTCCCATTATTAATTTGCGAAGGCTGGATGAGCGCTCGCAGACCATCGAGATTTATTTTATCAAGAAGCCCGTACAGAACGTTTGTATCGCTAACGTTCTCGCCGTTGATTTCCAACAAAAATCTATTTGCAAAATATGACTGCAGCTTTGCTCGATGAGTTGTGCCATGGTATGTCTCCATGATTTTTAAATCTTTGTACATTACCGTTTTCTCGTACCCGACCGGAGTTGAGCGAATGCTATCGCTGTTCACGGGAGGGGCGATTGACATATAAGACGGTATGTTGAGCAAGTCCGTGATTCTAGCGGATACGGCACTTGAATCGGTTGAGGAATGGTAATTCACTTGCGCCCATGACGTAGAGAATCCCATCATGGTCGAAGTCTCGCCGGTGGGTTGCTCCGCCGAATAATTTCCGAAATTGCCTTGCGGAAGGAATTGCTGTAGTTGCTTGAAGTTTACAACTTGCGGTTGTGCAATTGCCGAGAGGGAAAATAGAAAGACAATGAAAAAGCATTTTTGACATCTGATGGTCGATATGTGAAGTCTCATAAGCAGTTAATTTGATAATAAAAGACTTGGCCTATAAGTGTCACCGTAAGCACGGCGCATTATTTGAAGAAACTCTGCAATTAAATATTTCCCCGTACATTCGGCGAGTTCAAGTGGCCCCTTCGGAAAATTTGTGCCTAATTTCATTGCGAGATCGATGTCTTCTCCTTCGGCGATTCCTTCTTCAAGCATAAAGAAGGCTTCGTTTATTATCATGGAGATGGTACGCGCAAGAATGAGATGCTGGCTGTCGTTCAACGGTTTTTTTATTTCCAATTTTAACGATATTTTATGTGCCATTTCGCGCAGCGATTCGCTTACGAGCCAGTCACGGCGATCAATCTTTACTGCAGAATGTACCGAACTATTTCGATAATCGTAAAACCCCATCCCTGATTTCCTTCCTAACAGCCCGGCTTCAACCATTTTCTGCTGAAGAATTACAGGCCTGAATCTCGGTTCAAAGAAAAACTGTTCGTAAATCGACTTAGATGCGAGAAGATTAACATCGAGCCCGACCAGATCTAATAATCTAAAAGGCCCCATCGGAAAACTTGCCGATTCGAATGCGAAGTCTATTTCTTCAACGCTGCCGGCGCGTTCAGACAGAAAACGGAGAGGCTCAAGATAGAAATGTCTCGCACACCGGTTCACGACAAATCCCGGCATGTCACGCGTAACAATGGGTGTCTTACCGATTTGGCGAACGATCTGACAAAGTTCTAGGAGAATTTCATCGGAGAGAAAACCTGTCTTAACCACCTCGACAAGTTTCATCCTGTGTGCAGGATTGAAAAAATGAAATCCGGCGATTCTATTTTTCCCCCCGCAATTTTGCCCGATAGCTCCAATCGAAAGGCTTGACGTATTCGAAGTTATCGGAACCTGCGGCTCGCAAAGTTCATCGAGTTTCGTGAAGAGTTCTTGCTTCAACGAAAGATTTTCAGTCACCGCTTCGACGACAAGATGTGCTTCCGCAAAATCCGACAGTTCTGTCCTCGGATGGATTCTCGCCAGCGACGCTTGCGCATCCTCCGCCTTGATCCGTTCTTTCTCGACATCTCGCTGAAACTCTTTACCGATCACTTCAAGTGATCGTACAACATTTTCTTTTGAGACATCATAAAGCAAAACATCCCAACCGCTCCGCGCAAAAGAGATGGCGATGCCGACTCCCATCGTGCCGGTTCCGGCAATTCCTACAGCTTTCATCAGCCCGAAATTATCCCGTCTTCTTCAATCTTTTCCCACTCGGGCTTCCAATCGGGAAGAGCAAGCCCCCATTCACTGCATTTCAATCTTACTTCCTCCGTGAATGCCATTCGCACTTCGTCGTTGTCTCTGAATTTCAGTCCATATTTCCTATATATCTCATTTCGATGAGTATGAGGTCTCCCGAAAATATTCATGGTGCGCGGATACCATTTGTTCAGCGCTGACTGAACTTCCACCTTCGTGGTACGGTCAAGCGCCATTTTCTTCACCCAGTAATCGCCATGGTTTACGTGCATCATTTCCTCTTTGAAGATGCGTTCGATTTCTCTTTTCCATGGACCGTACGTCGACTTCCTGACGTCCTCAAGTTGGTGTCCCGCGCCACGATCCATGCAAAATTGGAACATAACAAAATCTGCCCATGTGTCTATCGTGTAATAAAAAATATTCACGCGTCTGTCGTCTGCCGCGCGCTTGTCTTTCAGCGCGTCATCTTTGAGATCAATCCGGAGAGTATAATCATGTTTCGCAACATGCGAGTCAACATCGATGCCGAGGTCTTCAAGCAGCCTATACATAGCACGAGCATGGCGCACTTCGTCTTTCACGATGTTTGCGACTGCAAGTTTTTCTTCGGTTGTTGGCGCTTGCATAATCCATGGCACATAGCCGAACGCCCCCGCAAGTTCGGAATCTGCCTGCTGGAGCATGAGATTACCGAGATTCTTGAAGTAATCTTCACTCATCTCGTCGGCAGTTTCTATTGATTCACCTGCGTGAATTTTCTCCCACATGCGTTTTTCCCGTTCTTCATCGGGAAGTTGCGACGCATTCCTCATCGAAAACATATTTTCAGCCGTCATATTTCCCTCCTCTCCTCCTTTTCAAACAACCTGTAAGCGTGACAGTAACTTAAGTTTACCGATCACAGCTCAACCCTCAAAACAATCAATCATCACCTGTGGCCATTTTGCTGATCCAGCAACACATCTATTAAATGAATCGTCATGCCGTAGGCGGTGACGGCAAAAATCATTTACCTTTGAAGGTTGGCGAACGCTTTTCAACAAAGGCTTTCCTACCTTCTCTTGCATCTTCCGACCGACCTGCAATTTCTTGCATATAAGCTTCGTAGTCAAGGCTTTGTTCGAGCGACGCGCCCGCGGAATAATTCAGCATCTTTTTTATTAGTGAGTAAGCTTTCGTCGGACCGCTCGCAAATTGCTTAAGTATTTCAGCGGATTCATTGCAAAATTTGTCATCATGGAACACACGATTTACAATTCCTAACTTCAGTGCCTCATCGGCAGAAATTTCGCCGCCCAGCGCGGCAAGCTCAAACGCTTTCGAGTAGCCTACAAGTCTCGCGAGGAAATATGACGAGCCGGAATCCGGGACGAGGCCGATTTTTACGAAGGCTTGAGCGAGTTTCGCGCCGGCGCTCATGATTTTGAAATCGCAAGCGAGCGCAAGGCTCATTCCTGCACCCGCGGCAATACCGTTAATGAGGGCAACCACAGGCTTTTGCATCCCGGTGATGAGTTTTATTATCGGGTTGTAACGGCGCTCGAGCATTTCTGAAAAGTTAATAGTCAATTCCTCTTTCAGATCTTGGCCGGCGGAAAACGCGCGCCCGCTTCCTGTAATTGCTACACATCGGACATTTTTATCGTTTGAAAAATTTTTCAGCGCCGATTGAATTTCAAATGTCAGTTTTTCATTGAACGCGTTGAGAGATTCTGGCCGGTTCATGGTCAATCGTCCAATGCTATTCTCGATTTCTATTCTTACGGTTTCGAATTCAGGCATTTGCTGATGCCGATTTTTTTTGTGATCCATGATGGTAACCGCCCGATTGTCCCTCTAGTACTCTTGCCGCAGGGTCGTTGAGATCGGTTACGTTGGATCTAAATTTTCTCAAATAATTCAATACCGAACGCATGTCTTTCGGTATTTCCGCAACGAATGAAACACGTTCATTTTTTGTCGGATGAAAAACCGAAACCGATTCAGCATGGAGGGCGGTCCGTGAAAGAAGCGGCTTCTCTTCACCTTCCGAAAAATATCTCGACTTCACCTGCGAAAGAAAGAACGGTTTGCCGTCGCCATAAATTTTGTCGCACATGATCGGAAGCCCTACGGAAGCAAGATGAATCCTTATTTGATGCATACGACCCGTTTCCGGCTTGACCGACACGAGGGCATATCCGTCAAACGGCTCGACCACTTTGTAATTAGTGACGGAGGGTTTCCCTCGTTTCAAATCCACTTTCATGACGCCGGCGTGTTTCTGACTTTCCGAGATCGGAGCATCGATTTTTCCTTCCATCCCGCCCGGCGTGCCGACCACTATCGCACGATATGTTTTCTCAACCCGCCTGTCCTCAAATTGGGAATTGAGCGCCGCGTGTGCATCCGCATTTTTCGCGAAAACGATCACGCCGCTCGTTTCTTTATCAATCCTATGTACGATATATATTTCACCGAACTCTTCTTTTAACATGTGATACAAATTAGGAAGGGATTGATTGTACCTATCGGGGAGCACGAGAAGATTTGGCGGTTTGTCAATTACAGTTATGCTCTCATCTTCAAAAATTATTGAACCACCCTTGGACTTCAACACTAAATCAATTTTTCGTTTCATCATATCAGTCATCAGTAATCTATTTTCGGTAATTAAATATGAGCCATGAATTATGAGCTATCTTCCTTTCCATTGTGGCTTTCGTTTCTCTATAAATGCCTTCATCCCCTCCTTCTGATCTTCACTTGAGAAAAGCATGTAGAAATTTTTTCTCTCGAATTCAAGTCCGTCTCTCAATGAGACCTCGAAACTTTTGAGCACTGATTCTTTTGCAAGTTTGAGAGCAATCGGCGGCTTGGATCCGATGAGCCTGGCAAGCTTCTTCGCTTCTTCTAAGCACATTTCTGCAGGAACAATTTTATTTACCAGACCGAAACTCATAGCTTGTTTCGCGTCTATCGTTTCGCCCGTCAAAACCATTTCCATCGCCTTATACTTGCCAACAATTCTTGCGAGCCGCTGCGTTCCGCCCGAACCCGGCATGACACCGATATTTATTTCCGGCTGGCCGAACTTCGCGGTCTCTGAAGCGATGATAATATCGCACATCATCGCAAGCTCGCAGCCACCGCCGAGAGCAAAACCGCTGACAGCCGCTACCAAAGGCTTCTTTATCTTTTTGATTTTATCCCAAATGCTGAGATTGTCTCTCAACAGCATTTCCACTGTACCAGCATCTGCCATTTCTTTTATATCGGCTCCGGCTGCGAAGGCTTTCTCATTTCCGGTGATCACGATGCAATTGATCGAATTGTCCGAATCAAGTTCTTCAAGGCAGGCGGTAAGCTCCGTCATCAACTCGCGATTTAACGCATTCAACACATCCGGGCGGTTGAGCTGAATTACGGCGATGGGAATTTCTTTTGTGAGAATAATATTTTTTAATT
This sequence comes from Candidatus Kryptoniota bacterium, assembly GCA_049278975.1. Taxonomy (GTDB): domain Bacteria; phylum Bacteroidota; class Ignavibacteria; order Kryptoniales; family JAKASW01; genus JAKASW01. The sequence goes on from JBAPNE010000174.1 coordinate 33,845, forward strand.
CCATCCTCGCTCCAGAGTTGGTTGGTGCAAAAATTTATAGATGCAAATGAAAAGAAGCAAGGATCGCAAAGTAAAATGTGAAAGGCGAAAGTGAAAAATCGGAAATTAAGTGTGAATAAAGTGATATTTTTTTGACCTTTGACTTTTGATATTTGGCTTTCATATTGTCTTCGTGAATTGGTTCAAAAAGAATCTGAAGCCATCGTGGATATTTAGAAGCGGACTTAAAATTTGGAGATTGCTTCCTGCCCTGCAGATGGGATCTTCGACCGGCGGAGTTCTCGCCGTCGAGCTTCGCGACACGGAGAAGAAGACCACAGAATTTGCGGGCATTGATCTTAATACCGGCGCCCTTCTCTGGAAAGGTAATCCGCTCGATGACAAATGGTGGATAACCGTAAACAAAATACAGGGGGATGTTCTTTTTCTCCAACAATTTGCCCGGCCGGATATGCCGACTCCCGACAAAATCTTTGCGCTCGATCTTCTCAAGGGAGAATTGCTTTGGCAAAATCAAGAACTTTCGTTCATCAATATTTCCGGCGACTCGCTTTATGGTTTACGAAAAACATTTAGATCGGAAGAAGTTGTCGAATTGAATTACAGGACGGGTGGGGAGATAAAACGATTTTCTGTTGATGACCCGCGAATGTTAGAGATCACAAACGACGAAAATGAATCCGGCCATGATGCTTTGGCTAATTCATTTATCGTTCCAGATTTTGTCGAAGAGTTTAATGAGACCGCAAATTTAAGAAAGTTGGTCCCATCCCGTGCAATAAATCCGAATGTCATAAAATTATCGGACAAGGAAATTATCGGGTATCATTTGGATGCAGGCAAAGATGAAAAGGGAATTCCCGTTTACGATGCTTGCATAGCAATTGTCGATGCCCGGAGAAAAATATTTGAGGATGTTGCGGACAGGAAAGTTTACTCCGCTCTTCAGGATTTTTTCTTTGTCGTTGGCAATAGACTCATTTACGTCAGGAATTCGGACGAGATTGTCGCAGTGGC
>JBAPNE010000175.1:0-22989 GCA_049278975.1 Candidatus Kryptoniota bacterium
GAATAAATAGTTTGAATACAATTGAAATATATTAAGGAGAAAAACACACAGTAGTGTGTTAACCTACTAGTTAGCCGCAATTTGCAGTATCGCTAATAAATTGAAAGGTTGAATATGGCAATCATCCCAACTGTGGTACCGATGCAGGACGCCGACAAGACAAAGATTCTAGACATCCTAAAGGAAAAAGGGGTGCAAGGAGTGTGTCCCATGTGTGGTAACAAGAATCTCATCCTCATGGATGGATACTTCACGCATCCCGTGCAAGGCAACTTGAATGCGGGCGTCATCGTGGGAGGCCCCGCAATTCCAAGTGTAGCGGTGGTTTGCACGAGGTGCGGATTCATGAGCCACCATGCACTGGGTGCCCTCGGTCTTTTGCCGCCTCCAGAAGGAGGTGGAAAATGAGCAAGCCATCGCCCATTGAATTTGAGAAGGAGTTTTCTGATAGGTTAACGATTCATAAGAATCTCCAGCAAGAAGTATTGATAACTACGGTGGACAAGGTCAGGATATGCCTGATGAACAATGTCAACCGTCTGACCGCGAAACAGGAGTGGGTTGCTCCACTCGGAATCTTCATCACGCTTGTTGCCACTCTCTTTGCAACCGACTTCAAGGAATTCATTATAAAACCTGAGGTGTGGCACGCAATGTATATCCTCTCTTCCCTCGGGGTTTTGGTCTGGCTTGGTCGCACTGGTTACAAAGCTTGGAAAATGCGATCGGAGGTTTCCGTGAATTCGATTATTGATGAACTCAAGAACACACAGCGTGACCTTGGATGGCCAACCCTGGCTAATCTGTTCCTGACCAATATGAATCTGAACCTTCATCCCAAACTGGATGAGGGGAAAAAGTCTGGTACTGCAAACGGCGGCTGACGTGCGGGACAAAGACGCTCGACATTTGTATAGCAAGGTGCTCGCTCAATCCTGCTTCGCAGCTGTCATCGAGCTGTGCAAATTTATGGTGAGCGAAAGCAACGACTTCTTTCCGCAGTACGTTAGACGCAACCACGCCAACTAATAGGATTAAACATGAATGCGAGCCAGCTGAAGAAGTGGAAGGATAGACAAGTGGAGGATGCGGAGAATCTCGTTGCTGCCATTCCTAATCCATCTCCGGACAAGATCAAAGCAATTTACCCAGAATTCAAGTTGGGAGGAGTCTATACAACCTCCCTGGATCCATATACGCCTTTGTGGGCTTTGTTGCCGTTCTTTGACAAAGTGATCGTTGGTATTACTCCCTATCTCAGAACTGAAAACCAGTTTTCACAATGGTATGGTGTATCACCGAAACAGTTGATGACCTTGCGTGAAAATGATAAAGTTGTTGTTAGAGTTCTGTTCCCGAAAGCGACTAATACTGTACCGTCCTTCCTTAACCATTTCTTCACCGATGAATTCCCTTCAACTATTCGAGACCGTGTTTTTGACGATCATCTCTTAGGCAATGGTAGGTTCAAAGATTTGACTCGGCGTTTTACCAATTGCCTTTCAGGATTCAATCTGGATCAGTCAATCGATTCATTTCGAGGGAACCAGAAACGAGCCCTCAGGACGGCAGAAGCAGCTTATCTACAGTTGCACGCTCTAGGTTATTCAAACCGAGCGGATGAGTTTGAGACTCTTTATAAATCTAGCCCGACTTCCGCATTTTCATGGCTGGAGTTGTGCCGACTCTTTCTTGTTGGGCCTATTCATTATTCTTTGCTTGGATCGCATCTTGTGTCTTCCGACGTTGGGGTACTCCAGAATCCGCATCGAAACGTATTGAGATTTCCAAGCGAACTTGGTAGAATTCTAGTGGAAACGCTGCAACTTGTCAAGGTTGTTGACGAACCTGGTGACTTCACTATCGACGACTGTATTCAAATGTATCCTGATTACGAGGAAGCAAGAACGACTCTTTTTGCGCTAGACAACGCGCTCAAGCAGGGTATTGAGAAAGATGTAGTGAGCACCTCTGACGAGTTGAAAAGATTAATCAAGGGAGGATACTCTCGACGTGAAAACTGGCTGCACTTCTTCAAGATAATCGCTTCGACTGGCGTTGGTGCAGCCGCCTTGCCGTTGAATCCTGCCTTAGGGCTTCTTGTCGCGTTGGGTTTCGAGATCTTCTCGGAATTTGGGAGTACAACGGTCGATAATGTATTAGAGCCCGCAGTTCAGGTCGTTGACCGTACTTTTCCAGTTCACATGAGTCTATTGCTTAAATTAGACAAGAATGTGAAGAAGCATTTCAAGCCTATTGGTCCTAATTGAATCCTGATAAACTACTACGTGGCTGGCATAACAGGCCGCACCATGACGCTTGGCATTTGTACAAGCAACTTGATCGTTCGATACCGCTCTGTGCGATGCATCAACGGGGACCAGCTACCTAGAGAAGAGTGAACACTTGTAAATATGACGAACGTAATTGAATCAGCGTTATCAGCAGACTCGGAGGAATCATCAATTGAGTTCAAGGAATCGTTTGACCCGAAGTCAGCGCAAGATTGGTGTGAACTAATCAAGGATGTTGTAGCAATCGCCAACACGGAAGGTGGCATCATAATGTTTGGGCTAGACAATCAGGGCAACCCTAAAGGTTATAATGTCAAGCCTATTTTGCAGGTAGATCCCGCAGAGATTACTGACAAAGTACACCGGTATACTGGATTCCAATTTTCACAATTCAAGATGATACCATGCAAGAAAAAAGGTAGTGACCTTGTGGCTTTGCTTATTCAGCCACTTCTATTGCCATTAGTATTTGAAAAGCCTGGAACTTATGACATTGGGGAAGGAAAGCAACGCAACGCATTCAGTGCAGGTACAGTCTATTTTAGACACGGGGCGAAGAGCGAACCTGGCAACATGAATGATTTAGCTTCTTCATTTGAACGTAGGCTTGCGCAAGTTCGAGAAGCATGGCTTAAGAACGTGCGGCAAGTAGTTGAAGCTCCTATTGGAGCCAAAGTTATCACCATTCAACCAGATGCTGATGCCGGTGCACTCGGTGTTCGGCTTACAGATGATCCGAATGCTCCAACGATCGGAGTACTCAATCCAGATACCACTCACCCGTTCAGGCAAAAGGACCTGATTCAGGCGGTTAACCAAGGTCTACCTGATGGCGTGATTGTTAACCAGTATGATATTTTCTGCATACGGAAGATTTTTGGCATTGAGCAAAAGGCCATATTTCATTATTCATCAAAGTTTAGCGGACATCAGTACAGCTCTAGTCTTGCCGATTGGATTTTAGAGCAGTATGCTAATGATCACGGCTTCTTTACCAAGACTCGTCAAAAAGTATATGATTCTCGGCACTAGCTCGGCTTGAACTACTACGAATAAAAGGAACTAATATCTAACATAAGGTACGGCGAGAGTTTTGAATCATAAATAAGGAGTAAAGAAATGTTAGGGAGGCAAACCAGGTTCGGAAGAGTACCAACGTGGTCGGTGGTTATAGTAGTTCGGGAGTGGAACTCCCTTGGAGCCTTCTTGTTCAATTCCCTGGAAGCGTTCTTTAATGGCTGATGACTTACAAAGAAAATTAAGAAGGAGGCAATATGGGATCGCGTATTGGGTCACTTAGCGAATTGGCAGTACGAGTCGCACAGGATTCGGAGCTCGAATCAAAAATTAAACAAAACCCGGCGGAGGCTATCGCGAGGTTAGCTGCGCCGGTAATTCAATCGGACGTTTGGATTTACCGTATGGTGGTTGCATTTCTTGGATTGACTGTGCTGGCAGGAGTAATCGGCGCCATCATATTATCTATGTCAGGGAAGTCCACTCCGGAAGTGCTTGTCGCTCTTGGCTCTGCTGCCGTGGGCGCGTTAGCCGGTTTGTTGGCTCCATCGCCGGCAAGTAAATAAGAAGGCGGGAAGAGAGTTTATCTATGGTACAAGAGGAAACCGATAAGCGTTCATGTCATTCCCATGCAAATGGGAATCCATGGTTTGGAAAACGTCTTGTACACAAGTTGTTCTGATTATTCCATAGATTGGATTCCCGCGTTCGCGGGAATGACATGGTTATGGGTTTTTGTCATTCCCATGCAAATGGGAATCCACGGTTTGGAAAACGTCTTGTACACAAGTTGTTCTGATTATTCCATAGATTGGATTCCCGCGTTCGCGAGAATGACATGGTTATGGGTTTTTGTCATTCCCATTCAAATGGGAATCCATGGCTGGGAAAACTTTTTGTACACAGGTTGTTCTGATTATGTCATAGATTAGATTCCCGCATTCGCGGGAATGACAGTCTGGTGTGATTTTTTGTTCAACTTAGGTTTTTAACGATAAACAATTATGGCTCACGATAATAACTACTACGTTTACATACTTGCCAGTAAACGTAATGGTACGCTCTATACTGGTGCGACGAATGATCTTCTCAGGAGAGTAAGCGAGCACAAGGCTGGAGTCGTAGAAGGCTTTACGAAGAAGTACAAAGTTGTTAAGTTGGTTTATTTCGAGTCGACAAACGATGTGATGGCCGCAATAACAAGGGAAAAACAGATCAAGAAGTGGTACCGGAAATGGAAGATCGAACTCATAGAGGAGCGAAATCCAGAATGGAAGGATTTATACGATGAGCTGGTTGCTGCGCCATGATAAGCAGTCAATGTGTGATTCCCCGTCCTCACTTTCGTGAGGAAAGATGTTTCAATAATTATATTCATTCATGGAAGGACTGTATAGTATCGCTGTTACAATTAAATTAAGTTAAGTCAAGTACGGTATGAGCAATAGACTTATTATTTTATTTGCTTTTATTCTTTGTCTATCGAATGCTGAAAATGCGGCTGCAGAGGAGCCTCTCCAGAGTTTGTTAAATGATAGCACGAGCCACGATGTCCCCGACACGACCTCATTCAAGACCTACATCCCTTTGGGATTCGATGTCTTTCTAAGTCTCGATGCTTTTGGACTCCATTTTAATGCCAACGGGGATGGTGGGGCTAGTGTCGGATTAGGTGGTGAAGTCCACGTGAGACCCGTATTCGTTGGCGCGATACTAACCGGTCTTTCAACTAATGAGGGTATCGTGAGCGCTGATGGCACACCTGATTATCGATTTAACTCTCTTTATGGGGGTACATACATCGGGGATTTTCGTCTGGATATCGGGGAAATACATGGTTGGGGGCAGGGAATAGGCTAGGGCACGACAAACTACACAAGCTTATTCGTTGGAGTAAATGCGAGGCTTGCACAGATTATTGTGTGTGAAGCTGAAATCAAGATTATTTTCCCAATTGCCGGGAGGTTCCTTACTAATGTTAGCCGTTTTGGACCACCTGCCACAATTGTTACAGAACATTCTCATCTTCGTGATTTGTTCTTCGGCTTTGGCCTTAAACTCGGAATTGGTTATAACTAGTGGAGAAGGAATCGGCAGCACTGCACAAGCGTGATTCGCGCTGACAAGTTATGTGCAACGGCAATTTAATCAGAACCAAGTCTGGAGGAGTGTTGCATGAGCCACAATGCCAGTTGTGCCTTGGAGAGCCTGCTTGAAGACAGGTCAATCATCATCGAGAATGCCTCCTCCTCGTGGGCAACAATTTCCCAGCCGTTTCTTTGGAGGAAGACGTCCATTAGCACAAATGCAACTCGTTTATTACCGTCAATGAATGGATGGTTTTTGCAAACGTGATAACCGTAGGCGGCTGCCTTATCAAAGATCGTCTTGTGAGCGAACTTTCCGCCGACAGTTACCCTTGGCTGAGCAAGCGCAGATTCAAGAAGACTTCGGTCCCGAAGTCCAGGCCGTCCACCATATCGCTGAAGAAGGTCGGCGTGGATTATGAGGACAAGTTCCTCAGGTACGAAGTGAACCGCCATTACTTCGCAAGTGCCTTGAGGGCGTTTCTAAACTTCTTGTTTGTATGCTCGTATGCCTTTGCCCACTCGGTGAACTTAGGATTGAACGGAGTAATAATAAGCCCCTCCTCTGTTTCAACAAGATGGAGTTCATCTCCTTCGTTGAGATGTAAGTTTTCAATTATGGTTTTAGGCAAAGTAATTCCAAGGCTGTTGCCCACCCGTCGGACGGCTGTCTTAAGCATCGTATATTCTCCTATTAGTATTATATTATAACATATGTATTACATGGAATCAATTGCCGCTGCGCATGACAAGCGAGACAAAGACGTTTCGCCACCAGGAACATATCCCGTCCAAATTATTTGTATGTCGGCATGCCGCAAGGCGCTCATCGGGGCAAGCATGAATAGCTTTCAGCCAGAGGCTGATCAGCTTCAGGCGGACGTGGCGCGCACATTATATATATTTCATGGACGGGCGGCACAAAGTGATTCGCGCGGAGATTAGCTTCAATAGCCCATCACCATTTTACTAAAGGAGAAACACATGAAAAATATTTTACGCAATGTTCGAAGGGGGGAATTCATATTTGTAATGCTTTGGCTATTTGCCGGCGCGAATTCATTGCACGCTCAATGGATTCAAACAGGCCCTTACGGTGGCGACGTCAATTCATTTTGCGTTTCCACCAACGGGACAGGCGGCACAAACATCTTTGCCGGAGCTTTTGGTGCCGGCCTCTTTCTAACAACGAACAACGGCACAAGCTGGATTGCGGTACCTAACGGCTTGACGACCGGCAATGTGATGGGCGTGGTGGTTTCGGGGACGAATCTTATTGAGGGGATTAATCGTAGCGGTGTGTTTCTTTCCACCGACAACGGCACAAGCTGGACTGCGGTTAATACGGGGTTGACAAATAACGTTATTGATGTTCTTGCCTTATCCGATACCAATCTTTTTGTCGGGACTGATGGTGGCGGTGTCTTTGTTTCGACCAACAATGGTGCAAGCTGGACTGTAGTCAATGCAGGCTTGACGAACAAAATTATAAATGCTTTCGCCTTTTCCCCCAACGGATCAGGCGGCACGAATGTTTATACATCGACTTCGGGTGGTGGCGTGTTTCTTTCAACTAACAACGGCATAAGCTGGACAGCTGTCAATACCGGGTTGACGAACCTTAATGTGGCATCCCTTGTTGTCTCCGGCCCGAACCTATTTGCTGGAACCAGTTCGGGCGGCATCTTTCTCTCCACTAACGGCGGCACAAGCTGGGCACCAGTCAATGCCGGCGTTCCTAATGTTACTGTCAAAACTCTTGCCACCACAGGTACGAATCTTTTTGCCGGGACTTCTGGTGACGGTGTCTATCTTTCGACCAACAACGGCACAAGCTGGACTGCGGTCAATACTGGCTTGACAAATACTACTGTCGGCTCTCTCGCCTTATCGGGCACGAATCTTTTCGCCGGAACTAATGGCGGCGGTGTCTTTCTCTCCACCAACGACGGTACAAGCTGGACTCAAATCGGCGTGCCGTATGTTCCTATTAGTTGTGTCATCACCTCCGACACAGATATCTTCGCGGGGGCACTGTACAATGGCGTTTTCCTATCGACGAACAATGGTACAAGCTGGACTCAGGTCAAATCAGGATTTCCAACAAACGATAGTCCCGTAGCTCTTGCCGTCTCTGATACGAATCTCTTCGCTGGGACTGGAGCGCTCGGTGTCTATCATTCCACCAACAATGGTACAAGCTGGACAGCGGTTAATACCGGGTTGACGAACAAAAAGATACTCTCCCTTGCCGTCTCTCTCAACGGGACAGGTGGAGCGAATCTCTTTGCCGGAACTAATGGTGGCGGAGTCTTTTTGTCCACTAATAATGGTGCGAGTTGGACTGCGGTCAATTCTGGGCTGCCAACAAGCGCCTTTGTGGGAGCTCTCGCCGTCTCCGACACCAATCTCTTTATCGTGGCTAATGACAATGTGTTTCTATCGTCTAACAACGGTGCAAGCTGGACTCCGGCCAGTACAGGCTTGCCATCTGCAGTCGTTCAGGCGTTTGCCGTCTCTCCCAACGGGACAGGTGGCACAAATATCTTTGCCGGCACCTATGGCGCCGGTGTTTATCTTTCGACGAATAGCGGCACGAGCTGGACTACGGCGGGATTGACAAATGATACTGTCACTGATTTTGCTGTCTCCGGCACGAACCTCTTTACGGCGACTTATGGCGGTGTCTTTCTCTCCACTAACTACGGTACAAGCTGGACTGCGGTCAACTCCGGGCTAATCGAGCCGAGTGATTATTCTCTCGTTGTCAATGGCACAAACCTATTTGCGGCATCGGAGCTCAGCGGCGTCTGGAGGAGACCGCTGTCTGAAATGATAACGGCTGTCAAGGAAAATGCAACTGAAACACCCGAGGCATATTCCCTTTTCCAAAATTATCCGAACCCATTCAATCCAACAACGGTGATTGGTTATAAGCTGGCAGTTAGTAGTCATGTGACTTTAAAGGTTTATGATATACTTGGCAGAGAAGTCACGACCATGGTCAATGAGCGACAGATCGCTGGGAACCATTCGGTGACTTTCAGCGCCGTCAATTTACCGAGCGGAGTTTATTTCTATCGCCTGCAGGCTGGAAGTTTTAGCGAAACGAAGAAACTTTTGCTTTTAAAATGAGTAAGAAGGTGGAACTAAAAGCATGGACCATGGCTTTCGCTTTATGCCGCCCGCATTGTATATGTTATGGAAGGTTGGCTCGAAGTGGTTCGCTCTGAGGTTAGATGAAACATGAAGCGAAATTAGATAGAAAGGACAAATCATGAATGGATCAATCTTGACATACATCGGCGCGTTTCTCCCGTTTGCCTGGGGAACTGCACATTTATTTCCAACGCGGAATGTGGTACTCGGATTCGGTGAGATATCGGCAGATAACAAGTACATCATTAAGATGGAATGGATTACCGAAGGCGTCGCGCTTATTTTCGTTGGCGTTCTTGTTGCGGTTGTCACATACATCGATCGTACCAGCATAATCTCGATAGCAGTATATTGGATGTCGTTTGGAGTTCTCAACGTTCTGTCGGCAGTTTCATTGTTCACGGGATTCAAGCATTCGTTTATAATGTTCAAACTCTGCCCGTTTATCTTTACAGGCTCTTCGATTCTGATTGTGATCGGCAGCCATTTGGGATGAGGCAGAGCAGGTTACAGATTCCATAACATGTCCAGCATTGAAGTGGGGACATTTATAGAATTAGATAATTTTTTGTTGCCACCAATTGAAAAGACAATTAAACATGAAACAGACTATCACGTTTATCCCCCTCGTTTCAATTATCATGGTTTCTTGTTTTGGATGCAGCGAAAAGAACAGTAGTTACCCTGTTCTGCCGGCAAACGCTAAGGCGAATGATTTTGTGATCAAAGTCAAACCCTTCAAGATAGGGTCTGAAAAGTATGAAGCCGATTTTGGAACGATCACGGTGCCGGAGAGAAGAAGCAAACCGGCATCTCGTTTAATCAACATACCTTTTCTTCGAATTCACTCGCATTCGAATAATCCTGCTGATCCAATATTTGGTTTTGCGGGTGGACCAGGAATGAGTAACATGTTGTGGGATTGGGGGAAGGCTGCGACTTTTCTTTCTAAACACGACTTCGTGCTCGTTGGATACAGAGGCGTGGATGGCTCAACGAAACTCGACTGCCCCGAAGTGACAAAAGCCTTCAAGGGAGGCAGCGATCTACTGAGCGATGAATCAATAAAAACAATCGGACGAGCATGGACTGCAAGTGCAGAACGACTGAAAAAGGATGGAGTTGACCTCAATGGGTATTCGATGCTCGAGGTAATCGAAGATAATGAATCGGTCCGTAAGGCATTAGGCTATAAGCGCATTAACATGTTAAGTGAAAGTTATGGAACTCGTGTCGCATATCTCTATGGGCTCAAATATCCGGAATATATATTTCGATCAGCAATGATTGGTGTTAATCCTCCCGGACGATTTCTCTGGGAACCGCAAGTGATTGATGCACAACTGAAACACTATGCAACTCTTTGGTCAAAAGATTCCACCATGTGCTTGAAGAGCCCTGACATTTATGCAACTATGAGGACAGTCTTGAACGCAATGCCGCGTAAGTGGCTCTTTTTGTCGATCAACCCGGGAAAAGTAAGGGTGGTTACATTTGTTCTTCTCTTTCATCGCAATACTGCGGCCATGGCCTTCGATGCATACGCTGCGGCGGAACATGGAGATCCAAGCGGGCTTGCACTGATGTCGCTGGCATCTGATTATCTTTTGCCTTCATTGATGACATGGGGAGATCTAGCTTCGAAAGGCGTTGGCGCGGATTTCGATTCCACACGAAACTATTGTGCTGAGATGGACCCATCCCCCGACATGCCTCTGGGTTCGCCGATGAGCAAACTACTTTGGGGGCCGCTAAGTTATGGCCATTGGCCGATGGAACCACTACCGGAAGAATTCCGTAAGCTGCAAAGATCCGATGTGCAAACTTTGCTCTTGAGCGGAAGCGTGGACTTTTCCACACCAGCCGAATTTGCCACGAAAGATTTGCTGCCATACCTGAAAAATGGAAAACAGGTTATACTTTCCGAATGCGGTCATGTAAATGATATATGGAATGTTAAACCTGAAAACACCAAACGCATCCTGACTGGTTTCTATGAAACCGGAAAACCAGATACGTCGATGAACTCATATATCCCGATGGATTTTAAAGTGAAATGGGGTTTCCCAAAAATTGCGAAAATAGCATTAGGTGGAATTGCTTTTGTCGGCATAGCTTTAATGGCAATTATAGTTTGGTTCATAAGAAGGTAAGTTAAACAGAAAAACAGTGAGACGACCGGCAACGCAATGAATAGCATCACCTTGTCAAAGCCCAATAGAATCGCCAACTTTGTATTGGCACACAATGTGGAGCGGGGGCCGCTAGCTTGCAGCTTTTAGTTACTACGCAGCATCTTCTCGTGCATTTGCATTCTTGGGAGAAGAAAGAGCAGATAACACGATTTGCTTATACTCAAGACAACAAGAGTTTATGATCTGCCAATCCAAGCTTGCAGGAAAAATATCTAAGAGAACTGTTGCAATACAGTCACTGCCGTGGTTAAGGCATGAATATGTTTTAACAGCTTCAGTAAAGTCCAAATAAAGTCTCGTGCATGTCAGAGATGATATAACCTCTCCCGCAGAAAGAGTGCGATTACCGTTTTTAAAAATGATTTTTATCATAGGAACTCCAATTGATCTTCCGATATTCACGATTCATGTTGTGTTTAAAGTTAATCGGCCATTATTAATTCAATGCAAAAGTCCTATTAAGTTTTCGACAGATGATTCAGCTGAGACGGAGTCATATTGCGATCTATTCCTTCTCGATTAGTAGTATATTGGGACAGGCTCCGCAAATTTATAAGAATAGCTTACAGAAATGGAGTTTGCTTAATCCCCCCACTTTTTATATTATGATGGTTGTGCGGGACTGCGTTGCTCCCGCGGAGGCTGCGTCCATGTCAAAAAATAAAGTGAGAATTCATAATCACAAATAAGGAGTAGAGGAATGTCAGCTCAACAATTCAGATTCAAAAGAATGCCAACATGGACGCTGGTTTTGGGGATAGTATTTCTGCTTGGCGTACTGTCGATGGCGTATGGGTATTATAAGAATCTTCACTTGGTGTTATACGTTGGTTTTGCAATCACCATTCTCGGAGTGTTTAATGGATTCATTTTCCTGGCCATGATGCCGAATGGGTTGGGAAAGGACAGGAACTGAAATATCAGCCAGCTCGAAAATATGAAACTTGGAATTGTGCCAGGCATGGTTTGCGTGGAGGGGTTACGTGTTGGTACAGCCCTTCCTTTCGGTAAAAAAACATAACAATGTCTATTATTGTAATATTCAAGCAAGAAAGGGATAGCGCAAATGACTTCATTCCCAAAACGTATGTTGTTCTGGTCACCAAGAGTTCTCAGCATTCTATTTGCCGCGTTTATAAGTCTGTTTGCCCTAGATGTGTTTAATGATGGACATGGGTTTTGGCAAACGTTGCTCGCACTTCTTATGCATCTAATCCCGACAGGAATTATCATAGCCGCGATTGTGATTGCCTGGCGACGGGAATGGATCGGAGCATTGTTGTTTATTGCCTGCGGTTTGTGCTATCTGTTCACGAACTTGCGTCACGTCTCTTGGATTCTTACGATATCTGGTCCCTTGTTGTTGATAGGCATCCTGTTTTCTCTCAGCTGGCTGTCGCGAAAAAGTCTCCGAGCTGATTCTTGAGAATGCAAAACGAAGGCGTTGCGTGGTTCGTGCGGAAGTTATGTGCAATTTGATAGATCCATAGGGGATTCGTGAAATAAAAACAACAGTTTACATAGGAACAAGTCTTGATGGTTTTATTGCGAAAAAAGATGGGGACATCGATTGGCTGGTCAAATTCGAGAACCGGGAGGTTAACGATAGCTATCGAGAATTCATGAGCAAGATCGACGCGGTTGTGATTGGAAGGGGTACTTTTGAAAAAGTTCTCACTTTTCCCTCCTGGCCTTATGAAAAGAAAGTCTTCGTGCTAAGCACCGGCATTAAACAAGTGCCGGATATGTTAAGAGGGAAAGTAACCGTGCTTTCGATGAAACCAAGAGAGCTGTTGAATTATCTTTCCAGCGAAGGCTTCTCGAATATCTATGTCGATGGGGGAAAAGTGGTACAAGGATTTTTAAAAGAAGACTGCATCGATGAGATGATTATTACAAAGGTACCTGTGCTTATTGGAAGTGGCATTCCATTGTTTGGTTTCCTCGACAACGATCTTCAATTCAAACATATTCGAACCGATGTTTATTCTAATGGACTTGTAAAGAGCCGTTACGAAAGAGAACGAAAGTGAATCACAAACGGCGCGGTGTGATTCTTCCATTCAAAAAGTGTCAGGATTTCTTTGAGTAAACGAAACCCGTACTTTCTTCCTTCATCTTTATCGGACGAACCTCTATCCTTGCCGTAGTCCCATATTCAAACTCAGGGTTGCGTTTTGCGATGGTGATGGCTTCGTCCATATCCGCGGCAAGAACATGGTAATATCCAACAATAACTTCTTTAGATTCATTGAAAGGCTTATCGTCCCACATTCCCTTTTGACTGGAGATTATTTTGCCTTCCCTTACAAGCGGCTGTGCAGATTTTAGTTTTCCCTCTTTGGTCAGGCTGCCGATATATTCCTCACATTTTTTCAGAAACTGGCGATGCTGTTCGGGCGGCCAATTCTCCTGATGATCTATTTCGTTGCGGATGAGTAACATGAACTCTTTCATGGTTTGTTTCAACCTTTCAATACTGTAATAGATAATTAATTATTTGCACAGCATACATTCAAGAAAGTTCCAAGGTAACTTATCTCTCTTTATATTTGTAGCTAACAGGCCGAGGCAAATGCAAATGAATAGAATAAAATTGTCGAAATCAATGACGGAAGGGCAATTTGAAAATGGTTATTGGTATGCAGATGAAATAAAAGGTTTCGCAAAAGAAATCGGCATTCCATCTTTTTCGAAATTACGAAAAGATGAAATAGAAAAACTGATCAAACATTTCTTGCGAACAGGAGAAACCAAGAGTCCCAGCAGGAAAATTTCTTCGAATAGAGATGTAAGAGATACTCAAATAGGATTAAAGATTGACCTTCCTATAATTAATTATACAAACAATAAAGAGACAAAAGAATTTATTCTTAAGGAAGCTTTTAAAATCGACCCAAAGCTGAAGAGGAAATCAGGTGCCGGTTATTGGCTAAATCGTTGGCGTGAAGAACAAACGAGCCAAGGGATGAAAATGACTTATGGAGATTTGGTAAGACAATATGTGAAGCTAAATCAGCCGGATTATAGTTTTCCGCAAATTCCTTCGACAAAATTCAACAATTTTATTTCAATTTTTTTAGCATTAGAAAAACACTCAACGAGAGATGAAGCACTTAAAGCATGGGAAGAATTGAAGGAGTTTAATATCCCCAAAAATTACAAAGCATGGAAAAAATATAAGCTCGCAAAAAAGGCACATTAATCTCGGTCCGATCGCACAACGGCATTTATCCGCTCCGCGATTTGCGACATCTTCCTGCACTTTGCTCCTGATTCTCATTGCAAATTGCCCCACTCAAAATTAAATTAGTAAAAACCTGAGGCGTCCATGGCGAGCCAATCGGAAAGAATGTCATCCCCGAATGTTTTAAGCGGGGAACAAAACAAAAAAGTTTTCGTCTCCATTGCCGGAAACATCGGCAGCGGAAAATCTTCTCTTACGAAATTGCTCAGCACACGTTTGGGCTGGGTCCCTTTCTTCGAATCTGTCGATGACAATCCGTACCTTAGTAACTTCTACAGCGACATGAAGCGGTGGTCGTTTCATTTACAAATTTATTTTTTATCGAACAGATTTAAGAATCATAAGAAGATCATCGAGATGCGGAAGTCCGTCGTGCAGGACAGATCGATTTACGAGGACGTTGAAATCTTCGCGCGCAACCTTTACGAGATGGGCAATATGGACAAACGCGACTATGAAAATTATCGAGAACTATTCAGCATCATGGTCGATTATCTCAGGCCGCCAGATCTTCTTATATATCTTCGTGCGAATATCGACACCCTTCTAAAACAAATAAAACTTCGGGGCAGAAACTACGAGCAAAGCATCAGCAGAGATTATTTAGAACGGCTGAATGCGAGCTACGAAGATTGGATAAAGCGATACGGGATAGGCAAACTCCTCGTGATCGAGTCGGACGGAATCGATTTTGTCAACAACAGTTCCCATCTCAACGACATAGTAAACAAGGTGGAAGAAGCAATCGGCAATCAGCCGTTAGCCGTCAGCTAATGGACCAGACGCATTTCGACCTAAAACATTCCCTGGCAAAGACAGAAGTCAAATACGTCAAGGGCGTCGGTCCGAAAAGGGCGGAAGCGCTTGCGACAGTCGGCGTGAATACCGCGCTCGATCTCCTCTATTATTTTCCGCGGAAATACCTGGATCGAAGCAGGATATTTAAAATCAAGGACGCGCGTTCGGCTTTGCTGGTTCCGGATGAGGTAACATTCGTTGGGAGGATCAAGTCGGTGCAGGTTGCGGGACGGGGCAGGAAATTTCTTTTCGTAAAGTTGTCGGATGAAACTGGTACAATGAAGTGCGTTTGGTTCAACGGCGCCCAATATTTTATCAACATTTTCAAAGAAGGAGAACTGATTGCGTTTTCAGGGAAAGTTACGACGTTTGACGAACAGCCATGCCTCATTCACCCTGAATACGATCATCTCGAAGATGAGTCCGACGAAGAATTCCTTCACACCGGTGGAATAATTCCGGTTTATCCTTCGACAGAAGGTTTGAAAAGAGTCGGACTTGATTCGCGCGGCTTACGAAGAACGATTAGACATTTGCTCGACTCAAATGAGAATTATTATTTCCCGGAAGATGGTTTGCCTAAAGACGTTATTTCCACAAACTCGCTTATGAATTTAAAGGAAGCATTGGCTGCGATCCATTTCCCTAAAGACGAAAAGGAGCTTGGCTTTTCGCTTCGCCGGTTTAAATTCGAAGAATTATTTTATTTAGAATTACTTCTCGCCGTTCGTCGAAACTTAATTAAGCACGCCGCAGGAATTCCGATGAAGAGCGGCGGCGAGTTAGTTCTGAAACTTGCGAATGAGATTTTGCCTTTTAAGCTGACCGAGTCACAGAAAAAAGTCTTACGCGAAATTATAGGCGACATGACGTCTGAGCATCCGATGCACAGGCTTCTTCAGGGCGACGTCGGAAGCGGAAAAACTATCGTGGCACTCACAGCGATTCTGATCGCCGTTGAGAACGGTTTCCAAGCCGCGTTCATGGCTCCGACAGAAATTCTTGCTGCACAGCATTTCGCCACGATAAAACAATATCTCGACCGTCTGGGAATCGAATCTGCCATTTTAATCGGCGGGCAAAAGAAAAATGTGAGAGCACAGACTTATTCGGATATTGAAAGCGGAAAAGCTTCGGTGGTGGTGGGCACGCACGCACTCATTCAAGAGAAGGTGAGGTTCAACAAACTCGGATTAATTGTTGTTGACGAGCAGCACCGCTTCGGAGTTGTTCAAAGGATGGCGCTTCAGGAAAAAAATGTGGATGCAGCAAAGCCTTCACCGACTGTTGAAAAAGATCCGCATTTGTTAGTCATGACTGCGACGCCGATTCCTCGCACTCTTTCATTGACAATCTATGGTGATCTTGATATTTCGGTTATAAATGAAATGCCGACGGGGAGAAAGAAAATTAAAACGGCGCTGCGCGGTGAATCGAACCGTGATAAGGTTTATAAATTCATCCGTGAGCAAATTCTTGCCGGACGGCAAGCATTCATTGTTTATCCACTTGTGAATGAGACGGAGAAATCCGACCTGAAAGCCGCGACGCAAAGCTTTGTAAAATTGAGAGACGAGATATTTCATGAATTCAAAGTCGGCTTGATACACGGGCAGATGACTGAGATGGAGAAGAACGACACCATGGCTGCGTTCAAAAAGAATTCAATTAACATTTTAGCGGCGACAACGGTAATCGAAGTCGGGATCGATATTGCAAATGCAACCGTCATGGTTGTTGAACACGCTGATCGGTTCGGCTTGAGCCAGCTTCATCAGCTTCGCGGAAGAATCGGACGCGGTGCGCATCAATCGTATTGCGTTTTGATGGCTAAAGATAAATATTTGAGTGAAAAAGAAATAGAATCTCGTGAAGATGCCATGGCATATCAGCGATTGAACTTATTCGTATCGACGACAGACGGGTTCAAGATTGCGGAATACGACCTAATGCTTCGCGGCCCCGGAGAGTTTTTTGGAACAAAGCAGAGCGGCATACCGCCGCTAAAGTTGGCAAATCTAATCAGAGACAAGGATGTAATAGTTCAGGCGAGAAAGTCTGCTTTCAAGATTGCCGAGCACGATCCGCATTTACGTGAAGACCGGCATTTGAAAATGAGAGAAATGCTTCTGAAGAATTACAAAGAGAGTTTGGAGTTTCTGAAGGCGAGCTAAACCGTAATGTGTGACGTGGCCTCGTGCGAACAAAATAGTCGGATTGGCGAGCCAACCAGGGAGTTTTTATTTAGACTTATAAAACTTCGTTACTGCCGGCACCAAATATTCCTCAAACGCTTTCTCGAAATCATACTCAGGCTTCCAATCCCAATCTTTTCTTGCCTGCAAATCGTCAACATCTTCAGGCCATGTGTCGAGGATTGCTTGCCTTTTCAAATCCGGTTTGAAGTCCACAACTGAGAAGGGAAAAGCTTTCTTTACGCGACGGCTCAGTTCACCTGCGGACGGACTGAATGAGCCGACATTATAAATTTGCCTGCTAAGTTTTTGCCGCGGTGCAGCATCAAGCATAAGAAGCGCCTCGACTGCGTCCGGCATAGCCATGAAAGGAATCCTTGTATCCTCCCGCACGAAGCATGCATAAGGTTGTCCTTTGGCGGCCTGATGGAGCATTTCCGGCGCGAAGTCGCTCGTGCCGCCTGTTGGGAGAGTAAGCGCGCTGATCAGCCCGGGAAATCTAACGCATCTGAAATCAACCTTTCCACTCATTGGCTGCACATCAAGCTGGCGATAAAAATTTGTGTAATATCTGCCGAGCCTTTCGGAGTAAAGCTTATTGATACCGTACATTGTTCGAGGCTCCGTCCATTCATCCTCTTTAATTTTCCCGACTTTATGTTTGGTTGGAAGGTCAGGCAGCCCATACACGGCAACCGAGCTCGGATAAATAAACGTCACTTCTTTCCCTTGCAAGCGCGATTGGGTAATTGCCATCTCAAGGAGATTCAGAGTCCCATCAACGTTTACTTTGTGCGCGATCGTTGGCTGGCGCTCGGCGCGAGTCGAGAGAAGTGCGGCGAGATGATAAATGCTGTCAAAGTCGTGGCCTGTGGAAAGCGAATCGAGAAAACGGTTATCGAGGATATCGCCGGTGTAAGTTTTGTAGCATCTTGCGCGTGTCGCATCGTCAACCGTATTCAAGTCGAGCGTAACAACTCTTACATTTTCTCTTTCGGCGAAATGAGAGATAAGCCCGTGTCCGATCTCTCCGTTCGCGCCGGTAATCAAAATTGTCTTCGTTTCCATTTCATTCCTCCTTAATATCTTGTTTTGATATTGAGTTTGTTTCCTATGGTGTCACAAACGAATTCAGAAGTGGAGAAACATTCTTCGCCACTCGATGTTCTGTAATTCTCGGTGGATCGTATTTTTACCTGCGAAAAAAATCTATCTAAATGTTTCTTGGGAAATATTAAGCAACACTTTTTCTTCTGCTCTGTAATTTAATGAAGGTTGGCCGTTTATGAAATTGCTT
Organism: Candidatus Kryptoniota bacterium; assembly: GCA_049278975.1. Classification (GTDB taxonomy): domain Bacteria; phylum Bacteroidota; class Ignavibacteria; order Kryptoniales; family JAKASW01; genus JAKASW01. Next base: position 18,290 of record JBAPNE010000175.1, read on the forward strand.
TATGAATATCCCCCCTTCCTCTTAAAATAATTGCCACTTTTAATCTGATAATTAAATCCACTCGACAAAACAGAAACTGCCGGAAGTTAGAAACCGATAGCTGACGGCTATTATCCTCCTTAGATACCAATATTGACCACTTGCTCAATATTGAACACTCAAAGACTTTCGACTTACAAAAAGTCAACTTGCTTGTCTAATTTGGAGCTTTTTTGACGGCATAACGCTTGAATTGGTTAGCTTCGTGCACACTACTAAGAATGAAATAAGGCTTGACTAAAATGTCAGAGACAGTTCAACAGGCTATAGCTCAGAAGCCGGCCGGCAAGTCCAAAAAAATGATTATAATCATGAGCGTGATTGTGTTACAAATTGCGGCAGCATATTTCCTGATAGGATTTCTTTTCAAACACGATAACTCTGATCCGCAGGCTGCAGCGAAGACTCTTCAAACAAATCAGCCAGCTCTATATCAAAGAGGTGCAGACCCCAATTTCGATCATGTTTATGTCGTGAAAGATCTCGTGGTCAATCCCGCTGGTACGAATGGTCTGAGATTTCTTTTGGCTACAATTGGATTGGAAGTAACATCGGAAGAAACGGTGAAAGAATTGGAGAAGCGCGACGTTCAAATCCACGATTCGATCATTGAAATTCTGACCAGCAGGACTTTGCCTGAACTTGACGACACAGGATTGAGGGACAGTTTAAAAACTCAGATCAAGAGTGAAATCAACAGAGACCTCACCTCCGGCAGAGTCCTCAATGTTTATTTTAGCAAATTTATAATTCAGTGAGCTGATAATGCCGGAAATACTTTCACAATCAGAAATAGACAACCTGCTTTCGGGGATAGGAAAAGAACCAACGGGCGTTGCACAGACTGCACAGGTCGTCGTCAAAGAGGAGCACGATGTACAAGGATTTGATTTTCGCAGACCCAATCGCGTCTCCAAGAACCAGTTGAGAATTTTTCAGGCAGTCCACGAAACTTTTGCGGAATTATTCGGATTCTATTTGGCTTCAAAGCTTCAGACAGTGGTTTCGGTTACTGTCAGCTCTGTTGACCAGCTCTTCTATTCCGAATACCAACTTTCAATCGGAAGTCCAACGTGTCTTTATGTATTTAATATGGAGAATTCGGAAGGCAGAGGTGTGCTTGAGCTTTCGCCAACGTTGGTCTATGCAATTGTCGAGCGCTTATTGGGCGGCGGCAGCAGTGAACCGGTCAAAAAGCTTCGCGCAGTTACTGAAATTGAAAAGAGTCTCGTGAAGGGTACTGTTGACAAAGCGCTTCAAGATTTACAAAGTGCGTGGAAGTCTATCAGCAATCTTAAATTCAAGCTCGATAGGTTCGAAAGCGAAGCAGATTTTCTACAGATTGCTCCTACGAGTGAAATCGTTTTAGTGGTGTCATTCAACGTCCAAATCGCGACTGGAAGTTATCTCATGAATTTATGCTTCCCAACTTTTTCGTTGGAAGATATCATACAACGACTAAATGTCCAGCATGTTGCGCCTGTCGTCGGAGGTGGGACTCAAAAAGTAAAAACCGATGTTATTGCGAAAAACATGTCAACCACGACGCTACCGGTGGTTGTCACACTTGGTAATGCGGCGATTACACTTCGTGAGCTGCTTGAGCTTCAAGAAGGAGATGTTGTCGTACTGAACAGCAAGAAGGACACGTTGCTTCCAGTAAAGATATCATCTCGAACAAAATTTTTTGCAAAGGTTGGTGTCCATGATGGGCATAAAGCAGTAAAAATAATAAGAAACGCTTCCGAAGAAGAACAAAGCGGAGATTAAAATGGCAGAAGAAACAACACAGAGTACATTACAAACAGAAACGGCAGAAACCGAGAAAGCGGCACAAACCGATGTGAAGAATGTGCGAGATCCAGCTTTCGAAAATCTTATCGAAACGGATTCGAAGCCGAATGGGAAAGAGAATAAACTCGAACTCCTTCTCGACCTCGATATGTCTATTAGCGTTGAGCTCGGTAAGACCACGATGATGATCAAGGACATCCTTGAGCTAGGCCGCGGTTCGATAATCGAATTTGACAAGCTCGTCAGCGAAGCTGTTGACGTTCTCATCAACGGCAGGAAAATGGCAGAAGGCGAAGTCGTCGTCGTTGATAAACACTTCGGCATTCGAATCACCAGTATGGTTGATCCGTTCGAGCGACTGAAAGGGTTGAAGAAATAATGGATTGGCTTATCTTCAAGACATTCCTCACGTTGGCGCTGATTTTCGGGCTCATGTTCGTCATCCTTTTCATCATGCGTAAATACTTCAACACGAAGCCGCGATTCGTCAACGAGAATCTCAAAGTTTTGACTTCGCTTAACATTCAGGCTAAGAAAGCCGTTTACATTATCAAAGCTTTCAACAAAGTCATAGTGGTTGGCGTGAGCGATAATGCGATTGCGTCTCTTGGTGAAATAACAGATACCGACGTCATTCAAAAGTTGGAAACAACCGGTGGCATTCAACAGCGGAGAAGCTTCGCAGATATACTGAAAGGTTTGTCGCCCCGATGAAAAAGATTTTATCTGTGGCTTTGATACTATTCTGTTTGTTCTCAATCGTTCCGGCCTTACAAGCTCAAACTTCTATTCCAATTCCAAAAGTAACTTTGGGAGTTGACAAGGCAACAAAACCTCAAGATGTGGCAGTCACGATCCAAATACTTTTTTTCATGACCATCCTGACGCTTGCGCCGGCAATACTTATCATGACGACAGCTTTCCCGAGGATAATAATTGCCCTATACTTCGTGAAGCAGGCGCTCGGAACGTCGACGATGCCGCCGTCGCAATTACTCATGGGGTTGGCTTTGTTCCTGACATTTTTTGTAATGGCACCAACGTGGAGCAAAGTCAACGAGACGGCATTCCAGCCTTATATGAAAAATGAAATTTCGCTCGACTCGGCATACGCAATTGGCATCAAGCCGATTCGCGAGTTTATGATGCGGCAGACCCGCGAAAAGGATTTGGCGATGATGGTACACCTTGCAAACCTGGACCGCCCGAACACATCGGAAGATGTGCCGACTTACGTTATTGTTCCTGCGTTTGCCATAAATGAAATGCGAATCGGATTTGAAATCGGTTTTTTGATATTCATTCCGTTCCTTATGATAGATATGATCGTCGCAAGTGTGCTTATGTCAATGGGTATGATGATGCTGCCGCCGATGATGATATCGCTGCCAATGAAGATACTTCTCTTCGTGTTGGTTGACGGCTGGTATCTGTTAGTTGGTTCACTTGTACAAAGTTTTAAGTGAGAAAAAAATGACCGAAGAATTTGTAATTGGAATTGCAAGAGAAGCTTTCTACACGGTTTTTTTAGTTGCCGCCCCGATTTTGTTAGTGTCCGTTTTGGTTGGCTTGACGATTTCCGTTTTTCAGGCTGCGACTTCGATTAGTGAGATGACCCTTACGTTCGTTCCGAAGGTTGTCTCGATCGGCGTCGTCTTGATATTACTCCTTCCGTTTATGATGGAAAAGATTCTCGATTTTACAAAGCATATTTTTGACATAATACCGACACTGAGATAAAATGAATTTCTACGCTGAAAAGTTCGTCGTCTTCTTACTGGTGTTCATAAGAACGGCTTCGATGTTTGCAACTGCTCCGTTGTATGGACACCCATCCATTCCGGGGCAATTGAAAATCTGGACTGCCGGACTTTTCGCGTATGCAATTTTTCCACTTATAGCGGCATCGACCGCTCCGATTTCGCTTGATCTCGGCTCGCTGATAGTTCTCGTGCTTCAAGAAATCGTGATCGGCTCTGCAATAGGATTTTCTCTCGGAATAATTTTTCACGGCGTTGTCTATGCGGGAGAACTGTTCGGCATCGTAATGGGGTTCTCCATTTCCAATGTGATAGATCCGCAAAACGGATTCGATGTGCCGGTGGTCGGACAGTTAGAATACATAATTGCGATTTTTATTTTCCTGATTTTGAACGGCCATCTCTTCTTAATTCAAGCGTTAAAAATGAGTTACGATGCGGTGCCGGTGTCGGGCTTAAAACTCAGCGCCGGTGTCGTTGACACTTTTGTGCACATGACCGGCATGGTTTTTTTGACAGCGGTAAAAGTAGGCGCGCCGGTAATCGTTTCAATTTTCCTTGCCGATATTCTTCTGGGTGTGATTTCAAGGATGATGCCACAGCTTCAAATATTCTTTATCGGCATGCCGCTAAAAGCAGGCGTCGGGATACTCGCTCTTATGGCCTCGCTGCCGTTTTTCGTTTTTGTGTTTGAAAAATTGCTTGATGTATTTGAAAGCAACGTCGTACAAATGATAAGGCAAATGTAAATGGCTGAAGAGACTTTTCAAGAAAAGACAGAGCCTGCAACTCCTAAAAGGCTTGAGGAGCTGAAGAGCAAGGGAAAAGTCGCGAAGAGCAGAGAGCTTACGACTGCGTCGGTTCTCTTAGTCGGTACAGCAACCATTTATATGCTAGGACGAGAATTCGTGATGCAAATAGTGCAAGTCATGAAGGACTTCCTATCGTTCTCTTATGGAAGAGAAATCAATCAAGGAAACATTGTCTCGCTTGCTGCCACGGTCGTATTGCGTATCGTGATGATTACATCTCCGATCATTCTCACTATCATGGTTGTTGGAATAATATCGAGCGTGCTGCAAACCGGTTTCATATTCACATTACAAC
>JBAPNE010000176.1:0-19807 GCA_049278975.1 Candidatus Kryptoniota bacterium
AAATAATCGTCGCGTTTCGGGAATAGAAATGCGCCTTCAGTGATGGAAAGTTTAGGATCAACCACAAGCGCTTCCGGCGTTATATTTCTGCTGAGTCCGATTCCGCCGCAGCTTCTGCACATTCCGAATTTCGAGTTGAAAGAAAATGAATTCGGGGCGAGATCAGAATAGCTCGTGCCGCATTTCGGGCAAGAGCGAAGCAGGCTAAAGAAATTATCCTTTCCCGTTGTCGGGATATTCGACTTTACATTAGGCTCGAAAACGGTAACTGTGCCGGAGCCTCTTTCGAGTGCAAGCTTCAAAGATTCCCGGATGCGCGAAACAGATTTCTTCTGGACTTTCAATTTATCAACGACTAATTCGATAGTGTGTGTGCCATAACGCGGCACTTCCATTCCATCATGCAAGTCGCGCAGATTTCCGTCAACTCTTACCTGTACGAAACCTTCCGCCATCAGCTCGCCGAACAATTCTCTGTAATGCCCCTTTCTTCCGATGACGAGCGGTGCAAGGAGCAGAATATTTTTGTTGTTGAAATCTTTTAGGATTGATTGCAGAATCTGATCCTGTGTCTGCTGCTGAACGGGAATGTTGCACTTCACGCAAAATTGCGTCCCGACTTTTGCAAAGAGAAGTCTGATGTAATCATAGATTTCAGTAACGGTTCCGACGGTGGAATGTGGATTGGTGCTGATCGTTTTTTGTTCGATGGCAACGGAAGGGCTCAAGCCCTCGATTAAGTCAACGTCAGGCCGTTCCAATATCTGCAGGAACTGCCGCGCGTATGCCATCATGGTCTCGAGATAACGGCGCTGTCCTTCGGCGTAGATAGTGTCGAACGCGAGAGATGATTTTCCGCTGCCGCTTAATCCCGTGATGACGATGAACTTGTCGCGGGGCAAATCCAAATCGATCGACTTCAGGTTGTGCTGCCTTGCGCCGCGAATTATGATTTTACTTGTATCGGGAGTCTTTTCCATTTGAATACGGAATTTACTCGGCATCGAGGCAAGATTCAATGTAAAAAGAAGTGCATGGCGAGACGCACAGTGACAATTCTTCGTTGATGGTGGGGGGCTGCTGAATTTGTTCCAATAACTTGACAAGAGTAGGATAGTAGAATTACATTAAGTTGTGATGATTGTCAGGAGTCCAGTATGCTGGGCAGTTGCCAGATCATCTGAGCCAAATGCCCATCAGCCTGAGGTTAAGTATGTGGCAGGGGAATTTTGCGGGAGTGCTAATCTCCGTTGTTTGGGTATTCCCGCTTTCTTTCACAACAAGTTCGTTAGTTGATCCCGTCTAACGCTATTTCGCGAAAGGAGAGACAGATGAAAAAGATTTTCCAATTCCTATTTATAGCTTTTTGCATATTAAGCACGGCGAATTTATTGCAAGCCCAGTGGGTCCAAACGAATGGGCTCTACGGCGGCTATATCAACAGCCTCGTGTTCTGTGATTCGAATCTTTTTGCCGGCACGTGGAATGCCGGTGTCTTCCGTTCCACAAACTACGGTGCGACATGGACAGCCGTTAATTCCGGATTGATGGACAACTACGTGGATGCCTTCGCTGCTTTGGGTACAAACATTTTTGCTGGGACCTGGGGCGGTGTTTTTCTTTCGACAGACAACGGATCCAGCTGGACTCAGAAAGACGGCGGGCTAACGAATATCAGCGTGATGTCTTTAGCTGTTTCAGGCGCATACATCTACGCAGGTACTTATGGAGGAGGCATTTTTCGTTCCACCAACAATGGACAGTCATGGGACCAAATTGATTCCGGATTGACAAGCACTATCGTAAGACGGATTGCAATCTGCGACACAACTATTATTGCTGCATCTTGGGACGCCGGCATTTTTTTATCCACCGACCATGGCACAAGCTGGGCTCCAGGTGACAGTGGGATATTCATCCTTGGGTCAACATATCCTATAGTCGATGCATTCGCTGTTTCATCGGATGGGAATGGCGGCACGAATCTCTTCGCCGGAACTCCGGCGGGAAGTGTGTTTCTTTCCACGGATGAGGGAAGAAGCTGGAATGAGGTTGGTGACTACTTCCCGGCTTATCCTGATGTCGCAGCTTTTGCTTTTTCAGGGGCGAACCTCTATGCAGGTACTACAGGTGGTGGAGTCTTTCTTTCCACCGATAACGGCAAAAGTTGGGCTCAAATTAATAATGGTCTCACCGACGAACAGGTTGTTGCGCTCAATGGCTCGGGGACAAAACTTTTCGCAGGTACTACAGGCGGTGGTGTCTTTCTTTCCACCGACAATGGAACGACATGGAATCAATCCAATGTGGGTTTAACTAACACCACCCCTAATGCTCTTGCCGCATTAGGTACTGCTCTATTTGCTGGAACCGACGGCAGCGGCGTCTTCATTTCCACGGATAATGGTAATAGTTGGACCTCAACTGCTGACAACGGATTGACGAACGCTATTGTCAACGGTCTTGCTGTCGATGGTTCGGATCTCTACGCGGGCACTTGGCAGGGTGGAATTTTTCTTTCCACCAACAGCGGAGCGAGTTGGGTCGCCGTTGATAGTGGCTTGACAGACTGGCAGATTCAAGCTCTTGCAGTTTTTGGCTCGAATATTGTCGCATCAGGCATGGGAGGGGTTTTCATTTCATCTGATAGCGGGGCATACTGGACGCCGATCAACTCGGGATTGACTAGTTCTATAGGTTGTCTTGCCGTCTCCGATACGATTCTCTTTGCTGGAGCCGGAGGAGTTTTTCTTTCAACCAACGACGGTGCAAGCTGGACTGCGACGGCGGATAGCGGCATGCCAGAATCCCCAAATAACTTCGTCAAGTCGCTGACCGTCTCAGGTTTGAATCTGTTCGCAGGACTTTGGGGCGGAGGCGTTTTTGTTTCAACAGACGATGGAGCGAACTGGACGCCCGTCGATTCTGGTTTGACAACTGATTCAATTACGGCTCTCACAGTATCGGGAGGCAATCTCTTTGCAGGGATAAAAGATGGAGGCATTTGGCGGAGACCTCTCTCGGAAATGATAACTGGCGTTAAGCAACACGGTGACGCTGCTCCACTCAAGTTTTCTCTTTCACAAAATTACCCAAACCCGTTCAACCCCACAACGGTCATCGATTATCAATTGCCGGTAAACAGTGTTGTGACGTTAAAGATTTACGATATACTTGGAAGGGAAGTTGCAACTTTGATCAATGGTCGGCAGAGTGCAGGATACTACAACGCCAAGTTTAATGGAGCTAATTTGCCGAGTGGAGTGTATTTGTATCGCTTGCAGGCTGGCTCATTCGTGCAAACGAAAAAATTAATGCTAATGAAATAAGGACTTGCTGAACTGAAATAGTCCTTTAGAATCTTGTCAAGAAAAGCCCCGCACGATAGCGGCGCTTTCCGTTTGTCTCTATTGTGGCATATCCAGCGGAATCATTCTTGAGAGAGCACGCCTCATAGCTGTTCCCAATGTGGAGCTGGTACGGCCGTCGAAGGAGTTCTTGGAATGGCACAATGACGAGGTGCATAGGGGATGAGGTGACGGAATGCCGGAGCGGATTCCTTTAGAATGATACCTGTTTTTCTTGAGACCGTCATAAATGAGCCGGAGACTTACAAGGGTCCATTGGACTCAGTTAGTCTTGTGCTCCCTTAGCCATAGGCTGATAGGTTGCTTGATTGGTGTTCGAGTACTTCACCGGGTTGTTTGCGGTGTCGAGGGTGAGTAATGCTAATAGGAGATTCCAGTTCGCATAATTCCTGACGCTTGAAGCATCTTGTCCCGATATGGCAATGCTGAATGTGAGCAGGCTATTCCCGCTAGCGGGATCTTCGACGAGCGCGATCGGCTTCGAGTCGGAGGCACCGGAAATGAAGCAAACATCGGGGTACGATTTGTTCACAGGGTTCCTCAAGCATAACACGTAAACCAGCTTTGCGTTCGGCTCCTTTTTTATGTTGATGCCCGCTGATTTACGGAGGGGTGCAAGTTCAACCGTAACAGCCTCAAATGAAATGGATACGGCAGTACAGTTCAGGATAAATCCTGGAGCGATCGAAGGCTTTTTCCATGGTGGCACTATAGTGGTAAAGTCCGTGACCGAGCCTGCATTTACTAATTTTGTGTTGGTTCCGACAATGAAGTTGAAGGTTGACTTGCCGTGAGGCGTGGCTTTTCGCCAGATTGCCTTCAGTTCGGGGATCGAGCAAATCGCTTTCGCAAGTCTCACGGAGAATCCAAACCTTAATCTCCGATCAACGGATTCCGGATCGTTGCCGGGAACAAAGCTTGGCGGTCTTCTGCGTACAAAGACCTTTCCGTTCCTTTGATGGAACACGATATCGCCGAGTGTACCGCTAAGGTTTCCAACTACTGATTTACTTATTCGAGCCATTTTGTTTTTCCTAATCTAAAGAGTCTTTTTGCCTTTGTGCGCTTGGTGTCACTGCGAGAATTATTCTTTTGATCGAGAAATTTAGGTCAATATAAGCAAGTTTGGCTGAGGGATAAAGCCACTTAAGATGCAATACAAGCGCAATTGTAGCGCAATACAAACGCAATTAGAGTGGGCGATACGTGAGGGATGAGTGCAGCATAACTATCATTGAGCTGCAAATTTCACAAGTCCCAGCACTCACAAACAGGAAAATCTGAGAAGCGCGTGACTTGGTAGCGAGCTATTTTCATTTGGAGCGGTTATGAAAATCCCTAATTGCCATTCCCGCGTGCGCGGGAATCTAGAGCATTTGAAAAAACTGGATTCCCACTTTGGTGGGAATGACAGGTGCCTCAAAGTAGGCCACTACCCTCGACTTCGGAAGGTTGAAGGAGAAATATTAAATTAATCCTCATGGAAACTCTCGACTGTGGAATATTCTACGAATGGGAATATGACAAAGACTTTGTCGCGATCCTCTCGGATAATTTAAAGTCGCAAAATATCTCGCATGAAATATTTCATCCCGGTGATTTCGAAATCGTTCTTGAAAAAGTGCGCCGGAAAATTCTGTCGCTTGAAACGGTCATAGATCGTGCATCTGATGTGAACGAAAGCTGTGAAGCGATTGTGAGCCTGCTGAGCCGAAGAGAAATTTATATTTTGAATAATCCACCCGCGGTTCGTCATGCCTCCGACAAAGCTTCGATGCACCTCGAATCCATGACGGCAGGAATTAATGTGCCGTACACAATCATTATCTCGCCTTATAGTACACAACGGGAGATAAAATTAAGTATTGATCAGCTTGCGAGTCTTGGGAGGCCGTTTATAATTAAGCCGGCGAATACAACCGGCGGTGGTATCGGAGTTGTCACGGGAGCAGAAGGATTGCGGGAAATAATCGACACCCGCCAGCACAACAAAGACGACAAGTACTTACTCCAGCAGAAAATCGAGCCAGCACTTCTCGATGGGCGCAGAGCATGGTTCAGGCCATTTTATGTTTTCGGAAAAATCTTCATCTGCTGGTGGGATGACTTGACCCACATTTATTTCGAAACATCGCCCGGCGATATTGATAAGCACAACCTTCGCAAAATCGAAGATGTTGTAAAAAAGATCTACGCAGTCTGCAAACTCGATTTCTTTTCCACGGAAATCGCGATAACCTCTGAAAGAAAATTGGTCGTAATAGATTATGTGAATGAGATGTGCGATATGAGATTGAAGTCAAAGCACTATGACGGTGTTCCCGACAATATCGTGGAACAGATTGCCCGGCAAATAGCTTCCGGTACTCGCGCCTCAATAGAGACGAGCATTTAATGTTTCGGTTGGACAGCGATACTGCAGACAGTTTTCATGAGGCGGTATTTTCGGTTGTCGATGTTGAAACAACAGGCTCCATGGCGTCGAACGACCGGATAACTGAGTTTGCCGCCTACAAAGTTCACAAGGGAAAAATTGTCGATGAATATACGACGCTTATAAATCCCGGAAGGCACATCCCGAATTTTATCAGGAACATGACCGGCATCAGCGACGAGATGGTTTATGATGCGCCTTCCTTTAAGGATGTGGCGCACGACATCTATAACTTTTTTGAAGGGACAGTTTTTACAGCGCACAATTCACACTTTGATTACGGATTTGTCCGCAGCGAATTGGAATCTGCCGGCTTCGACCTTGAGATTCCTCAACTTTGCACGAGGAAGCTCAGCTCACGCCTCTTAAGTCATTTGCCGCGAAAGGCACTGGATCAAGTGTGCCATCATCTTGGGATAAAAATCAACGGCAGACACCGCGCATACGGTGATGCCCGCGCCACGGCCCACCTTCTAATTGAATTGCTGGAAATCGTCAGCGAACGGCACGAAGTGGTACGGCTTGACGAGCTGCTTCGGTTTCAGAATGTCCAGATCGGGATCGATCCTCACAGAAATCAAAACGTATTCAAGAAAGCCATGTTGTCGGTGCCAAACTTACCTGGTGTTTACAAAGTCTATAATCGCGACGGTGAGATTATCTATATCGGCAAAGCAAAAAATCTAAAACTCAGACTCGCTTCTTATCTCACACAGAATGCAAGGGATTCGGAAAAAATAAAGAGGATGCTTGTCGAAGCGGGCAGGGTTGAATATGAAACGACTTCCTCCGAGTTGCACGCTTCTCTCAGAGAGCTTGAGTTGATAAGAGAAATTCAACCAAGGTTCAACTCGCTGCTTGTTAATACTCGCAGGTTTCCTTTTATAAAATTGTCGACCGGCAAAAAATATGACCATCTCGACATGGTCTATGAACTCGATGAAGAAGGAAGGTACTTCGGGCCATTCGAAAATTCTTTCGTTGCGGAACAGGTGCTCTTCGCGGCGGACAAATATTTTAAGTTAGTGAAATGCAACGACGATTTTGTCCCGAAGGGATCCATTCGGAGAAAACCGTTTGACCCGTGCCTCTATTTTCACATCGAAAGATGTGTAGCGCCGTGCAGGGGAGGAGTTGATATTGATCAATACGAACAAGAAGTGAAAGCGGTTGAGGAATTTCTTTCAGGTTCCTTTGAGAAATTGACAGGCGAGTTGAGAATGAAATTGGATGAGCTTGCCAAGAAACTTGAATTTGAAGAAGCTGCTGAGGCTAGAGATTTGATTGAGGTTCTTGATAAAACTTCATCGCGTCTCAAGCTATTGGACGGATCGATTGACCGAACACTGTTCATTTGCGGTTGGATGCACCATGGTATATACGAACTCTATTCGGTACGAAGGGGAATGGTGGTTGAACCGGTGGTTGCTGATGAAGAAGATCTCGAAAAAGGTGTGGAATCCCTTCTGAGCAGGTCGAAAGTTATTTCAAGGGACTTTGTCGCCCTGAGAATACTTCTGAGCTACGCCCTAAAGAATTCAGGTGGTTTCTTTAAAGTGGAATTAAACGGCGAAAAAGAGGCGCGCAAGTTAGCTGGCAAAATAAAAACCGCTGCGAAGACTTGACCTCACAGCGGTTCAGTGAAATAATTGCGCCTGTAATTTAAAGTTCCTCGAGGTAGTCCTTTGCTTTCGCGGCGTATTTAGATTTAGGATACTTCTTTACAAATGTTTGCCATGTCGATTTTGCTTTGTCTTTGTCGCCAAGCCTCAGATAGGACATCCCGAGCATGATGTAAGCCGGCCCCGCTTTGTAGCTTTTGGGGTACGTGAGTGTCTTTGCGAATTCGTCGCGTGCACCATCATATTTCTCCATCTCATAATAACATTCGCCCAACCAGTAATGTGAGTTACTGATGAGAGGATGATTCATTTTGCTCGCTGCAAGGTTACTGAAATCATTTACCGCATTATTATACTTCCTCGCTTTGAAGAGTTTGAGCCCTTCATTATAAACTTTGTTGAATTCTGCTTTTGTCGTTATTGAGCTCGCGGACATGGTCTGTCGTTCCATGTCGGCATTCTTCGCGCTGAGATCGCGGTTGATTTGCTTTTCTACCGTCAGTTCCGAGTCAAGTGAACCGACGCGATTTTGCAAATCCTGAAGATCTTGCCATTGCTCACTGCTTTGTCCAAGTTTAGACGAAAGGTCCGCGACTTTTGCATTTAAAGCTTTCTTATCTTGATCAAGTTGAGAATTTGTTTTTCTTAGCTGAGCATTATCTGCTTGCAAACGTTGGTTCTCAGCTTGCAGCGAATCTACCGTCAGCGAATCGGCTTGAGACTGTGCAGATGTCGTCTCGATGCTTGTGCCGCACCCGCTTAAAAGTAAGTTCATTGAGAAGAGAATGCCGGCTGCTAAGAATGAAGCCCCCTGCAGTAAAGGTTTCATATAATTCCTCCTCGAATTTTGTTTGTGAGTCCAAATGAAGTTAGAGAAGCAAACAATAAAAATCAAGAAAAATTAGTTTTTGCCGGAGGTTGCCAATCTCCATGGTAGCTCTGAACATCCGGTGTGGCGCGAGTCTCATTATTTCTCTTATTGATTGCTTCAATCGAACGTAGGCAATTGATGTGTGGCTTTTCTATGCGGCGTTGGATAAATTTACATAATGTCTTATGAAATTGAGCCGGATAATTGTCAGGGGCATTTGACTTCTCAAATCTTTGAGTTTCATATTTCCCGAAAAGCGAGAGAGCAATTAAATTTTGATGAGTCGCTTTTCACACTTTCAGGGGACATAATTTTTCGAAATATTCGTGCAGTTCAGGATTTTGCCGTCAGGTTGAACGAAGACAAGGCTGGAATTTTCAGAAAAACTCCTTCGCCGGTATCTCCCGGCGACCTTAACGCGATGGGACTGTACCATGAAGTACTGCATTTTGTAATTAATTTGTACGTAAGTGATGTTAATCCCACGGCATTTGTGCAGTTGGAGAATTGGCTTCGGAGGAACATCGGTGCGTCGGAGTTGGAGAAAAGTGCTCGCAAGTTTGTCGAGATATTTCCGGCGACATCTGTCTATCGCGGAGAAGAAACTGCTGAGAATTATCTTGCCCGGTCAGGCGGCGGGTTATCAAACCGTCATGTTGTTTTGACCGAGCTAATTTTGCTTTGGCTTGAGAATCAAAATCCGGCCTTCAATCCTATATCATCACTTATAGACGACGCTGAATTAAAAACTGAATCAAGGTACCATGATATAATTTCGGATGCCGATAAATTCTTTGACACACAACCAAAGTTTCCAAAGGTTGGCCTGCCGCTTCTAAGAATGCTTCGCGCCCCGATCGAAGCTCATCCGAACTCGATATTCGAGCAGCTTCAATTCATAGCGAAACATTGGGAAACGATTCTCGACAAGTCTCCTTATTTCCTCAAACTTCTCACCGCAGTTGACATCTTAAAAGAGGAAGGGAAATATTTTTTGATGCTTGCTCAGGCGCAGGCGGATAAAAACAAAATTCCGAGCGTGGTTCAGGCAGATTTTTTCGGATTCGGTGAAAAGGAATCGCAGCCCGTTCTGCGATTCAGAGGACATGAATATGAGCCTGAAAATTTTAGTTCGGATTTAGGATGGATGCCCAACGTTGTTCTGATCGCGAAGAATATATTCGTGTGGCTCGATCAACTTAGCAAGAAATACCATGGCGCCATAACACGTCTGGATCAAATCCCTGATGAGGAGTTGGAAATTTTGGCAAGGCAGGGATTCACAGGGCTCTGGTTGATAGGGATTTGGAGACGTAGTTTAGCTTCAAAGAAAATTAAACACTTCAATGGCAATACGGACGCAATGGCGTCAGCATATTCTTTGGATTGCTACGACATCGCTTCTGAGCTTGGCGGCGGTGAAGCTTTGTGGAATCTAAAGGAGCGAGCTTTGCGATATGGCATACGACTCGCAAGCGACATGGTCCCAAACCACATGGGAATTGATTCGACATGGGTGATAAATCATCCGGACTGGTTTTTAAGCTCTGAATATCCTCCCTTTCCGAATTACACTTTCAACGGCCCCGACCTGAGTAGCGACGAACGAGTCGGAATTTTTATCGAAGATGGATACTGGAGTAAGCGCGATGCGGCCGTTGTATTCAAGCGTCTCGACAGGTGGACGGGCGAAGTGAAATATATTTATCATGGCAATGATGGTACACACATGCCATGGAACGATACCGCACAGCTCGATTTCACAAGGCAGGAAGTTCGCGAAGCGGTCATCCAGACCATCCTTCATGTCGCGCGGATGTTCCCGATCATTCGCTTTGATGCCGCCATGGTGTTGAGCAAGAAACATTACCAACGTCTCTGGTTCCCCGAGCCCGGAACCGGCGGTTCAATCCCGTCTCGCGCAAATTTCGCAATGACTAAAGAACAATTCGATGAGGCAATTCCGAATGAATTCTGGAGAGAAGTCGTCGATCGTGTGCAAAGGGAAGTCCCCGATACACTGCTGCTGGCTGAAGCATTCTGGCTGATGGAAGGTTATTTCGTCCGGACGCTGGGAATGCACCGCGTTTATAACAGTGCATTCATGAACATGCTGAAAAAAGAAGAGAACGCTAACTATCGGCAAGTGATAAAAAATATTTTGGAATATAATCCGCAGATATTGAAACGTTTCGTGAATTTTGTGAATAATCCCGACGAGGAGACCGCGATTGCGCAATTCGGCAAGGACGATAAATATTTTGGGGTCTGTACCATGATGACGACAATGCCGGGCTTGCCGATGTTCGGGCACGGGCAGGTCGAGGGTTTAACGGAAAAATATGGAATGGAATTCAAGCGAGCATATCGAGATGAACTTTCCGATGGTAATGTTGTTGCCCGCCACGAACGTGAAATTTTTCCCCTGCTTAAGAGGAGGAGAATTTTTAGCGAGATGGATAATTTTTTGCTGTACGATCTTTTTACGGGAGATGGTACAGTCAACGAAGACGTGTTTGCTTACAGCAACGGATTCAGCGATGAGCGCAGCTTGGTTGTGTTTAATAACCGATATTCTCACGCCGCCGGCTGGATAAGAACGTCGGTCGGTTTCCGCGACGGAAGCGGCAAGATGGTACAAAGAACTGTGACAGATGGACTCGCGATTAATGGAGATGGCTATTGTATTTTTCAGGATGTCATAGCTGGATTGGAGTATATCAGGCAGACAAAATCTCTGAAAAAAAACGGACTATATGTGGAATTGGGAGCCTTTAAGTATGATGTGTTCCTTAACTTCAGGGAAGTACAGTCTTCTCAAGAGAAACCATATGGAGAGTTGTGTAAGGTTTTGGATGGACGAGGTGTGAAAACGATCGAGGGAGAACTTCTGGATTTCAAATTGCGCGATCTTCATGCTGCATTTTACGAGGCAATGAATGCCGGAAGTTTGCGATATTTGTTCGAGGGAGTTGATAATGGCAAGCTCAAACCATTGCACGAGAAAACATTCGTCGAAAAGTTAGACAAGCTGATGACAGCGGTTTCAAATTATGAACAATTAAAGAAAAATTTCGATGCGATTATCGCAAAAAAGTCAAATGAGTTTAGAAGTTTGGTTTTCTTACGTGAACTTATGAGTGAACCGGCTGCAAAGAAATTATCTCCAACATTTTTACTATCTCCGGAAGATTTTGGCTTGTCAAGTTGGCGGATTTTATTTTTGTGGTTGTTCTTGGATGGAGCGAAGGAGCTTCTCATAAGAGAAAATAAAACTATTCACCCTTTTCATGATTGGCGCCTCATCCCCAAAGTGGTTACATGTTTTAGCGAGCTTGGGCTTGATGATAAATCTTCGATTTATGAATCAAAAATAGTTATGGAGATTCTCGAGAACATTGGAGATGAGGGAAGTGGAAATATGAAAGAGACTTTGATCGAAGCAATGAAGAAGAAATCAACACGGGACTTACTCGGCGTTAATGTGTATGATGGAGTATCATGGTTCAACAAGGAGCGATTCGAGGATTTTCTGCATTACTTTACGCTGGTTCTTCTTTTAAAGGAGTTGGCTCGTCGAAAATCTCGCGCGCGGAAAATGCCAGAAGACAAGAGATCTGTTTTAAAAGATATGCTATTTCGCGTGTCGGTGATCGAGGATCTTGCCCTAAAGACAAATTACAGACTTGACGATTTTGTCGGTGAACTTGCGCGTGTTTAAGTTGGCGGCAATTTCAAAAGCGCGTTGGATTGACAATCCGTTACGCGGCATCATTTTGTCAAACTCTTCTTGTTTTTTTCCCGCAAAAGTGAAAACTTATCTTCACTCAATCGGACAAAGCGATTAGAATTGAGTACCGAGTTTACTCGCAACACATTTTTAACATGGAGAAATCTGGATGCAACTCACTTACGTTGACTGGATCGTAATTGCGCTATACTTCGCGTTTAACTTAGCTGTCGGTTTGTATTACCGCAAAAGGGCAACTCAAAGCGTCAGCGACTTTTTCGTTTCCGGCAGGAATGTGTCATGGTGGCTCGCAGGCACTTCAATGGTTGCCACAACATTTGCTGCAGACACTCCACTTGCGGTAACAGGTCTCGTTGCCAGAAACGGTATCGCAGGAAACTGGATATGGTGGAGCATGTTGTTCAGTGGAATGATGACTGTCTTTTTCTACGCACGCCTTTGGAGAAGAGCCGGTGTCTTGACGGACGTTGAGTTTGCGGAAATAAGATACGGCGGCAAGCCTGCGAGTTTCTTGCGCGGCTTTAGAGCTTTGTATCTCGGACTGCCGGTGAATTTGATAATCATGGGTTGGGTCAATCTTGCGATCGTGAAAATTATGATGCTGACTCTCGGGATTTCGAAGGTCGAGGCGCTCGCATTAGCTATCCTGATTATGCTCATCACAGCATCGATCTCCACATTATCGGGATTATGGGGAGTTCTTGTGACAGATCTTTTCCAATTCGTTTTGAAAATGGGAATGGTTATTCTGTTAGCGGTTTTTGCCGTGGCAGCGACAGGTGGTATGGGCGGCTTGATTTCGGGATTACATCAAGTTGATCAGACGAGACAAGCGACGGGATCGATTATGTCATTCGTTCCCGACCTTAGCTCGACGTGGATGCCGATGATAACCTTTTTTGTTTATATCGCCGTTAACTGGTGGGCATCGTGGTACCCGGGTGCTGAACCAGGCGGCGGCGGATATATAGCTCAAAGAATTTTTTCCGCAAAGGACGAGAAAAATTCCTTGTTTGCGACCTTGTGGTTCAACATCGCTCACTACGCGCTTCGCCCTTGGCCATGGATTATCGTGGCACTTGTAGCGGTGGTTCGCCTTCAACATGATCCGGCTTTTATCAATGATCCCGAATCAGGGTACATCAGAATTCTCGTGACGGATTTGCCGGCATCACTTCGCGGATTGATGCTTGCGGCGTTCGCGGCCGCATACATGTCAACGATTGGCACGCAGTTGAATTGGGGTGCAAGCTACATCGTGAATGATTTTTACCGGCGATTCTGGATCAAGAATAAGAGTGAAAAACATTACGTGAATATTTCTCAGGTCGCGACCATATTGCTGATGATCTTGTCTGCGATAGTAACGTTCTACATGAATTCTATTTCTAATGCGTGGAAATTTTTGATCGCTCTCGGCGCTGGAACTGGGCTTGTCTATATCTTGCGCTGGTTTTGGTGGCGAATCAACGCATGGAGTGAAGTGTCCTCAATGGCAGCTGCGCTCTTTACTTCACTTGTTCTACAGTACTATTTTCATATGAGTGACACTGAGCCAAGACAATTCGCTTATCTCGTCTTGTTAACCGTTCTGGTAACTACGGCGACCTGGCTTATCGTAACTTACCTCACGGCTCCTGAGAAGAAAGAAATTCTGATCGCATTTTACAGGCGCGTTCATCCGAGCGCAAAGCTCTGGGGACCGATTGCAAAGGAAGCACCCGATGTCCAGCCTGACAAAGATGGAATTTTCAATTTGGTAGATTGGCTCAGCGGTGTCGCGATGATTTATTCGTTGTTATTTGGAACCGGGAATATAATTTTCGGCAGAACGCTTATCGGAGCTATCATGGTATTTGTCGGATTAATCTTCGGCTCGATAATATATTTCGATTTGAACAAACGTGGCTGGGCAACCCTTGGAAAGTAGAATGGATCACAGATTCCTGATTATGGTACACTTCACTTTTTCAATGCTCACTAAATTATGATTCAAGAGTCCGTCGAAAAACTTAGGAGAGAATATTCGGGCGAAAGACTCGATGAAGCTACGGTCGATAGCGATCCCTTTTCGCAATTCGAGAACTGGCTTGAAGCAGCCCTGAAGGCCGGGGTACCTGATCCACATGCCATGGTCGTTGCGACTGCCTCACGAACTGCAAACCCGTCTGCACGAGTCGTTCTGCTGCGCGGCTTCGATAGAAACGGATTTGTTTTCTACACGAACTATATCAGCCGGAAAGGAACTGAGATACTTTCTAATCCGAATGCCTCTGCAGTCTTTCTTTGGAAAGAATTGGATAGGCAAATTCGGATCGAAGGCGCGGTGGAAAAAGTAAGCGATTTGGAATCCGATAAATATTTTCAGTCGCGGCCGAGAGATAATCAAATTGCGGCTTGGGCTTCAAGCCAGAGTCAGGTGGTAGCAAGTCGAGAAGAACTTGACAATTTATTTAAAGAGTTTGGAAAAAAATTTAGTGATGAACTTGTGCCGAGGCCGGCTAATTGGGGAGGATTCAGATTGAAACCAGTGAGCTGTGAATTTTGGCAAGGAAGACCGAGCAGGTTGCACGACAGGATTCTTTATACTCTAGTTGAAAAGAATGATTGGCAGATTAGCCGCCTCGCTCCGTAATCACAGGCGCGTACCATAGTCGTCAGTTGAAGATAACTTTTGCAGGATTCTACCGATCAAAAGACGGGAGGCTGTCCCATGCGACGTTTTTGTAATCAGCCATAATGAAAATTCCATTATTTTTTCACAACTTATAAAGAGTGGTCATTAAATTATTCATAATAGTTGTCCTGTTATTGTTCGCGTTCGTCCTATCGGCGGCTGAAGTCGCTTTTTATTCGCTTACAAGCTCGAAGGAGCAGTCGGAGGGTAAATTCCTTGAGAAGATTTTCAAATCTTCACAGCTTTTGTTGTCAACAATATTAGTCTCGAACGCCATTGCAGTATTTTTGTTTACGCTGCTGGGCGCTTCTATTGCAGTTGATATCTCAACGAAATTTTCTGTGAGTAGGGCGGTGGCGTTGGGAATCGAGGTGGTAATCATCTCGGGAGTGCTTATCGTTTTTGCAGATGCCGTTCCGAAAATAGTTGCTGCGCGCAACCCGAAATTAGTTGCCAGACTTTCAATGCCGCTCCTCGCACTCCTGCTAATTTTAGAAAGTCCTATCGTTTACCCTATGAATTCTCTTCTCTCTCGCATAAATGCCCGGAGAAAGAAATCTTTGTTGACAATCGATAGCAATGGATTGAAGAAGCTCTCAAAAATTGCGGCCCGCGCCGGAGTCATCGAAGAAAATGAAGCACAGCTGTTGGGAAAGATTTCTTTTCTCGGTGAAAAGACAGTTCGAGATGCGATGACAATGAGGGCGGAGATCGTTAGCATCCCCGACAACATCAAATTCGATGAAGTCGTGGAGTCGCTAAAGAAAAACGAACATTCAAGATTGCCGGTTTTTGCCGGGACACCCGACAATGTTGTCGGGATGCTTTACGCGCGAGACTTCCTTCCTGACTTCAGAAGGAAAACTCACCGAAAAAAATTCAACGTGCAAACTTTGATGCGGAAGCCTTTATTCGTGCCTGAGACGCAGTCTCTTGAAAGACTCATCGAGACTTTTAAGGCTAACATGGTACACATTGCAGTTGTGGTCGATGAATTCGGCGGTCTTGCAGGAATCATAACACTTTCGGACATAGTCCGTGGAATATTCGGTTCAAGCGCTGAAAGCCCGAGAAAGGGTTTTCTTGTGACGAGACTATCTGATAATAGTTTTCTCGTCAAGGGAAGTGCGCGTCTCGATGAAATTGCAGGTGACGTGGAAGGCTTCGAGATAGGTCCCGAGTCGGGCGACACGATTTCTTCCTTCCTTGTGCGAACACATGGGTCGGTTCCAAGAGTTGGGAGTAGGGTTGAGGTCGGCAACTTTGAATTCGAGATCGACCAGGCGACCCCGAAAGCGATTTTGCAGGTCAAACTGCATCTCCTGCGTACTAAACCTGCGAAATTTAATTCACGCCCGGTATGAAAAATGGATGAACGAAGACACATTATCTATCTTGCGGGATTTATGGGAAGCGGCAAGACCACGATCGGGCCGAAGTTGGCACATCAGCTTGAATGCGATTTTGTTGACGTCGATGATTTGATAGAAAAGGAGGAAGGGATTTCTATCGCAAGAATATTTGAGAAATACAATGAGCAATATTTCCGAGACATAGAGAAAAAAATGTTGGCCAAAATATCGGAAAGCAAGCGGAACATCGTGGTCGCACTTGGTGGTGGAACCATGACGATGGAGGAAAACCGGAATCTTATTCATAAAGAGGGTATTCTTGTTTATCTCAAAACAGATCCGGAGGAAATTTTTGCACGTATCGATGGCAAACAAGATCGGCCTATGTTGCTTGCAGGTGACGGGACGCGTTTGTCGGATAATGAACTCCGGATGAAAGTTACGTCACTTATGAAAGAGCGTGAAAAGCATTATCTTGAAGCGAACATAATTGTCAATACATCTAACATAAATGTTGAAGAAAGTGTTGAGCAAATTGTATCGAAATTATCCGCAGGATTTTTCGGAAGGGGAAAAGATTTATGAAAGTACTTGGTTATAGGGCGAACTCATCGCGTGTACCGATTTATATCGACGATTCAATTTCAATTTTACAAACTCAACTACGTTCGGCTGAGAAAGCGGCGGTTGTAATCGATTCAAAAATTGCCGACTTGTACAAAAATATCGTATCGGAACTCAGTGCGGTCGATGGAACAGTGCTTGTTACACTTCAGGCGACTGAAGAAAACAAGAGCTTGAGTAAAGCGGAGGAGATTTTAACTTTTTTTCTGCAGAAAAATATTCGGCGAGATTCAGTGCTATTTGCGATCGGCGGAGGAATCACTGGTGACCTTTCGGGATTTGTTGCGGCGATTTTCCAGCGAGGAATAAATTACGTCCATGTCCCGACAACGCTTCTCGCCATGGTGGACAGCTCGATTGGCGGGAAAGTCGGTGTCAATCACAATTTCGGGAAGAATATGATCGGTGCGTTTCACCACCCGATCTCGGTAATCATGAACACGAAATTTTTGGAGACACTTCCCAAAGAAGAATTGATTTGCGGTCTCGGGGAAATTACTAAGTACGCCGTGCTTCGTGGCGAGCCGTTCTTCGATTTTCTGGAAAAAAATCACGTGAGGTTGCTTAACAAAGAATCGAAAATTCTTGAAAGAGTAGTTAGAATGTCTGTAGATACAAAAAAGCGATATGTTGAGAGAGACGCGAAGGAATCCGGTATCAGGGCACACTTAAACCTCGGGCATACTATCGGTCATGCTGTTGAAGCCGCTACGGGCTACAACGTATTTAAACACGGCGAGGCAGTGCTTATCGGACTTTTGGCTGAGGCACATATAGCAATGCACTTGAAGCTTCTCCGCCCGTCTAATTTTGAACGTATTTTAAAAATCATTAGGCAAATTGCGCGTCAGAGAAATGAAAAGGTATCTCTTGAAGATGTGCTGGGCCGACTTAACTATGATAAGAAAATGAAAGCAGGCAAAGTGCGCTTTGCGTTACCCGCCGGAATCGGCAAAGTTGTGATGCGTGACGACGTGTCAACAAAAAATGTTGTCGATTCGATGAAGTTTGTAGCGTCAGATGGGCTGCTTTCATTAAACTAATTTTTAATTTTCAATGAAAAAATAAATGACTACTTACAGGCAAAGCGGTGTAAGCATTGATGAGGCAGAAGAGCTCGTCCGAAGAATTAAGCCGCTGGCAAAGCAGACGTTCAATAAAAATGTTTTGTCCGAGATTGGATTCTTTGGGGGATTTTTCAACGGGAAATTTCCCCGTTATCGAAATCCGATTTTGGTTTCAAGCGTCGATGGTGTCGGAACAAAAGTGAAGATCGCAATCGAAATGGACAAGCATGATACGATTGGACAGGATTTGGTTAATCATTGTGTGAACGACATTGGTGTCGGCGGAGCGAAGCCGCTTTTTTTCTTAGATTACTTCGCTTGCGGAAAATTAAACGCCGATGTTGCGGAACAAGTGATTAAAGGTTTGACAATCGCTTGCAAAGAAAATGGTCTTGCCTTAATTGGAGGAGAGACGGCAGAAATGCCGGGGGTATATGAAGAGCAAGATTATGATTTGGCAGGGACAATTGTCGGAGTAGTGGACAAATCCAAAGTGATAGATGGCAGCAAGGTTAAGAAGGGCGATGTGCTGATCGGAATTCCATCGACTGGCTTACATACGAACGGCTATTCACTTGCGAGGAGAACACTGCTGACTCACTTTCGCGCAGAAAGATATCTTGACGAGCTTGGCGAAACTGTTGGCGAAGCATTACTCAAGACCCACCGATCATATTTGAAAATCATCGACTTTATCACGAGGAAATTCTCGGTCCACGGTATGGTACACGTCACGGGCGGCGGCATAGAAGGAAACACTATTCGAGTGATCCGCGAGCCTAGGAAGTTTAAAGTGTTCTGGGAAAATTGGGAAGTGCCGCGGATCTTTAAGATCATACAATCGATAGGAAATGTTCCTGACGAAGATGCGAGGCGAACGTTGAACATGGGTGTCGGATTAATTGTGATTGTTCCGGCTAAGGAATTGGACGCTGTCGTTTCGAGTCTGAATAAGAAAGGCGAGAAGTGTTTTGTTGCCGGGGAAGTCGTGGCTTAATCTAATGACATATGTAGGAGATCGTGGTTTTTGAGAAGTTGTTTGTGATAGATTATACTGCTTCTTGGTTTTAAACAGTCTTTCCTGTTGTCATCGCTTCCTAATTTATTCAAAACCATTTTCTATTCTCTTACCATTCTCTGTCGGTTGAGCCCCGAATGATAACAGGGAACAATATAGCAGTGCCTCTCTATGTGTGGTGGTGTCTTTTTCGGTTTTTCATTTCGATACAATCCATGCTATCTTCGGGCGCGCTTGATATGTGATTTTGGTCAACTCGCGCTTTAATTAGTGTCATCATTTGGTTAAATTAACCTATAAGGTTGCAACTGACCCCGCAGACAGATGTGCTCCATAATTTTCAGATGCGCTTTGGAAGGGAAGATTAAGATGGTACAGGTCGACAACCGGTTACTAGGTAAATTAAGCGGTTTACTCGGCGATGTCGTGTTCCACTATGAGAATCGAAAAACCGTTAACTGTCGAAGATCGATGAGCTTTGTCCGCGCAAGTGAGCGATTTGTTATCGATCTCATAACCATAACTTTTCTGCAAACTGGATTTTTTATCATCATCGTGATCGCGATGAATCGTGCAAGCGTGTTTGGTGCGGCAAAGGCTATCGCTATTGAACTAACAGCCCAAAGTAGTTTGGCGCGAGTCGATTCCGACAAGGAGCTAAATGCAAAACTTGTCTATGCATTTCACTTAAAAAACCTTGCAAAGATGTTAGTGCTGCGAGAACAAATCGTTACGAGAGCGTCCGGGGCATATCAAGCGCTCGAAACTTGGAGATACTGAACATGGAACAAACAAATCAAAGTGCGACCCCGATGGGACGAATTTGGATATCCTTTTTGATTCTCGTCAGCGTTGCGCTTATCATAGTTGGGCTTTCGTACTACCGTGTGGAGAAAAACAGGATTCGCCTCGAGAAATACGACGGCATCGCATCCGTTGCCGAGCTGAAGGTCAGGCAAATCGAGAGCTGGCGTTCGGAACGGCTTGAAGACGCACGTGTGCTTGCGGGAACTTCATTTTCAA
>JBAPNE010000177.1:0-3926 GCA_049278975.1 Candidatus Kryptoniota bacterium
AGAATTTATAGGAATAACCTACTGAGATTATCAAATTTCCCGTTTGACTTGTTCCATCTTGTGCATACTTCTGGACATTTGTTAAACCATAGAGGCCGCGCACGTCCAATGAAACGCTTGCCCTGCCCGTTAAAGGTAGAATGATGCCGATCCCTCCAGCAATACCAAAGTTCACTTCGTGGATGCTGCTCGTTACGTCGCTGCTCGCATCAAAGGATGCAGATTGACCGGACGGGGTTCCATTATTATCGATATAAATCTGGCTGGTTCCGCTTGTCTTCTCGGTGGCATTTAGCAGGAACCCAACATACGGCCCGGCATTTACATCAAGTCCTGTACCACCGAACCAGAATGTATATTTAGCGAGCACCGGTATTTCGATGTAATTGAGGATCGATGCATTTTTGAAATTCGCGTAAAGATAACCACCGGTAGGCGATGTCGAACCGGCTATTGGTTGGAGCCCGTTTCTCTGTCCGCCCTGTCCGTCGAAATTAATTTGCGGCTCGATTGAAAAATTATTGATGAGGGGAATCTCCGCGGTGATTCCGAAGTTAGGCGCAAGCCGTGACGTATAGCCCTGGCTGATTTCGTTGTTTCCGCCACTGAGGTCCGGGACACTTAAACCTCCCTGGATTCCGATCTGCACTTGCGCATGAGATGTTTGCATCATCAAGAGGAAGATTGACATGAACAAGCTGTACGAGACTAATCTTTTCACAAATGACTCCTTTGGTTTCTATTTTGAGTTTCTATGGAGTTATATACCGCTCCGTTGTTATGGGGATTCTTTTAATAGACGTTTCTTTGGTCAGTTGGTTCGTGTGCTTTCTTGTGTCACTTTGCACATAAATCTAACCGTGTGCCCACGACTGATTCTAATAATTTAGTAGATGTGCGCGGTTTATTCCACACCTTCGGGTGGTGGGCTATTTTGAACACGAATAACACGAATGAATAGAGTTGAATCGTTTAATGACACGAATGTGAGAAAATGATTCGTGGCATTGGCATTCAAAGAATAACTATTCGTGGCATTCGTGGTCAAGTTTTTCTAAAAGCAAAGTAGCCCATTACCAAGCTTCGAGCCAATTTGAACTTCATCAAAGAAAGAAATAAATTTAGAGGTAAATGGGTGGTAACGAAAGACAGAATAAACGACAGGTGCGGTGTAAAATTCTACAGATGATGAAAAGACGCCGTATGACTATAACAAGTAGTTAGCCGAAGTGGTGCTACGGAATTTGTGAAGGAACATGGGCATTAATTGTTATCTTGAGGATGAACGCGGAAAGAAGCTCGATGGTATTCTTGATGAGAAGATGATTTTACCAAAGCTTATTCCATATTTCGATCCAGCTTTCCCGTTGATCAGATATATTGACTTATATGGTAACACGGTATTCAATCAGGTTCAGTTACCTGAGGTTATCTCTGAGTTGAGAAAGCTGAGCGAGAACATCCAGATTGATGAGCACCGGCAGTTTCTCGACAGGATCATAGAGTTCATATCTGATGCACAAAACAGGGTACACCTTTACATCAAATTCTATGGAGATTAGGTGGCGCCGCTTTATCCGCCTCGTACCATGGTCGTTTCGATATTGCTTGTTTTCGTGTTTCCGGCATGCCAACTGAGAGTCTCAAACAGTCTCACCGAGAAACAGGCCATTAGTGTACAAGACAGCGTCCGCGTGATGGCAGCTGCTATTGAACGAGATGTGACACGCGATGGCCCGAAGGCTTGGCTGCGGTATTTTGCTCGCTCTCCTCAATTCTTCATGGCATCTGAAGGGAAGCTTGTTTTTCCAAATAATGACTCCGCTGCTGCATTTGTTCAAGTCTTTGCTGCATTAGTGCGCAGCATCCAGTTAAAATGGAGTGGCCTTGATATTGATCCACTCTCTCCGGATTTGGCAGTGATGAGAGCTTCCTTTCATGAAATCATCACTGACACTTCAGGTCATCAAATGCCTCAAGAGGGATACTTCACGGCCGTTGTCGAGCATAACTCAATAGGGTGGCAGTTAAGGAATCTCCATTGGTCGCTTGTGGGTCGAGAACGGTAATTTGTTGCGACCGAATGGCAAACACCACGGGCGCAATCATTTTAGATAAGCTCGAATTCGGTCGGACTATTTTTTTTTAAGATAGCGGTTCAAGGTTTTTAGAATTTTTCCGATAATAAGACTGCATAAGAATGTATATTAGGCTTATTCATTATAGAAAATTGAGATAGCTCAATGCGCTGTTGCATTGCATTTGACAATTTTGACTTCTAAATTAATGAAGTCTTAAGGAGATATTATTTGGTTTCACTTATTATAGTGGTGATCTTAAGTTTCTTAGTCGGATCCATTCCGATGAGTATCATTATCACCAAAGCCATAAAAGGCATTGACATACGAAATTACGGAAGCGGAAACGCCGGCGGCACGAATGTCATTCGTGTGCTCGGCTGGGGTCCGGGAGTCTTCGTAATACTCTTTGATGCGCTGAAAGGTTTCCTTGCTGCCGTTGTGCTCGCACGATTATTCTTTGGGAATTTTCCTCTTAGCAACGGAACGCCGTTTTCAGATTTTACAGTGGTACAGATCATCGCGGGAATCAGCGCGATCCTCGGTCACACATGGACTGTGTTTGCAGGTTTCAAAGGCGGAAAGGGAATCGCCACGGCAGCCGGTATGTTAATAGGAATTGCACCGATAGAAGTCGCAATCGCGGCAGGCGTTTTTGCAATAGTTGTTGCAAGTTCAAGATATGTCTCGCTCGGTTCGGTCAGCGCGGCAGTTGCATTTCCGCTGGCGATGTTTGTTCGCGCAAACGTGTTCGATGTTGCGACAAGGTATTACCACTCAATGATTTTTTTCAGCATCGCAATTTCTCTCTTCTTGATATATAATCATCGCACGAATATTGGCCGTCTTTTGCGCGGGCAAGAAAATCGGCTCGGGCAATTAACATTTTTCCACAAATCGAAGATGCACACTATTTCAGGTAAATGAATGTCACCGTGCTTGGCGCTGGCGGTTGGGGAACGGCGCTGTCAATTCTTCTTCATGATAACGGGGCATCAGTCAAACTTTGGGAATACAAAAAAGATTATGCGCGTGAACTTTCTGAGACAAGAGAGAACCGCACTTATCTTCACGGCGTTACAATTCCGGATGAGATCGAAATAACTTCTGATATCGAAGCCTCTATAGCTTCGGCAGAAATTGTTGTCGCCTCAATTCCATCACAATTTCTCCGTGAGCGACTGGAGGAAATTTCCGAAATCGATTTTCGAAAAAAGCTTTTCATCAATACTGCAAAAGGGATCGAAGCCTCGACACTCTGTACCATGTCGGACGTTGTACAATCTACTTTGAAAAAATGCCCGATAGAAAATTATGTGGTTCTTTCGGGACCTAGCCATGCGGAGGAAGTCAGCCGCAGATTGCCGACTGCTATTGTTGCCGCATCGCACCACCGCAGGAGTGCCGAACTTGTTCAAAAGCTTTTTATGAATACTTACTTCAGAGTTTATTTGAATCGAGACGTGAAGGGTGTCGAGCTTTGCGGTGCGCTGAAGAATGTTATTGCATTAGCGGCGGGCATGAGCGATGGCGCGGGCTACGGTGATAATACAAAAGCTGCTTTGATGACTCGCGGTATGGTGGAGATAACAAGGCTTGGAGAAACTCTCGGCTCACATCATAAAACATTTTCCGGACTTGCAGGCATGGGTGACTTAATCGTCACTTGCATGAGCCGGTACAGCAGGAATAGGTTCGTCGGAGAGCAAGTCGCAGCCGGTAGAAAATTAGGTGAAGTGCTGGATGAAATAAAAATGGTAGCGGAGGGAGTTCCGACGGCGAAAGCAGCAAATCAGCTAGCGAAGAAATTCAATGTCGAGATGCCTATCATGGAGCAGGTTTATGGAG
>JBAPNE010000178.1:0-4671 GCA_049278975.1 Candidatus Kryptoniota bacterium
CCTTACAGCTCTACCGATTATCGAGACACAATCCAACGACGTATCGGCATACATTCCGACAAACGTTATCTCAATTACCGACGGACAAATTTATCTTGAGCCAGGGCTTTTTAATTCCGGTGTTCGTCCTTCAATCAATGTAGGAATTTCCGTATCGCGAGTTGGTGGCCATGCGCAGATCAAAGCTATGCGCAAAGTTGCGGGAAGATTGAGATTGGATCTCGCACAGTTCAGAGCCTTGGAAGCGTTCTTAAAATTCGGATCCGATCTCGACAAAGTAACACAGGCGCAGATTACAAGAGGACAACGCCTGGTAGAAATACTCAAACAAAACCAATATATGCCGATGCCGGTTGAGAAACAGGTTGCGCTCATCTTTTGCGGCACGAACGGTTACCTCGATGAGCTTCCTGTCGAAAGCATTGCGAGGTTTGAAAAAGAATTTCTTGAGATGATGGAGCTAAAGAATCAAAACATTCTTGACAAGATCGCAGATACGAAAGATATCGATCCTGAAACAGACAAGAAGCTTCATGAGACAGCGAAAGAATTTCTTTCTCAATTCAAAGCGAGCATAAAGGAGTAACAGTTGCCAACGCTTCGTGAAATAAAGCGGCGTATCGGTGGCGTAACCAGCACCGAAAAAATAACGAAAGCCATGAAGATGGTCGCTGCGGCGAAGTTGCGGCGCGCGCAAAGCGCAGTGATTGCAGCCCGCCCTTATTCGCGAAAGCTCGGTGAGCTTATGAAGCACCTTGCCAGGAATGCCGATCTTAGCGAGAACCCTTTAGTTAAAGAAAGAGAAATAAAAAAGGTAGGGATAGTTGTCGTGACCGCCGACCGTGGATTCTGCGGGGCGTTCAACTCCAATATTATCAAAGCGACAAACGAACTCATTACGACTCGTTATGCTGCTCTATACTCATCGGGGAACGTGAAGCTGTTTGGTGTCGGGAAAAAAGGATACGACTTCTTCTCGAAACGAAAATATGACGTCATCGGCAATTACTCCGGTGTGTTCCATGATCTGCAATTTCAATTGGCGAAAAATATTGCAACCGAGGTAATCAAAGGATATTTGGATGGCTCTTACGACAGAGTCGAGATAGTCTATAACGAATTCAAAAATATAATTCAACAGCGCTTGATAGTGGAACAGTTTCTTCCAATTTCCAAAGAAGAATTTGAGCCTGAAGCGAAGCATATCGAGCTTCAATACATTTACGAACCGGACATCGCATCCATTCTCGAATCGTTGATGCCGAGGCATCTTGAATACCAAATTTGGAGAGTCCTGTTGGAAAGCAATGCGGCAGGGGAAGGCGCACGCATGGCGGCCATGGACAACGCGAGTGAGAACGCCTCCGAGCTAATCTCGTCACTTTCCTTGCAGTACAACAAGGCCCGTCAGGCGTCTATCACAAAAGAATTGCTTGAAGTTGTATCGGGAGCAGAGGCGCTGACAGCGGCAAGCTAAATTAGAGCTTGACTAATCATTTGAAACCCCATCACTTTGATGGGGTTTTTCGTTTTTGTCCAGAAGTATTTGCACTTAATTGATGAAAGAAATAGATTTAAATGTCAAAAGGGTGGCGTTCAATAGGAGATTAAACTAAAAGACAGTCGGAGGGTGTTCATTGAAAGGAGCTATTATGGTTAGGAGTGGCATTTTCTTCAACATCATCTTTATCGTTTTTTCATCAAGTGCGGTATTTTCGCAAGGAGAGTTCCTTGAGAAGGGCGAAAGCGGCGTTGGTGTTAATGCTGGCTGGACTTCTAATAAGGATGCATCAGGGTTTGGTGGAACTGCTGGATATTCAACAAGAGGCACCGTCGACATCGATATGTCATATTCCCACAGTTCAACTGGTCAGCAACTAAACGGCTACGGTCTTAGCGTAGATTCATATACACCAAGCCTCACGGTGCATATTAAACCGGATTCATCGTCCGGTATTCCGGTATTCGCATCCATCTCGACGGCATATGAGATAGATTCATATTCGTCAGAGGCATTGTATGGTTTAACGGCGATGAGTAGTCGTGGTTTCACCATTGGCGCTTCCATCTCTTGCAATATCGGGTCCCCCATGGCGTATTGTCAGCCATCTATCGGATTCAGCCACGTATTCAGTACCATTATATTTGATGGACAGTCAACAAACGTACAAGCGAATTTGTTCTTGTTCGGACTTTCATATGTATTCAAAATTTCGCCCACAACTTCGGTTGCAATTGAACCTGCGGTTGCAGTCGCGAACAATGAATCGACTTTTTCTATCTCGGCAGGTTTTGTTTTTGGGATTCATCATTGATAGCTGCGTTTAAATGCATTTTGCGTAAAGGCATTGTGCATTTATAGAACCGACAGCGTCTTGATACTCTCTTTAGAGTACGACAAGGCTCGTCAGGCGGGCAATCACAAAAGAACTATGAAACCTCGCGGGAAATATCGAATTCGCTCAATCCCACGCTCATTGCAAAATTCCCGAGGCACGGCACGACTACACGTTCCTGACATTATCATTTCCTTTAGAGAGGGCTTCTTACGAATTGATTTCCGTTTTACTTACGGCAAGAGTATCCCTGATGCTACCACAGTCGTCCATATCCCGCGTTTATCGCCCTCAGCCGATTGTGTCACATTGAACGTCCTGACTATTTTTCCACTCATTTTGTATTGCTGTTCGCGTTCGTCCCAATCCGCGTTCGAGTCGAACTCAATTCCAAGCGTCGTCGCTAACATTGTCGCAGCAAGGTCTTCGGCGTACTCGCCAGCTTTTTCATCTGTTTCACCGAATGGATGGTGTTCGGAAAGGTAACCATATTGAGAAGAGTCGTTAGGAGTCGCGACTCCGATTGAAGCCGCAACCAATCTGTTCGGTTCATTAGTCGAATTCCTCGCCATCACGCAAAAAGTGATCTGTCCGGGATTAAGCAGCTTAAGTCCCTCATCAACCGGAATGCGCTTACATCCAGCAGGATAGATACTTGAGACCGTTACCAAATTACATTTCTCGATCTTTGCATCACGAAGCGCAAGCTCGAAAGATTGAAGGTAATCGCGGTGGCGGCCTACGCCTTTTGTAAAGAATATTTTAGTTGGGACATACAATTTCACATCTCCTATTTTATTTTTTGATCTTGTAGAATTTTCGTTTTCCGACTTTCAAGATGAATGGTTTATCAAAATTAATGGGGGCATTGGGGTCGGTAACTTTAATGCCATCAATTGTAACCCCGCCTTGGAATACAAGCCGACGGGCTTCACTTTTCGATTCCACTGCACCGACTTCGACGAGTAGTTGTGAAGTAACCGCTGGATCCAAAGTGCTTATTGTCCGTTCTTCGATTTCCTCTGGATTTTCTTTTCTTACAAAAATCCTGTCAAAGTTTTCTTCGGCTTGATTTGCCAAATCTTTACTATGATAAAGCGCCACAATCTCTCTCGCAAGCTTTCTCTTTAAGTCGCGGGGATTTGTCGATTTCGATTCGATTTGATACTTGATTGACTTGAGATCAGCGTCAGTAACATTTGTTGCAAGAACAAAATAATCAAAGATAAGTGTATCAGGAATCGAAAGGGTTTTGCCGTACATTTCGTCAGGCGTATCGGTTATGGCAATGTAATTTCCGACGGACTTGGACATTTTCTCTACGCCGTCGGTGCCAACCAAAAGCGGCATTGTTAGAATAACCTGAGGCTCGAGATTATATTCACGCTGGATATCCCTGCCGACGAGTAAATTGAATTTCTGATCTGTTCCACCAAGCTCAATGTCAGCCTGGATCGCGACTGAGTCCATCGCTTGAGCAAGAGGGTACAGGAACTCGTGGACGCTTATCGGCTCGCCGGCATGATACCGCTTTTCGAAGTCGTCCCGCTCAAGCATTCTCGCAACCGTGTATTTACTTGCGAGCTTGATCACTTCTTCGAATTTCATCTTCCCAAGCCAATCCGAGTTGTACATAATTTTTAGATTCGTGCTTGATAAGATATTAGATGCTTGTTGGAAATATGTCTCGCCGTTTTGTCTCGTTTCTTCGAGCGTCATCGATGGGCGGGATTTGTTTCTGCCGGAAGGATCACCGATCATTCCTGTGAAATCGCCCACAATTAATATTGCGATATGACCTAAATCCTGAAATTGTCTGAGCTTTCGCAGGACAACAGAATGTCCCAGATGCAAATCCGGACGACTTGGGTCACAGCCCAACTTTACGTTCAGAGGAATATTCTTTTTGAGGGACTTCTCGATTTTCTGAGCGAGTTCTTCTTCGGGAATTATCTCGGCTGCGCCGCGTTTAATGATGTCTAATTGCTCGTTGAGAGGTGCAAACAACCCTAACTATTTATCTCCTGATTATATTGTTTATGCTTCCGCACTACCACGCCGCATCTCGCGTTCCTGATCACGCTGCTTGATCGATTCGCGTTTGTCGAACGATCGTTTTCCTTTTGCAATTGCAAGTTCCACTTTAGCCATTCCGTGCTTCCAATACAATCTGGTTGCAACAAGAGAAAGCCCTCCTTGCTTTGTTTTACCGATCAGCTTTCTAATTTCTCTTTTGTGCAAGAGCAGCTTTCTCGATCTCTTCGGATTATGGTTGAACGAAGCGGCATTCTCATACGCTGCGACATGCATGTTGTGCAACCAAACTTCTCCATCC
>JBAPNE010000179.1:0-10147 GCA_049278975.1 Candidatus Kryptoniota bacterium
ATGTAAATGTATTGTTCTCCCATTTTGTAAACTACTTGTGCCATCTTATTGCCATTGTAGTCGGATACCGTTCCACCAACCCAGTCGGCACTCGCCACGGCAGGAAGGGGGACGGAATAGCCTGCATTCTGATTTATATATAATGCGACGTCGGCCATTGCAACTGCAGTTACCTGCGGTTTGAACTTCCCGCTGAGAATGTCCTGGAAATTGTTCATTGCAAAGGAAAGCGCATCTTCCTTACTGAACTGAACAGTCGGCAAGCTTTTGTCTGCAATAGTCGGCATTATCAAGTCTTGCTTATTCGCGAACAACAGCATAACTGCTATGATAAAAATGACGCCTACGGCTAAGACCGGCTGAAAGGTTTTGTTGCCCATCAATCTTGCAAAGAATCTATTATGGCGTTCCGAAGATTGTTCCGCAGCGATCCGTGTCATGATGGTCTCTTCGAGATCATAAGGAACCTCCACGAATGTGATTTTTCTTTTGATATATGCCTTGGTAAGTCTCTCAAGCTCGTATTCATCCCTGCAGCTTCCGCAGATTTCTATGTGATGGTAAAAATTTTGAGTCTCGCCGCTGTGAAGCTGATTGTCCACAGCGCCGCTCATCAAGTCCCGTGACTCCCTGCAATCCACCAGTCTCGTCTCCTTCTACATTCAATCTGTGTCTTTTTCATCGTCATCGTCCTTAAAGCCATGAGTAACCGCGTAACTTCTCAACATGGAGTGCAGCATTTTTCTTCCCCGGTGAAGCCGCGACCTGACAGTCCCGATGGGGATTTCGATAAAGTCTGCAATTTCTTCATAAGTGTAGCCTTCAATGTCGCACAAGATTACAACCGTCCTGAAATCTTCCGGGAGATCTTGTAATGCTTTTGCAACTTCATCTTCGAATAAATTTCCAAAAATCTTTTCCTGTAAGTCATTTGTATCAACACCGGCATCTTTAATGCTCGCGTAAAAATCTTTCACGTCGTCGTAATCAATTTTGTCCGGTTCTTTGGATTCCTTCCGGTAACGATTGATGTACGAGTTCTTCATTATTCGAAACAACCATGCTTTCGCATTCGTTCCCTGCTCATACTTGTCAAAGAACCGGTATGCCTTCATATATGTTTCCTGGACGAGGTCCTTCGCATCGTCAGGATCTCCAGTCATCCGAAGAGCAAAGTTGTACAACGCCGCCATATGCGGCATCATCTCTTTTTCGAAATTTCTATGCTTCGATTTTGTTAAATCCATTCCTACATTATATAAGATTTAAGTCGGGATTTTTTTAAGTTCGGAATCTCAAGATTTGTTGTTCGGTCGCTGTTACATGAATTATTTCGAGGTAATGGATTCTCAGTAAGCATTTGCGTTCATCAAACTAAAGCTTAGTATAACACTAAAGAAAAACTAAGGCAAGCATCTCAATTCATGCTTGTGAAAGTGATCACTGGATTTGATTAGACTTTAACTTCAGCCTAAATTATTGAATGACTAGTCCAAATAAATCGAAAGTCGCGGTTATAAAAGCTCAGCCGGAAAAAATTATGGACGACTACGCGAGACTTTTTGAGTCAGCGGAGCTGAAAAAGTCCCTTGACCCCAACGCCGATACGATCTTAAAGGACAACATAAGTTGGCATTTCCCGTACCTCTCGGCAAATACTACACCATGGCAACTTGAGGGGGCGATCTTGGCATTGAAAAAGAATGGCTTCGAGAAACTTGTTGCAGTTCATAACAATACAGTTGTGACCGATCCATACAGGGGCGAGAAACTCAATCGGCTCGGCCCCGTTTATAAAAAATACGGCATCGAAGAGAAAAATAATTTTTTGCCTGAGGAAATGAAATGGGTGAGGTATCTCCCCAAAGCGAAAATGATCGCGCTTGATAAAATCTTTCCGGAAGGAATTTACATCCCGGAGTTTTTTATCGGTAGGAATATTGTCCATCTACCGACAATGAAGACTCATATCTATACTACGACGACAGGCGCGATGAAAAATGCGTTCGGGGGGCTGCTCAACACACGGCGGCATTACACGCATTCATGGATTCACGAAACGCTTGTCGATTTGCTTGCGATTCAAAAGGAAATTCACGCGGGAATTTTCGCGGCAATGGACGGAACGATTGCCGGCAACGGTCCTGGTCCACGCACCATGGTACCTGTTGAAACAGATTTTATTCT
This sequence comes from Candidatus Kryptoniota bacterium, assembly GCA_049278975.1. Taxonomy (GTDB): domain Bacteria; phylum Bacteroidota; class Ignavibacteria; order Kryptoniales; family JAKASW01; genus JAKASW01. Next base: position 2,188 of record JBAPNE010000179.1, read on the forward strand.
CGCGAGCTCGGATCAGGTTGCCATCGATGCGGTGTCTGCAAAGATGATGGGTTTCGATCCGATGGGAATAAAATATATTAGACTTGCCCATGAGGCGAAGCTTGGCGTCGGCGATCCGCGCGACATTGAAATTGTCGGCGAGGATGTAAGCAAAGTGAATTTGCATTTCTATGTTGGCGACAATGCTGCGAGCAGAGTCGGGGACGTCTTCTGGTTTTCTCCGATGAAAATATTCCAGAAACTACTCTTCAGAACTCCGATCGTCTATGCGTTTGTTTTTGGTAGTTTCTTTTACCATGATTATTTTTGGTGGCCATCAAAAGGAAAAGGGATTCAAGATAAGATCCGAAAAACGACAAAATGGGGAAAATTATTTTTGAGTTATCCGGAAATCTGAGATTATGATTTTTCTCAAGACAGCAGCTCAAAATTTTTTTAATTGAAAGGATAAGAATGAAATCGATTAAAGCGTTGCTTATCGTTGCCTTCCTTTTTGCCGGGTGTGTCTCGACACACCAGATTGCCGTTCAGCATCCTGAACGAATTGTTTTTCTCGGGGACTCAATCACCGAGTTGGGAGGCCAGCCTACCGGTTACGTAACACTTGTTGCCGATGCGTTGAAGGAAAAATATGGACCGAAAGCTCCGGAAGTTATTAATGCCGGTGTAAGCGGGAACAAGGTAACTGATTTACAGCTACGTCTTGAACGTGATGTGTTGTCGAAGAACCCGACCGTTGTTGTTATTTATATCGGCATCAACGACGTGTGGCATTTTTCTATGCCAGGATTGAAGGGAACATCGAAGGAAGATTACGAATCAGGGCTGCGCGATATTATTTCGAGATGTCACGCTGCGGGAGCAAAGGTAATTCTTTGCACGCCAAGCGTCATCGGAGAAAAAGCGAATGGTGAGAATCCGCAGGACCAAATGCTGAACGAGTACGCAGAGATCAGCCGTAAAGTCGCTCGAGATACTGGAACACGATTGTGCGATTTGCACAGGCTATTCATTGAATACCTGATGCAGCACAATCCGAAAGATGAACATGAAGGTATTCTGACTGTTGACGGCGTCCATTTAACTGATGATGGTAATCGTTTTGTTTCGGGAATCATGTTGAAGGCGTTGGGATATTGAGAGAAATATTATCTCGTTGCGAAAGTGAATCGTCTTGACAATTTGACATTCATGAGGCAGAAATTTTTCTAATAATGTCGCATCTTCGTTCTAATTTGTCTGCGTTATAAATAAAGAATGGATCGTCATGGATCAAATTCTCCTTTTATTGAGATTTTTGTCGGCACGATGCTTGACATTATTTCGATACGAGAACAAAAAAGGAGAAATGATTATGACACTTATTAGATTCAAACCAGAGAGAGAAATCTCGGCATGGACACCGTTCAGAGATCTGGTGAACATGCAGCGAGAAGTCGGTCATTTGTTCGGCAGTCTTTTCGCAGACGTTGATGGAACCGGAAATTTCGTGGCATCATGGTCGCCGCGGACAGATGTGATTGAGAATAAAGAAGCTTATGTTATCAAAGCTGAACTGCCCGGCGTCAACAGAAGTGATGTCAAGATCACCTTAAATGAGAACGTCCTGACAATCAAAGGTGAAAAGAAACAGGAAAAAGAGGAAAACGAGAAGAATTTCCATCGCGTCGAACGGTCGTACGGCAGCTTCGAAAGGTCGTTCACTTTACCGATCGGCGTTAAGAGCGACAAAATCGATGCGGCTTACAAAGATGGCATACTTACGATAATTTTGCCAAAAGCCGAAGAGACAACGCCGAAAGAAATCGAAGTGAAGGCGGCTTAGGAAATTATAAGTAGGTCGGCCTAGACGGTCGACCTACGTTTTTGAAAGCTTAACCTTATTGTATTTTTAACAAAGGAATGTAATGGTACAGCAAACAAGTATTCGAAAAAATGACCATCGAGTAGGTTTTTTTGAAAGAATCTTTAAGGACTCAACATTATCCAGAGAACAAAAAAGGAGCATCGAATTTCTCGCTGAAGATTGTGCGGCGGCGAATAAGATTGCCGCGAATCTATCCTCGCATTCAAAATGGATTCCATATCCGTTTTTGGTTGATCGCGTTAAAAGCATTTCGGATGAAATGAGAAGTCAAGCGGAGATTTTTCGCACAAAAATAATCGAGTTGAGCGGACAAGGTGCACAAATCAATTTAGAGGGCCGGGAAGTTTCTGAACGGAATCATTCTGCAGAGGATTTCCGAGAGAATGTTAGAAGGTTAGTCGAGGATATGGAGGAACATTCAACCAGATGTGATACTCTGATGCATCAGAAGAATATGATTACTGACGCAGACGTATTGAAATTATTGAACGTGGTAATTGTTGACATGCAAAGACAAAAAGAAGAATTGACCGACATCGTCATGAGAATTTCTTGAGAGGAGAATAAAATGTCTAAAATTGAAGATTCCGCGCGCGAAAATGAATTCGAGAAAGTGGAACAGATAGTAACGGAAGACCCGGGCAAACTTTACAATCAGGAAATCCTTCCGATAATGCCGCTTCGTAATTCAGTTTTTTTCCCACGGCAAATGATGCCATTGTCCGTCAGCCGAAAAAGTACAATACAATTGGTAGATGAGGCATTCCGAGATGACCTTCCGATTCTCATCGTGGCACAGCAAGACCCAAACACTGAACGTCCTACTCCCGATGATATTCATAAGTTCGGTACGATAGCACGAATCCTGAAGGTATATAATTTGCCTGACGGTTCAAAAAGCGTTTTTGTCCAAGGGTTGTATCGCGCACAGATTTTTAATCTGGTCCAACAAGAACCTTACATGAAGGGCTTTGTGCAGAGGGTCGATGAGCAAAAAAGCGAGAGTATAGAAATCGAAGCATTAATTGGAGCCATAAAAAATGGTTTCAAGAAGGCTGTCGATCTTGCGCCCGATCTTACGCCGGAACACCTTAGCCTGATTCTTAATACTGATGATCCGAGTCAAGTCGCCGACATGGCAATGTGGCTCATAAATATTCCGGTTAAAGAGAAGCAGGAAGTTCTTGAAGAACTTAATGTTTATGAGAGGTTAAAGAAAGCCAATTTGTATTTGAGCAAACTGGTACAGCGTCTCGAGTTAGGCAACAAAATCCAAACTGAAGTCCAGGATGAAATCAATAAGAGCCAGCGTGACTATTTCTTGCGCGAGCAGATGAAGGCGATCAAACATGAGCTTGGCGAAGACGATGAGAATGTTGAGATAAATGAGCTTAAGAAACGAATAGAAGAAGGAAATTTTCCGGAGGAAGTGAAGAAAACCGCTCAGAAAGAACTCGATAGGCTGCAAAGAATGCACCCGTCGAGTGCGGAATATACCGTCGCGCGCACTTATCTCGATTGGCTTCTCGACATTCCATGGAGTGTGTCGACGCAAGATAATCTTGACATAAAAGCCGCCGAAAAATCTCTTGAAAAAGATCACTACGGACTGGAGAAAGTCAAGAAAAGGATTCTAGAATATCTCGCCGTTCGCAAATTGAAAAACGACATGAGGGGGCCCATTTTATGTTTCGTCGGGCCGCCAGGAGTTGGAAAGACGAGTCTTGGTAAATCGATCGCGAATGCGCTCGGAAGAAAATTTGTGCGGATGTCGCTTGGTGGAGTCCATGATGAAGCGGAAATTCGTGGACATAGGAGAACTTATATCGGAGCCTTGCCGGGAAGAATAGTCCAGGGAATTAAGAAAGCCGGCTCGAATAATCCGGTTTTTATGCTGGACGAAGTTGACAAGATCGGGATGGATTTCCGCGGGGATCCAGCAAGTGCGCTACTCGAGGTCCTTGATCCGGAACAAAATTTTTCTTTCAGCGACCATTATATAGAGCTGCCGTTCGATTTATCGAAAGTGTTATTTATCGCAACCGGAAACATGATAGAACCAATTCCGCCGGCACTTCGAGACAGAATGGAAATCATTGAGATTCCGAGCTATGTCGAGGATGAGAAGCTTCACATTGCCAAAAATTTTCTCGTTCCGAAGCAGCAGAAAGAACATGGATTGAAAGAGAAACAGATAAAGTTTACCGATGATGCGCTCCATCTAATCATTTCGGCGTACACAAAAGAGGCAGGCGTGAGAAATCTCGAACGGAAAATTGCCGATGTGTGCCGCGGCGTTGCAATGGGAGTTGCCGCAGGGGCGAAGAAGCAATTCGTTATTGATAACGGGGCCGTCGTGAAATATCTTGGCCACCAGAAATTCTATACGGAAGTTTCCGAAAGAATAAACAGGCCGGGGATCGCAACCGGCTTAGCCTGGACACCCGTCGGAGGCGACATCCTTTTTATTGAAGCGACAAAGATGAAAGGGAAAGGAAATTTAATTTTGACGGGTCAGCTTGGCGATGTTATGAAAGAGTCTGCTCAAGCTGCGATGAGTTTTATCGGCTCGAATGCTGAAGCTTTAGGTATTGAACCGGACTTTCGCGAAAAGTATGACATCCACGTCCACGTTCCGGCGGGCGCCGTTCCGAAAGATGGTCCATCTGCTGGGGTAACGATGCTGACGGCGTTGGTTTCGCTTTTGACAGGGCGGCTCGTCAGAAACGATCTTGCGATGACCGGTGAGATCACACTGCGCGGTGCAGTCCTACCGATTGGTGGAGTGAAAGAAAAAGTAATCGCAGCAGTTCGTTCAGGCATCAAGACAATCATACTTCCGAAGAAAAATGAATTCGACCTGGAAGAGGTCCCGGCTCATGTCCGCGAGCAAGTGAAGTTTAAATTCGTGGACGAGATGAACGATGTATTGAGCATCGCGTTGCGTACCATCAAGAAAGAGGAGAAGCCATCGGCGATAGCTGCGCCTGCGATTGCAAATTAAGGGGAGGTGCAAAATAGTTTCTTGGCTTTTTCCTATGATTGTTAATCGTGCTCAGCAAGGTCCAGCGTTCGCATCATTTATTTACACGTGGTTTTAAAAAGTGCGGACTGATCTTAACCGCACTCCTCTGCGGTTTGTTTTCCTTTCCCTTCTTTCTTAATTTGCAAGCGGTAAGATTCTAAGTAGAGAAAAATAAATTTGGTAGATTGTAAATCATCAATTATAAATTTTTTATCGTTTCCTTAATGAGGGAGCGCGGACTGCAATAGGGATGGATGACATAACACTGAAAATCGAAAAGCCGAAAACATTTTGTGGCATCGTTGGAGTTTATGGTGCTGAGAACGCTTCGAGCTACATTTATTACGGTCTAAACGCGCTTCAGCATCGTGGCCAGGAAGCGGCGGGGATAGTCACGCGGGAAAGGGTTGGAGAAAAAGTTTTCTTCAATGTACATAAGAACACCGGTCTCGTTGCACATGTTTTTAAGGACGAAAAAATCCTACATGACGTTCTGAAAGGCAATGCAGGAATCGGGCACGATCGTTATTCGACCACTGGTTCTGCCGAGAGTCGCAAAAATGTTCAACCGATTGTTGTTAATTATCGGAAAGGAAACCTTGCGATCGCCCACAACGGCAATCTTACGAATTCCCACAGGCTGCGCGACGAGCTGACGGAAGGTGGTACACTTTTCCAGACAACTACAGACACCGAAATAATTCTGCATCTTATTGCTCGCAGCCAGGAAGAGACGGTGATCGATCAGGTTTACGAGGCATTGCAAGCTATTCGCGGAGCATTCTCGCTTGTCATTCTCACGGACAATCAACTTATCGTGGCACGAGACCCGTATGGATTTCGTCCACTTGCACTCGGAAAGCTGGGTGATTCGTTCATTGCTGCTTCCGAAACGTGTGCGTTTGATGTTATTGGAGCAGAGTATTTGCGCGACATCGAACCGGGAGAAATTATTGTCATCGACGATGATGCCATTAGAAATTCTGAAGTGCGATCTGTCTTTCTCCCTAACATTCCCAAGAAATCACGCCATTGCATTTTTGAATATATTTATTTTTCACGTCCCGACAGCAAGATTTATGGTGAGAGCGTTGACAAAGTCAGGCGCAAGATCGGCAAAGCCCTCGCCGAAGAATCTCCGGTCGAGAATGACGAAGACGAGAAGTTGGTCATCATCAGCGTGCCTGATTCATCGAACACTGCAACTCTTGGCTACGTTTCTCAAAGTACAAAAATGGGAATAAAAGCAAAGTTCGAGATCGGCTTGATAAGAAGCCATTATATCGGGAGAACTTTCATCCAGCCAAACCAGGATACACGCGACCTGAAAGTCAAGATGAAATTCAATACGGTGAAAGGGGTTCTGAAGGGAAGAAAAGTCGTGATTGTGGATGACTCAATCGTTCGCGGAACCACCAGCAAGCAGCTTGTGAAATTGATTCGTGAAGCTGAACCATCGGAGGTTCACTTCAGAGTAAGTTCGCCGCCGATCATGCACCCGTGTTTTTACGGTATGGATTTCCCGTCCGGGCATGAGTTGTTCGCCAACCAATTCGATGGCGACATTGAGCGCATGAGAAAAGAGTTAAATGTCGATTCTCTTTCATATTTGTCTTTGGAAAAATTATTGGGCTCTGTTCCGCGTAACGAGCGAAAGGATTACTGCACAGCTTGTTTCAGCGGAAACTATCCGACCGAAGTCGAACTCAATAGTAAAGAAGAGTTTGAAGCAAGCATAAATGAAACAAAAGTGTGAAGGCTGATCGGTGCATTCTCTTCGGGGCGTTCCACAATCAGAAACGGAATTTCAGAGTCCGGCATCTGGAATCCAAACTCCGGGGCCCGGACTAAAAATTGAGCCACGTTGGACAATCTCAAATATTCTAAGCATAAGCCGCATTGTCCTTTTGGTACCTTTCATTGCACTTATCTTTAAGGGTGGCAGCGGGCCTAGGATCACGGTTTTAGTTCTGATGTTAGCTGCCGCGGCGACTGATTTCTTCGATGGATTAATAGCGCGTGCTTTGAATCAGGAAACTGATTTCGGCAGGCTCCTCGATCCAGTAGCAGACAAAATTTGTGCTGTCACAGCGGTAGTTGTACTTGTTTTTGTTGGAGACATTCCTTTATGGTACGCAGTTCTCGTTGCGCTTCGCGATATATTAATTTTGATTGGCAGCTCGCTAATAATAAGCCGCCGAAAAGTGGTTGTGCAATCTGTTTGGACAGGTAAATTCACGATTGCTTTTGTTGCGGCGTATATTATTTTTGCGGCTATGAGAATTGATGCGCTTGGTTTTGTCAAAACTTTTTTCCTTTACTTGAGCACGCTATTCCTTTTCGTCTCGCTTGCAGTTTACATCGGGGTTTATCAAAAGCACATGGGAAAAAATGGGATTGCTTGATCGGTTCAAGAAAATAAGTGACGGGCTTTCCAGGACTCGTTCCAATTTTGTCGATAAAATTTCGAAGGTGATTTCCGGGAAAACAAAAATCGACGATCAAGTGATCGGTGGTATCGAAGAAATTTTGCTTGCGAGTGATATCGGATTTGAAGCAACCGAAAAAATAATCGGCGACATACGCGCACGAGTGAAAGCCAATGGCTATGAAGATTTTCAAATGCTGAAAAGCCTTTTGAAAGAAGAGATCGAAAAATGTTTGTCGGAGATCCCGCTCGCAGGAAGTGAGCGGAACAATGATGCCGGGCAAACGAATCCAAAGCCGCGTGTGATTATGATCGTTGGAGTCAACGGAGTTGGTAAGACAACCACTGTCGGCAAATTAGCATACAATTTTAAGAATGATGGTAAGAAAGTTTTGATCGCCGCCGCCGATACTTTTCGCGCTGCCGCGAACGAACAGTTGAAAATTTGGGCGGATCGCGCTGGGGTAGAAATTATTCAACAGCAGCCCGGTACAGATCCCGGCGCAGTGGCTTACGATGCCGTGAGCGCGGCAAAAGCTCGAGGCGTTGATGTGGTCTTGATCGATACCGCAGGCAGACTTCACACCAAGACGAACTTAATGGAAGAGTTAAAGAAAATTTATCGGGTCGTCAAAAAAGT
>JBAPNE010000180.1:0-16494 GCA_049278975.1 Candidatus Kryptoniota bacterium
GGGTTCTTACAGTGCTTATGCTGATGAATAATTTCGAGGCAATTCTCTGATATGTGTTTCCTTCGGCAAGATATTCAAGAATTTCTTTCTCTCGCGGGGTTAATCCCCACTCGGTTTGTGAAGGACGAATCTTGTCCCGAAATAACTCTAATGTGCGGTTGGCTATGGAAGGCGTCATGGGTGCGCCTCCTTCGTAAAGTGTGATTAATGCCCTGATAATCTCCTCCGGCGGAGTCTTCTTCAGCAGGTAACCGGAGGCTCCTGCGCAAATGGAGTCGAAAATCTTATCATCGTCTTCGAACACTGTGAACATCATGATTCTCGTTTCAGGGAAATAGTTGTGAATAACGCGCGCGCAATCAATCCCCGACTCATTATTTCTGAGACCGATATCGACAAGAGCTATATCAGGCCGGCCAAGTTTGTACTCCGGTACGATCTGATTGCAGCTATCCAAGGATGACACGACCTTAATCTGACTGGATTCATTCAAGATTTCTTCGACCGAGCTGCGGAAAGTTGCGTTGTCTTCAATAAGAGCTACTCGGACGATAGAAGAATCAAAGTTCATATGACCTCAGTGTTAAACCATTACACCGGTTGCCCGTGGCAAACACGGGACATAACGTACATGTCTGCTTTTCAAATAGAATAATGCCTTTCCCAAACGGTATAGTGATCGAATAAAGGTTATTAAACATCCATGATCGCCTTGTGTCACCAGTTTCCAAACTTTTCTTCTTATTTGCTATCGGATGAAGATATGATTCTACAACGGGAATCTTAAATGAACTACAGTGCCGGCATTTACCGAGGAGTTGATCGCCACCTCTCCTCCCGCGTTTTCCGCTCTTGTCTTCATATTACCTAGCCCGTTGCCAACTTCTGAAATATGGGAAAATCCCTTTCCATCATCCTCGACAAGCATGTGCAGGCAGCTGTCCGAGCGGTAAAACCTTATACAAAGGGTCGTCCCCTCCGAATATTTCAAAGCGTTTATAACACTTTCCTTGAAGATGAGAAATAAGCTCTTCCTCTTCTCCATGTTGAGATAAAGATGCCGAATATCTTCATCTGCCTCAAAGTGGAATTGCATGTTCCTTGCAAGCGTAAGGGGGGCCGCATAGTAACGCATGCGTTCAAGGATTTGGTCCATGCTGTCGTTTCGGGGGGTTATGGCCCAGATGATATCGCTCATTTCGTCCATCATAGTACCGGCTATCTCGCTGAGCTTGCCGAAAATCTCGCGTGCCTCTCTGGCTCCAGTGTGGATTTTTGACTTGGCGGCGTTGCTCAACAATAAGATGGAGCTCAAAGTTGATCCTATGTCATCATGGAGATCCTGGGCGATTTTATTTCTGGTCTGTTCCATCTTCTCTTTCAATTCCGCATTTTCTTCCATCTGTGCGATCAGCTTTTTCTGGTCCTCTACTTTTTCAATTTCCATCATACGTGTTTTATAACTGAGTGATGTAGTAAAAATGATAGTTTCTATGACGATACCTACCTGTCCGCTGATAAGGCTGTTCAAATTAGAGTGCAAAATACCGATGTCGAATTGGAAGAAGGTAATCAAAATCCCAATTCCTCCGCCCAAGGCGGCAACCAGACTGCCTGATAGGATGAGGTTTACCAGCACTCTCTTGTGGCTCATCAATTGGAAAATCAGAATTAGACAATAGGCAAATATGCCTAAGATGGCGACCATCAGAACGCCATTCAGATCGTCGGGGACGGGCAGTACAAACCGCAACATTGTGTCCACGACCACATAGACTATTATAAAGCGTTCCAGATGAATAAACCTTCTGAAAATCTTTTTGTCCAGATCGGCCAGGTCGAGGAAATAACGCGCAAACTTTAAATAGAAGAGATATGGCAGTACGAGAAAAACCGATTTGAAGTATACTCGTATTGATGGATAAAATTCAAAAGGCCAGTAGATACCCACATCTCTATTATACCTTAGCAGGTAATATGCCGTTACCAGGATCAGATAGAAAAGATAGAAGAGGTACTCTTTCCTTTTGATCCCGATGAGTCGGGAAAAAGCGACGTAAAGCATTTGGGAAAGCATAAACCCAAAGAACAGGATCTGAAGGAAACGAAAAGTTCTATTCTCATAATAGCTATGATAGAAAGCAGCGTAAAGAGACTCCTTGCTGGATACGTTCACATGGTCAAACCCGGCCCCGTAATCCGGTGACGAATACGCACAGATAAAATATTGGATTGTGGTATGCGGAGGGATAAGAAGTCTGACAGTATTTAATTCAGGAAAGGAAACAGTGAGGTCTTTTCTAAGGGCAAACCCTCCGTATTGAATCGCAATATTCTCTTTTTGGATTTCATAGACACTTACGACACTGAAATAACCGGCGTCAAGATAGGCTGTGACAGCGAGGGAGTCCAGATTATCAAGAGCGAATTTCATCCAATAATAAGCGTGCGTACTGTACCTGTTTGTTGCCAATGAGAGTCCGCCTGCTTGACCTGAGAAAGTCTTGTCCTTTACGTCGCTGAACATCAACTCCCGGCTAAGGTCAACATAGTAACTAAAGGGGGATGTGGAAATCACTTGAGGAAGACCACTTATGACTACCTGCGGAGAGGGGATGGTCGCAGATGCCTCTTTGTACGCGACCAAGCAAATCAATAGGCACAATATGCCCCTAGCTTGGGAGCGTGCTGTAAAACGACCAACTTCGTTCAATAGGTTGAGAATTTTTGTACGTATTTCTCGCATCATGATTCCACATATGAAACACAACTTAACGGACTTTACTTCAACAATATCAACTTCTTGGTCTGCGAGAAATTCTCAGCTTGAAGCTGATAGAAATAAACTCCACTCGCGAGTCTGCTGCCATCAAATTTCACTGCGTAGCTTCCGGCATTTTCTTTTTCATTCACAAGTGTCGCCACTTCTCTGCCGAGTACGTCGTACACTTTCAAAGTAACGAAGCGGGTTGCCGGTAATTGATAATTGATCGTTGTGCTCGGGTTGAATGGGTTTGGATAATTCTGGTTAAGGTCGAATATTGTCGGTGTGTTACCTTGCTGGTTGTGAACACCGGTGGGAGTGAACGCTACTTCGTTGCTAGGAGAACTTAGATTGCCATGAATGTCTTGAGCACAGATGACATAATATGCGGTCTTTCCTGAAAGAGGGTTTGCATCATTGAAAAGTGTGTCCATTGTTGTAGCATATGGAGTCATCAATTTCGGAGTCGAAATTGTTGAATCGCTCCGATAGACCTGATAATTTTTCAAATCCGGTTCGACGTTCGGCATCCAATGAAGTACGACATTGCCGGCGGAGAACACTGCCGCCACTCCCACAGGTGCGACAGGCGCGAGATTGTCGACTGAGTATCCGCTATCTATATTCGAGTCATAAAAAATGTTTTCATTGTATGTTTCAGCAGACACCATGAAGTATTCGATGCCGTTAGTGCCAGCCATCGAATCGTAAAGCGTCGGAGCATCGTAGGAGTATGTGCTCAATCGGTGTGCCTGTTCGTTCGCGATCCATTGGAACGCAAATGTGCCCTCTGCCGTGGTTATATTCCGAATACTCTTTGCGGTAGACGGCCTCTCCACTATGCTAATAGGTCTAAAGGCGACAAGATTCTGAGACGAGTTCTGCGGTATTGCGCGCCATATACTATAACTGGAAAAATATATCGTATTCGTATCGAGAGATGAAGCCTTCCAAATGAGATTGACAAATCCGCCTTGATCGAACGGTACGTCTTCAACGGAGGTCAGCTGTGGAAATATGGACAGCTGGTATGTCCACACTCCGGTAGTGGTTCCGGCCAGGAGAACACCACTGCTAACGAAAAGGCTCGATATGTTCAAATTTGTTAATCCGGAATTTTGCGGGACCCATTGATTCGCGTCGGCATTGTTCATGAGAACAAACACACCACCAGTCGTGCCCGCAAATAAATTCCCTCCGCTCGTTGCAAGACACTGCACATTCAGGTTAGGCAGACCGGAATTCATCGTTGTCCATGTTGCCCCGTCGTCAGTAGAAAGGGAAATCCCTGAAAACAAGGTTCCGCCGAATAGATTCTGGCCAAGCGCCGCAAAAGAAGACATGTCTATTAGGACCGGTCTTATTAATGTCCAGCTGCCGGGAAGGCTGGTGGTATAATAAAGTCCATCGTACGTTGCGGCATAGATTTCAATCCCGCTAAAATTATGAGGATTGCTGGTGACAACAAGCGAGGTTACATAAAAATTTCCAAGGCCGCTGTTCATTGTCGACCATGTTGTCCCCTCATCAGTGGAAACGTATACTCCGCCGCCGCTCGTTCCGGCAAGAAGACCGTTACCCTGGGTGAGAAGTGTGTTGACGGTGGTATCTCTAAAACCTGTGTTGACCGCAACCCAGCCGCCGCTTGATAATTTATATACGCCGGTTGTAGTTCCGGCAAAAAGCGCCCCTCCCGAAATGGCAAGGGCGTGGACGTTTTCATTTGTAGGCTGTGGGCTAAGCGGGGTCCACGTTGCGCCATTATTATAGGAATAAAAAATCCCCGACCCGAGGGTTCCTGCATATAGCTCTCCACTAGAGGCGGTGAAGCAAGAAATGTTTTGACCCGATATTCCGCTTGTCTGGACCCACTGCGCCTGCAAGGAATTCCCACCCGCAAGAATACAAATCAAAACAATAATAGGCAGTAGCTTCTTCATATAACCTTCTCCGTTTTAGTTGTTATCGAATGATACTGATGCATCGACAAATAATCTTAGCAATGAAATTGTCCGATGTGCCACGTCACTTCAGCACCACTAGCTTCTTTTCGCTGACAAAGCTCCCGGCCGTGAGTCGGTACAAATACACTCCACTCGCAAGCCTGCTTCCGTCAAATTTCGCTGCGTAGCTTCCGGCGTTTTCTTTTTCATTCACAAGAGTTGCCACTTCTCTGCCAAGTATGTCATAAACCTTCAAGGTAACGAAGCTGTTAGCTGATAGCTCATAGCTGATAGTTGTAGTCGGGTTGAAAGGGTTCGGATAATTCTGATTAAGCGCAAACCTACCAGGGACTCCATCATGATAATCCGTGACTCCAGTAACCATCTCAGAAAGAGATCTCCTCCAGATGCCGTTCCCTGTGCCGGCAAAGAGGTACGAGCCGGATGCCGTTAGGCAATAGACAGTAGTATCAGTCAAACCCGAATTGACCGCCGTCCAGCTTGTGCCATTGTCGGTCGATAGAAATACGCCGCTGTTGTAAGTACCTGCAAAGAGATCCGGGCCATAAACGGCAAGGGAATAGATATAATCATCCGACAATCCTGAATTAACCGCAATCCAACTTGTAGCTGTAAGGGAACTAATGGTACGATGGAAAACGCCGCCGCCGTATGTGCCAGCAAATATGCTGTTGCCGAGAACTGCAAGGGAACGGATAGCACTTGTTGTCAGGCCTGAGTTGTATTCGTTCCAGCTTGTGCCGTTGTCGACAGACAGAAGGACGCCATCGCCATCTGTCCCGGCAAAGAGATCTGAGCCGGAAACGGCAAAAGCACGAACATAATAGTTGCCAAAGCCTGAATCGACAGCGATCCAGTTTGAACCATTATTGGTGGACCGGTAGATTTTGCCCTCGCCACCGGCGAATAGATTTGTGCCCAAAACGCCGAGGCCAAGGATCGCAATATTCAGCGGCCCGCTGTTGACCCAGGTTGTCCCAGTGTTTGTCGATCGGAAAACGCCGCCCCCGGTCGCTGCGAAAAGATTCGCGCCCGAAAAGCTAAGTGCTTCGACAAAAGTTTCAGTCAACCCGGTGTTGGCTGCCGTCCATTTTGTCCCGTCGTTGGTGGATAGAAAAACTCCTCGCCCGTAAACACCGGCAAAGAGATTGGAGCCGGAGGCGGCAAAAGAATAGACAAACGGAAATGTCAAACCTGCACTGGCATCATTCCAGTCTGTGCCGCTATTTGTGGAGAGGAAAACCCCGTTGCCGTCAGTCCCGGCAAAAATATCCGGGCCATAAACGGCGAGAGCAGTCACATTGGAGTACAATCCGGAGGCAGCACTACTCCAGCTTGTACCATTATTAGTTGAAAGGAAAATGTCGCCGGCATTTGTGCCGGCTAAAATATTCGCGCCCGAGAAAGCAAGAGCAAGGATGTTACTGCTCGTCAATCCTGAATTAACAGCAGCCCAATTGGTGCCGCTGTTGGTGGAAAGAAAGACTCCTCCGCCAGTCCCGGCAAAGAGGTAAGGGCCGGAGATAGCAAGGGCGTTAACTGTATTATTGCCCAGGCTTGAGTTGACTTGAGTCCAACTTTTGCCGTTGTCGGTAGATAGAAACACGCCTCCATCTGTTCCGGCAAAGAGGTACGGATTGGAAACAGCAAACGCATTTACATTATTGTTTGTCAACCCGGAGTTGACTTGAGTCCAGCTTGTACCACTATTGGTGGAAAGAAAGACCCCTCCACCATAAGTCCCGGCAAAAAGGTTCGCGCCGGAGACAGCAAGAGCTAAGATATAAGGATCCGTTAATCCGGAGTCGACTTGAGCCCAATCTGTGCCATTGTTGGTCGATAGGAAGACGCCGCCTCCATCTGTCCCGGCGAAGATATCTGGGCCAGAGGCGGCAAGAGCATTGACGGTGCTGTTCGTCAAACCCGTGTCGACTTGAGTCCAACTTGCACCACTATTGGTGGAAAGAAAGACGCCGCTGCCGCCAGTCCCGGCAAAAAGGTATGTGCCTGAGATGACAAGAGAAAGAATGTTACCACCGTAGGCGGGGTTGGTTCGAACCCACTGTGCGTGCAATGAATCCATGCTGGCAAAAAAGCAAACTACTACAAACAGGTATCGAAAATTGTTTTTCATCTCTCCGTCCTCTCGTGGAATAGTGATGTGGTACCTTCCCCAACATACCGGGCATCTGGTAAGTTCCGACTTAATGGAGCAATTGGGGGGAGTAAGTGTGACCATTATCCTTGAAAACATAATGGACTAAAAAGCGTGGGAGAATCGGAGATGGTTTTGAGTAGATTGGGAAGAAAAGGAAAAATGTCAAGGTGGAGAAAAAGTATAATTGTGGGAAAATGACTTGGGATTATTTATATTATTTTTTGAAAGCGAGACAGCAAGATGGTTTAGAGAATATCCCAGCCAAGAGCGTGCTGGTTCAGAAGGGGATCGGCTTGGACGATTATATCTTTCTTACAGCGCCCCATCTTTAGAATAGAAAACTGTCGGTGAATCGGCGTGGCTTAGATTGTAAGGACGGCATAATTGTTTTGACAAAAGACTTATCCAACTAAGTAAATATGGAGAACCCTTATGAAAATAGCTGAAGAGTTCAAGCAATTCGCAATCAAAGGCAATGTCGTGGATATGGCCATAGGCATTGTCATTGGCGCTGCATTTGGAACGGTTGTGAAGTCCATGGTCGATGACATCATAACTCCACCTCTTGGAAAACTACTTGGTGGAATGGATTTCAGTAATTTATACATTAACCTTTCTTCAGGATCGTACAACTCGTTGTCTGCGGCAAAACAAGCTGGCGCTGCAACCTTAAACTACGGCCTCTTTATCAACAGTGTGATTTCCTTTATTATCGTCGCGTTCGCTCTATTCATTGTAGTCAAAATGATGAATAAGTTAAAGCGTGAACCGCCGCCCGTTGAGCCAAATACAAAAACGTGTCCGCAATGTCAATCCACCATCTCCATGAAAGCATTGCGCTGTCCGTTTTGCACGTCGCAACTTTAGATCCCAGAAAAAGAGAATTTTCCGAATTGCTCTTTTCTCTGCAAAGGATTTTCCTGCTCCGCGCAAGGGCCAGATATGAACTGCTTGACGTAAATTCTATTTTTTTGTGTGATAATTTCCTTAACTGTCAAATACAAAATGGAGACTAATTATGAGTAAGTGTCTATTAATGATTTTATGTTTATCCGCTAACTGCCTCCTTGCTGAATCAGGCTTGATGGCGCAGACCGCAAAACCGGATACTCTGCGGAGTGATACGGTGAACGTGTGGATCCCGACCATGGTGACAGCGTTAAACGTAAGCCAGATCGCTTTCAACAATTGGACACAAGGTGGTTCTAATTCATTGAGCTGGACCGTAACCGGCAATGTCGGTTATGATTACAAAGGTGAAGAGTGGGGATTGAATAACCACGTAAGAGTAGCTTATGGAACAACGAAACTAAGCGGCCAGAGCTCAATTACGACGGATAACGAGTTTTCTTTGGATAATGTTCTTTTGTATAAAGCTGGTTGGGCGGTGGAGCCGTTCTTCAGCAACGAGATTATTACAACGCTGACGGACGGCTACAACAACAAAGACAGCTTAATTGCAAATTTCTTCGATCCCGGCTATGTGACCCAGAGCGTGGGATTCAGCTACGACAAGCTAGGACCATTTACGACCCGGCTCGGACTTGCGACGCAGGAAATATTTGCGAACAAATTTCGCCGTTATACCGAGGACTCTACGGCATTCGAGTTGAAAACGGGACTCGAGTCGATGAGTCACGCGAAATTACAAATAGCCGATAACATGCTTCTAACGAGTGGTCTTAGACTCTTCACAACGTTCAATCATTTAGACATCTGGGATGTGAGATGGGACAATACAATTGTAGCGAAGGTGAACTCGTTCATCGTCGTGAATTTCAATTTTCAATTGGTTTATCAAAAGCAGCAGTCGTTGACTACGCAGATAATGGAAGGGCTGCAGTTAGGAGTCACCTACACAATATTTTAAAACCTTACCTGTATATTCAGCAAAAATGTAGTGCGTGAATAGATTGTTAACATCATGGTTGAGGATATTTTGGTGAAAGGCGAGGTCGGCAGATTCGGGTCTCGCAGATTGATGCTTTGTTCTGTTAACATGGAACAACAGTCTGTAAACCGAACACACCACCCGAACGAACTTCTATCGAATGATTTTAGTGTTTCTAAATATGTTATATTGTTGGGCACGATGGCAAAATATCTATGGAGGATTGGGTGAAAACATTTTTGAAGAAAATGTTTAAGCGATTTGGTTTTGAAGTAATAAAATCCAGGGTACATGTGGAAGATGTCCTGATTATGTTCAACTTCGATGTCGTATTTGATGTAGGGGCCAATATAGGGCAGTTTGCCGAGTACATCAGGTCACAGGGATACAATGGAAGGATTGTTTCGTTCGAACCTGTAAAAGAAGCGTACGAAAAGTTGAAATCAAAAGCCATGCGGGAAGATAAATGGACCGCAGTGAATATAGGTCTCGGGCGAAATGAAGTGGACGGAACAATAAACGTCGCTCGGAGCACTGTGTATAGTTCTTTGCTCAAACCCCTTTCCGCCGTAAAAGAATTTGCCGGTGATGCGATCGAAACTTCTGCGCATGAACAAGTGACACTCCGAACCCTTGATTCTCAATATCCGATTTATGTTCACGGGGACGACAAAGTCTTCTTAAAAATTGATACTCAGGGTTTTGAGAAAGAGGTTCTTCTTGGAGGGACTGTATCTCTAAATGCCATCAAAGGTGTTCAAGTAGAACTTTCATTGAGCCCGATGTATGATGGAGAGGCTCCATTGGCGGAAATTGTTTCCTTTCTTGAGGCGCACGGATACAAAATGGTATTGATCGATCCCGTTACCTACGACAGGCAAAAGGGAAATCTTCTTCAGGTTGACTGCGTCTTTCTCAAAAATGATTTTGGGCCTTTCTCAGCAAACCACCATATCGGAAAGTGAAATTCAACAATGTTGGAAATGAATCGTTCCCAATAGCTCAGGCGCGAGGATGTTGATTCGCGATCTAAATTGATTCAAATAGTCCATTGCATTAGATTATTTCTAGAGTGTCCTTGAGCTTCGGCGATAAAAAACCATCGGGTCGTATTTAAAAATAGAAATTGAAATATAAGTTGTGAAAATATTAATGGGGTTTCATACGCTTGCTTATCCTCCTCAATCCGGGGTGCGAAGTCGGACATTCCATCTATTGGAAGAAGCGGCTAGACACCACGAAGTAACGATTGCATCGTATGGTACAGCGGCTGATGAAGCAAGTATTCGTGAGTATTTCCGGGATCGAAGCTGCCGGAGCGCGTATGTCGATTGCGGCGCTCCGAAATGGATCAACTTATTAAAGCGGATAAAGATGTTGCTGCTTCGGAAAAGCCTCTTGCAAATTTCCGCGAGCCGGAGAATGCAGAATGCTCTTGATGAAATTTACCGCCAACATGAATTTGATCTTATCTTTTTGAGTTCGCCTTCTCTCTTGGATTACCGAAAGCCTGCCGCAATTCCCTGCGTCATCGACGCACATAACGTCGAGTACGATCTCTTTTACCGCTCATATCAGAGCGCAAAAAATATTCTGTCGCGGGCATATTTTTACGATCAATATCGTCTGATGAAACGGGATGAAATCGAATTATGCAGCAGGCCCGATATTATATTGACTACATCTGAAAGGGATAAGGCTCTTTTCGAGCGCGATCTTCCTGATAAATTTATCCGCGTCATCCCTAACGGCGTAGATTTAAATTATTTCGTCCCGCAAGAAACGCAGGAGCTGCCGCACACCATGGTGTTCACTGGCATGATGAATTACCTGCCGAACAATCGCGGGATTCTGTATTTTCTAGATAATGTTTTGCCTCTCATCCTCAAGAAGATTCCTGATGCAAAGATTTTTATAGTTGGTGCAGCGCCATCGAAAACTTTAATGGAACGTGCAAACGACCACATCATTGTAACTGGGCAAGTAGAAGACGTTCGACCCTACATCGCTAAGGCTCAGGTCTATGTGATTCCTTTGCAGGTTGGCGGAGGAACCCGGTTGAAAGCCCTTGAAGCGTCTGCAATGAAGAAGCCGATCGTATCCACTTCATTAGGATGCGAAGGAATAGATCTTCGGGACGGCGAGTCTGCATTGTTTGCGGATACGCCGGAAGCATTCAGCGAAGCCGTTCTTCGACTTTTCGATGATAGTGAATATCGCTCACGGCTTGCGGAGCGGGCATATTCTGTTGTGAGTCGATCTTACAGCTGGCAAGCGATTGGAGACCAGCTCAACCATGTATTTGAATCTGTTGCGCCGTCTTCATAATGAACCGGAGAGTACAGCAATATCGCATGATCAGTTTCATAATAATTTGTCGGAAGCCCTTCATCCAGGGCAACGGTATGGACTGGTATGCTGGCACACATTTCATAAATCGGAAGCGGTGCTGAATAATGAGCGCGAATAAAAAAACACGATTACTCTTCGCCGCTTATATGGCAGGTGGAAACGCAACCATCATGGAGAACCTCGAGAACGAGATAAAATGCAGACAGGATGTTGAATCAAGCTGGTTGCGTATAGAAATGGATCCAAAGAAATTAACATCGTACGGAGAAAAACGGTCTTTTTTAATACCTGGAACGTTTCGGAACTCTTTCATTACATCGCAGCGTATTCGCAAGTATAAAAAAAATGGGATCGTTTTTGACGCCGCTTATTTTTTCCAGCATACTATATGTATGGGGCTCTTACGTTTCCGAAGCCGTGTCCCGTATGTTATCGCCATGGATGGTACGCCGATGTTTTACGCGAAGAATGAACTTTGGTATGGCCACCCATATTTTGACCCGGAAAGCCTGAGTGCGAAGGTAAAACACATTTTAACACGCAGCGTTTACCGGAAGGCTTTTCACCTGCTTCCCCTCTCCACAAAAGTTCGGGATTCCCTAATTGACGATTATCAGATACCGCCGGAGAAAATTACTGTGGTGCCTCCGGGAATAAATCTTCAGAAATTTTCCTTTTCAGCCAGGAATACAGAAGATCGCTTGAAGAAAAATTTCAATATAGTTTTTGTAGGTGCAGATTTCCTTCGAAAGGGGGGCGACATTCTTGTCTCTATTGCAGCAATGCAGGAATTTCAGGATGTCCAGTTCAACCTTATTACTAAATCGTATAGTGGGCCGACGTTGAGCAATCTGACTGTGTATGATAATATATCGCCAAACACTGATCTTATTGTCAAGCTGCTTCATGAGGCGGACATTTTTGTGATGCCGACTCGCGCTGATACTTTTTCCATCGCATCGCTCGAAGCAATGGCGACAGGATTACCGGTAGTTGCAGTCGCAGTGGGTGGAATTGCCGATATAGTCGAGGAAGGGAAGACCGGATACCTGATGCCGCTAGACAATATCGGATCTGTTATTGACCGTATCCGTATTCTTCGAGATAACCGTGAATTAAGATACCAGATGGGCGCAAACGGTAGAAAAAGGATAGAGGCGCGGTTCAACAGCAAAACTGTTAGCGATACAGTAGTCGGTCTGCTTCAAAAAGCCGCAGCGCAGAAATGAACGTCTTCAAAGTCTAATAGACAAATCACAGATTTGCTAAGAGGCAATTTCTGATATGACGTTTGGAGTGAATCCATAAACTGAAATAGTCTCACAACCAGTTAAGGCAGGATTATTTTTGTTTACTGAATGACTGAAATTCTGATTAGTGCGGAAGATATGCTGACCTTCATTAGTAACCATCTTTTAATCATGCTAAGCCTTGTTTAGCATTCATTTTAGTAACAACATTTTTCTCACAGAAACGAAATTCTCTGTTTGAAGTAAATAAAAGTAAACTCCGCTGGAGAGATTTGCTCCGTTGAATCTGACGACATGCGCTCCAGCATCTTGAACTTCGTTGACTATTGTTGATATCTTTTGACCAAGGACATCATAGACCATGATCTTAACGGTTGCTCTCTTTGGCAATTCATACTGAATGTCCGTTGTAGGGTTAAATGGATTTGGATAATTCTGTGAAAGTGAGTACCTCGAGGGAGAAGCGAGCCCTTGTTTTCCTACAGAAGTCACGGTTCCTTTTATCTGATAAATGTAGCACTGCGTTTTATAATTTTCCGGGGCTACATCCATCGTAGCATATGGTGACGATGCCTGATTAATTTGGAAAAAAAGTGCAACGATATTATTGGAATCATTTTGAAAAAGGACATTCAAGGGAATGCTTAGTTCTGTTCTGTCGGCACTGTCGGCTTTTTCCATGCCGGAACTTGCTGTCCATGACCAGATTTCTCCCCCAGTTCCATCATACTTATCAAACGAACTGTTTTCAATCAGATATTCGGCGCCAGTCAAAGCGCTATCGTTATAAACGTATCCTGTTTTCCCGTTGGCCAGATCATCATCGACGTCAATGAAGATATGGTAGTAATATTTTGATGGGTCGATGATTCCTGCAAGCTGATAACTTAAGTACAGATTGCTCGTGTCGTTGGTCGCCCAGAAGTTAATAAAATCTGCATCCGAATCGGGGGAGTAACCAGGCGCGGGATTTGGAGGAGCATTGAGCGGAGTTATTCCTTGCCAATCATTAAAATTTCCGTCGATGATTATCTGTGACGACCCTTTGTTTGGAGGAGTAGCCGACAGCACGCTAAAATTTTTTTCAAAATTGCCGCGTGCGTCCACTGCTCGCACCAGAAAATAGTATGTCGTAAAGTTATTCAATCCCGTAACAGTGAAAGAGTAGCGGTTTGTATTGCTGTTATAAACTGCATTCACATCCTTCAGTTCCACAGCGCTTGAAGTATCAAGGGGCAAGCTCATTGAATAATAAATATTAAACTTTAAGGGCAAAGATGGATCGGTCAATGTTCCCCATTGTAACGTAGCAGATTTATCCGATGCTTGAATATTCGTTACACCAATGGGACTATCCCAAGTCGGCGGATTTGTGAGACTGCGGTGAAAGACATAATATCGTATTGAGTCCGACGAAAAACTTTTTATATAATCCCCCCAATTGTATGAAAAGACTTCTTGAATTTGCTGATTAATAGAGGAAGTCTGACTTGGATCAAAATAATCAAGTGCCATCACCTTAAACCCATCCGGCTTTTGCCCTTCAGTATTCAGTTTTGCAGCCCAATATGCTCTGTCCGTGCTGTCTGATCCGTTAAAGTACGATTCGTATAAGTCAGCATCGATATAAGGACGTATGGTATGAGCGTAGGCATCCGTCAAAGTGGGATCGAAATAAAACAGTCCTCTGTTCGCTATCAAATATTTTGTAGGATACATCTGCCGCAGCCACTGTACCAATGCGGACATGCCATCCACTTCCCAACGATAAGGCCACGGATACCATGGAGAAGCAGTATCTAACATATCAAGGAACAAGCCATCGCAGCCTTTAGCAGCTAGAATGGCGTCAGTTCCGTCCGAATTCGTTTTTAAAAATTGCCACCATAAGGTGTCCCCGCCATTGACGTAATAACTTCCCCAAAGAGAATCCTCATCTGGCAAACTATTGAGATCACGGTCATCCACATACCACGATGCATATCCCTTGTTTTCATAAATGACTTTGGAGCTATCATAATTGTAGTAACATGGTCCGCAGCCATTGCCCGTTCTATCACCACGGGTATCTTCGCCAATTGACAAATACCCTATGACAATGACATCATCGTTCGTTCCTAAAATTCCGTCATGTCCGGCCCTCAATTTCTGTATTTGGGCGGCACTCATTTGGGATGGTTCCAAAACAACTACCCGGAAATCTTGTGCCCTGAAAATCAAATCGTCATTCCATGATCCATAATAAAACAGGACATTTGTTGTGCTATCAATCGGCAGGACAAGCTTCGTTGTGCTTGTTAATTTTTGATGGGGTTCAGGCCTGCCATAAGTTTGAACGATCGGCAAAAGAAAGAAGAAGAGCAACAGCATACCCAAGGAAGGTCTCATTCGAAGTTGCCATAATAATATCAGATTCGCCCCAGTTCTCCAACTCTTTGAATCACGCTGATTTGTCGCAATCTCACCCACTTTGAACACACCCCCCTTCGTGTTTTGTTGCAGAATAAATATGAAATCCGTACGATCTCGACTACGCTACTTTAAAGCGTTGTCTAATTATTGTCAAGGCATTTCTGATAGGAATGCAAGTAGTTGCGCAAGACAACACTTGCGCAATTGAGACGGTTATGTTAACTTAATTTCCAGGTAATAAGCTGTTCATGTGCCATGGTAATATTCAAATGCCGTCTCTTAGCAAGAATTCCGTTCGATTGACTTTGAAAACATGCAGATATAGAACTCAAAGCGATGGTAAAGAAATGGCCGAGGTGTTTCAAAGGCGCGAGTGAAGGAGATTGCGGGAGATGGAACCATTTTCCGGAAAACTAAACGGAAGGAAATGGAAAAGTAAAAAGTAATATGGTCATATTCAACCATAAGGAGAAATAAGATGAAACAAAATTTCTATTTAACTATATGTGCAGCCATGGTGATAGTTTTTATGATGCCGGGTCGTTCGGCTGCCCAGAGTGATACGCTTGTTATTTACGCAACGCCCGAAAGCATCTCGCTTGACAGCGTTATTAACCATGATCAAGCTCAGGCCACACCCCATGCCGTATATGAGTTGGCTTCAACAGACACACCTTATACTTTTATCAATGGTGTGGTGATAAATCATAGCGTTACGATCACAGGTGTGCTGGGAGCAGGCGGAAGGCCGCCATGCATTCAACCTGACCCAACAGGTACGGAAGGCCAAAATCAACACGATCATCTATTCACTTTTACAAAAAGCGGTTCGCAAGTCGATATTGAAAACTTATACCTTCTCGGGATTGCTCTCGACAATTCGATCAATGAGGGCGACGGATTTGGAATCACGGTGACTGGAGACAGCATTAGATTGCATTTGAATAACGTTGTGTTTGAGCAATGGAGCCAGTTTGGAATTGATTACTCAGGGAATTGGGACAAGCTCTTGATTTATAATTGCAAATTCAGAAATTTTGTCAATCCGGGCAGCGATTATACCGGTGAGCCGATCAGGTTTAGAAATGATCTCGGCAAAATGTCTCAAGATACCGTGGTCGTGAAGTATTGCACATTTTTGGCCGTGAACGCATATGTGGCATGTGTCGGCATAACATCATATATCCGGTATATCGATTTTGAACACAATAGTGTTGTAGGTGTTTATAAGAATCCTTTCTTCAGCATGAACGCGACAAATTGGACAGTCGCACACAATATTTTCTATGCTGCATACGCAGGTGGCATGGCAAATGGTGAGTATCCCTGGTGGGATCGTATTTGGGCCCCGGGTATTGGCGCTGTCATCGACCTCGACACTCTGAGTAAAACGATTGCTGGTACATTTGGTATCGATACATCGGTATCAGATTGGATAACAACTGCTGAATTGGCAAGAAATATTCAAGTTAATGACAATGTGTATTTTATGCCGGCAGCTATTACAAATTTCATAACGGCGTGGGATGATACGGCACATGGTCTTGATAGTATTTACACATGCGGCTGGATGAATCCTTACACGGATTCTATGTTTGCGAATCATCCCAATTTCTATGATGTCGGTAACAAAATTGGAGTCGATCCCGGCTATGGTCCTGGAATCGCAGCCATGATAAATGAGTTGTTACGCTATATGAAAG